>JACKCN010000005.1 GCA_020634015.1 Candidatus Delongbacteria bacterium | reverse complement strand
CGATTGCTGATGACGTAGCTGCCTCCCAATCGCAGTTTGCGCCCCACCCCTGACGAATCAAGGTTGGCATGCGCCGGCATCCGGATCACGGTGTGACTTCCGGTACCGGTGATGTAGATGTTGTTCACGATGGCCAGACTGTCCTGCCAGTTGTCCGTGGAGTTGTTTCCAAAATCCAGGGCTGTGGATTGATTGCCTGCGCCTCTGAGGTCGAAAACGCAGTTGCGGATCCGGGGCCAGTACAATCCCGATCCGCCCCGGATCAGGCTGCCCCCACTGACGCCGGGCAGTGCCTGGAAGAAACATGAATCAACAACGGGATGATGAACATTGCGCAACCAGAGAGCATCCTCTCCCGCGCGGAAAGTGATCCCCCGGAAATGCAGGTCCGACGGACGAAGGACCGGGTTGGCGATCGTCGCCACGTCTCCCAGGCTTACACCAACGGTGGTGTGATTTCCTGCGAAATCGAAGGTTCCGTTGACCCATTCGATGTGATGCAGAAATCGCCCTTGGGATGCGCTGCTCATGTATTCCATCAGGGGCAGCTCGGAGCTTCCCGCAAGCAGAGTCAATCCGTTGAGGTTGAATCGCACATTCCCACAACGCATGGCTGGGTCCGGCTCAAGTGTCAGCGTATCACCCGGGCTGTGCCCCACGAATTCGACCGAGCAATTGAACAGATGATTGAAGGAGGTTGAAGGCAGAGGGCTGTCCATCGTCCCCGTTCCCGCCATGATGCTGCCCGTTCCATCGACATGCACCAACACCTGGTCACGAGGTCGAAGGGCCACATCCCCGCTGAAGGACCGACCGGAATCCACCAGGCTGTCCAGCGTGCTCCAGGCATTGGCAACCGCGATATCCGGATCGCTGGTGTCGTCCTCGCGCCATGGCAGCACGGAGCTGGTCATCAGCTGTTCGATCGGCACGATCGCCAGACGCCGGACACCGTCGCTCGCCAGTTTGAGACTGTCCCAATGAGCCATCGCTTCCAGAATGCAGTCCAGTTGCATGGCCGAGATGTCGTTGCGCCCCGTATTGCCCTGACGTCCACGACAGTGGATCAGATTCCCGTTGGGAAGCTGCAGTGAGCGCGAATAGAGACTGTCCCGGCTGCATGTTTCGCGACAGGGCCCCGTCCATCCCGGGTGGAGATTGAGGAAGGCCACTCCGTTCACCCTGGACAGTTGGTCAAGGAATGCGTGAGTTCCGGCCCACCAACCAGTGGTATCGGCTGCACTGGAAGTCTTGGGAAATCCGCTGCCCAGAGTGTTCAATCGATACATGCTGCACGACGGGACCAGCGATCTGTGATACATGATTGGTGGCATGAAGGACTCGGCGCCGGGAGGATTTCCCCAACCAAGACCGTTCAAGTACAGATCCTCATTGTGAGAAAGCGCTCCCCGCGTCCAGGGAAATCCGAACTGCCGTGCCATCGCTCTCAGCTCCGTGTTCGTCTGATGCCCGACCCAGACGAAACCCGGAATCTCCTCCGGCCCCAGATTGCCCCAATGGCGTACGAAATCCAACTGCATCTGCCAGCGCGTGCGAACGGTATCACGCCCGAATGTCTCCAGCAGATGAGGTGCTGCCGGCTGGTCATGGACCGAAAGCCCCATTCCCTGTTCGTGGGCCCAGCCAATGAGCCATTCATCGTAATACGGATCTCCGGGAAAATCCCCATTGATGTCAGTGACCGCATTGCGATAGGGCGCAAAGTCGATGGCAATGCCCTTCTCCAGGGCGATGTTGACAAATTGGGAATCCACCTTGTCGTCACACTGAAAGGCAAGAAACACCGTGTGCTGTCCAGAGATGGGAACCGAATCGAAGGTATGGGTCGTGCCCCGGACGGAGCGAACGGCCAGCATCAGCAGAATGGAGACCGCAGCCTTCAGACAGGGAGTTCGCCAAGAAGAACTGGCAATTGACTGGCTGTACCGGTCCATGGATGGAAAATGCACAAGGGCCCCCGGCGCCGATCAGGATTGGAGGGTATCAGTAGTCGCTGATCGTGTCCGGCAGGATGTGGTGCGAGCGGGTCTGATGTCGGTTTGCGTTTCAGGCGATCAAGGGTGGAGAATCTGATGGTTCGGCATCAGAAACGCAAGGCAGCGAATGGGGAACTTAAAAACGGCACGAAGACAATATTATCACGCATCTGAATGGACTGGAAGCATGGACAAGCCTGTCATGGCTGGATTCAGGGCTAAAGATCGAGGTCCCAGAGCTCGGTCCTGGATCGCAGCAGATGCTCCCGTTCCGGACCCAGACGCTGGCCAACCGAGGCCAGAAAATCGCTGCGCAATCCAGTTCGAGCCGACTGGATGGAATCGAGGCGCACATTGAGAACCTGTATCATCTGGTTGTGGGGCGAGGCGTCACGTGATACATCTTCAAGCTGTCCGAGTGTCAAGGCATTCAACTGAGCCAGTTCATCCACTTTCTGGCGATAGCCATGCCAGAGGGGAAAGAAGAGTTCGGCCGCAGGTGGATCCAGTTCCAGCGCGCGTGTCAACAGAGCGGCTGGATTCTGTGATTCAGTGGGCGCATCGCTGCGGGAAATCATCCGGTTCATCCGCTCGCTGCGCATCTGGACACCCAGGAGCATCATGCTGAAGGCGGCCAGGACGATCACGGCCTGGATCAGTCGCAGGCGGCGACGTGAGATGCGGGTTTCGCGTGGTTTCTCGAAGCGTTCGTACCACATGGCAATGGGGTCCAGCCCCAGATGCTGCTTCTTGCCATTCGCGGGTCCTGCGCTGTGGTGATGCTCGTTGGCGGTCCGCTTGCGCCAGGACCGACAGAATTCGCAGCCATCCAGATGCAGGCGTACCTTGACCGCCAGTTCTTCTTCCAGTTGCCCGGAATCCAGCTCGGCCAGATTCTGGCGGCATGTCTGACAATCGATCACGGGAATGTCCGTGAAATGGTGAAGCGGTTGAGCGCGCCCAGCTCGCCGAATGAATTCCAGGCCCAATGGAAATGATAGTCTTCCATGATGCGTCCGCCCAGCCCTGCGCTGAGTCCGCGCGTGGATTCCCCGGAGACGGCGCTCAGCCGATCCTCACCCAGTCCGAAATTGTAGCCCAGCCCCAGGTGCCAGCGGCGGGCCACAAGAAACTCGCCACCCACGGTCATGTTGGAATCCTGTCCCTTCACCTGCTCCCAGGCCAGCGACCAGGTGAAGGGAAGGTGTTCGAGACTTTTCTGGACACCAAGCTGGAGCGTGACCGGCAGGGGTGTCTCACTGGAACCAAAATCGCTGAGCACCTTTCCGGCGTTGCGCAATGCGGCTCCCAGCAGGAAATCCTTTCCCACGCGGCTCTGCAGGCCCAGGTCCATGGCCAGCAGACTGGCGCGCGCATCGTCGATCGTGCTCCATCCCAGTTTGAGATTGGCACCGGCGCGCACAGCTCCCAGTTCGCGGGCGGCACCCACGAACACAAGATTGTCCTGACTCTCGAAACTGCCCGTGGATACGCCGAACTCGTCACGCCCGTCCAGGCTGCCATAACCCAGATGACTGAATCCGGCGCTGAGAATCCACGGCGCATATCGTTTGAGGCTGATGCTGGTATTGAAGTAGTTGATGTCCTGCAGGTGATCCAGCCAGAGGAACTGGGCCTGATTGTCGTCCAGACCGGCCACCGACGCCGGGTTGAGTTGCAGACCGCCAACCCCGCTGACACCGGCAACCGTGCTGGCGGCCGTGGAGGCCACCCGGGCATCGGGCTGAATCTGGAGATAGGGGAAGCCGGCCAGAGAGGCCTGACCGCAATCCGCCACCGACAGCAGCAGGAGGGCGGTGGCCGTCCGGCATGAGATGGGCAGGTGCATGGTGGTTCCCCGGATTGATGACGGTATCACGGCGGACCTGCGGACGGTCACTGGGCGCCTGGTGAAAGTAGGGATGCCACCGGACAAGCTCAATCAATGTCCGCTGCCCCTGAAGCTGGTTCAGTCTGGTTTGAAGGCCGCCCATGTCCTCCCGGTTCCCTGCCGGCCTGAGGAATTCGATAGATTGTCGGCCACTCCGGCCGGAATCCACCGCGGAGACAGCGTTGCACTCTGGAGTCCCATGCGCCACAGCCTGTTGCTGGTTCTGAACGGCACGTCCGATCCGCGCCTGCTTGCCCGGATTCGCCCCGGCGAAGAGCTTCTCATGCCCTTGCGCACGGTTCCTGGACGGCCTCCACTGCGAACGACGGTGGCCGTGGACGGTGGCCTGGGCAACCTGCTGACGGCCGGTCTCGAACCTGACCTGATCCTGGGTGACCTGGACAGTATCGACGCGGACAGCCTGGCGCGCCAGCGCCGTGCGGGAATCCCGATCGAGCATCGCCCTGATCCAGGCTCTTCGGACCTGGAAAAGGGACTGGCCTGGGCAGCCACCAGCGGAGCCAGTCATCTGGACATCGCCTGCTGGCAGGGCACGCGCTGGGACCATGTGCTGGGATTGTTCTCCCTGCTGGCCGAACATCCCCGCCAGCAGGTCCGGCTGCTTGACGGGCCGCGCAGCATTCTGGTTCTCGGCGCTGGAGAACATGTCTTCCGCGCTCAGCCCGGAGATGGTGTCGGGCTGGTACGCTTCGGTAGTACCCCCTGCCGGATCGATCTTGCCGGGCTTGCCTTCCCCGCCCATTCGCTGAGTCTGGACGCCGGATGTCATGGAGTGTCCAATTCCGTGCTGGACACCGAGTTCAAGGTCCAGGTCAGCGGCTGCCCGGTGTTCCTCACCCACACTCCCCTGGAAACTGGCGCATGACCCCCGAACCGGAAGTCCTGATCATCCTGGGCCTGGCCCTGCTGGGCACGCCCGTGATCGGTTGGTGGGCCGCCTCGCGCGAAGAGGGCCAGTTCCTCAGTGCCGGCAGACGGATCACGCTGCCGGTGTTCGTGGCCACTCTGGTCTGCACCTGGTATGGCGGAATCCTGGGGGTGGGCGAGTTCACCTGGACCTGGGGACTGGTCAACTGGCTGGCTCTGGGCGTGTTCTACTATGTGTTCGCCCTGCTCTATGCCTGGCTGTTGGCCGGACGGGTGCGTGACGGCGCGGAACTGAGCATCCCCGAGCGCATCGGCAATCGTCACGGCAGGGCTGCCGGAAAACTGGCGGGGCTGTATACTCTGGTGATGGTGACCCCGGCCCCCTACCTGCTGATGACCGCGATCCTGCTGGAGCGATCGCTGGGGCTCAGTCTGGAAGCCGGCATGGGCTGGGCGCTGATCCTGACCGTGTTCCATGTCTGGCGCGGTGGACTGCGCAGCGTGCTGGTCACGGACATGTTGCAGTTCTTCGCGATGTTCCTGGCCTTCATCGCCGTGCTTGTCTGGCTTGTCAGCCAGTATGGCGGTGTGCCCTTCCTGGTGGCGAATCTGCCTCCCGAACATCTTCGAATTCCCGGGGCTCTGCCCTGGAGTCTGGTGCTGCTCTGGGGCCTGGTGGCCGTCTGGACCATCGTGGATCCGGGTTTCCATCAGCGAGTGGCCGCCGCCCGTGATCCACGGACAGCCCGCAGGGGCATTCTGATCAGTGTCGGTTTCTGGGTCCTCTTCGATGGGCTGACCACCGCCTGCGGCCTCTACGCGCGCGCCCTGCTGCCCGACCTGGCTCAGCCCGTCTATGCCTTTCCCGAACTGGCCGACCTGCTGCCGCCCGTGATGCGGGGCATCTTCTACGCAGGCATGCTGGTGACCGTGCTCTCGACTCTGGACAGCTTCAGCCTGCTCAGCGGTCTGGCTCTGGCCCGGGATGTCCTTGGTTCGCGCGGGGACCGGCAACGACGCCACGTGCGCTGGGCCGTGCTGCTCTGCTCCTGGCTGGCGGCGATGCTGGCCCTGAAAATGCGCAGTGTGGTGGAGCTGTGGCTGACCATCGCCAGTCTGGGCATTCCCGTACTGCTGCCGGTTCTGTTGCACAGCTACCTGGCTCCGCCGGGAGACGGCTCACATTCGCGGGCGGGTCTGGTATCCATGGGCGCGGGAGCTCTGGTCTCCATCGCCTGGTTCAGCTGGGGACGCCTGCATCTGGTGGACGGCTGGCCAGACTACCCGCTGGGCCTGGATCCGATCTACCCCGGGTTGGTGGCATCCTTGGTGGGGCTGGGATTGGTACTCGGAGTGAACCGTCGTCGGACTGTCTGATCTGCAGGGAATGTGATGCACGCTGGATTCACGATGGACCTCCGGCTGTGGGATCCTGATCTCCCGGGGGACTTCGGAAGTGGGCGAAGTTGTTTTCCCTCCCACCACCCCCCACCCGCCCGGGGTGGACTCACGGGTTTGCTCCCGGTTCCCGTTTCCCACCTTGGACGCGCAATTGAACCGGGACGGTGTGTGATTCATCTGACACCATCTTGCTGGCCACCACTTCCCCTCCCACCACCCCCACCCACGCGGGGTGGACTCGCGGGTTCGCTCCCGGTTCCCGCTTTCCGCCATGGCCGACGAAGCCCATGGTCTCCTCGCAGGATGTGCCTGACAATAGGATCCGATTCATCCGAACCCCTCCCCCACCGGCGGGACAGGGGCCAATCCGTCAACTCCACGACTCAACCCGCAGATTGAGCCGATGATCTCGCAGCCGCGACTCCCGCATGGACCACCTGTCGGCTCCTCCACCGCTGGGGCGCCGGGAAGAAACTTCATGCCCTGTACTTCCTGCTTGCATACAGTAACGACAATTTCTTCTTTCATGCGGGTCCGCGACCGCGGCATCCTGTCACTTTTTCATCAAGCAAACCGCATGACATCCCACAATTCTGGAGACTGCCCATGAACCGATGGATCACGGTCGCACTGGCGACCATGGCAGTGGGAGCCCCCGTCTGGGCGACACACGCTGTGGGCACCACGCCCCCGGATTTCAACTGCGTCGATACGGACGGCAACGCGACCACCCTCTACGAACAGCGGGGCAAGGTCGTGCTGATCAACTTCGGCGCCACGTGGTGACCCTCCTGCAATACGGAGTTTCCGCATCTTCAAAACGATTTTCACGCCTTCTACGACCCCAACTCATTCGTCCTGCTTCACATTGACACAGACAATGAACCCGCCCAGGCCCTGATCGACCACTGGGGCCAGTATGGACCCGAATTTTCGATTCTGACCAATTGCGGCAGCCTCTTCGGCAGCTGGGGCGAAGGGTATATTCCCCATTCGATCATCCTCGATCCCACCGGTGTGGTGCAAGGCAACTGGGTGGGCTGGTCCGATGCTTTCGGAACCCAGATGCACTCGACCGTTGAAGCCTTCATGAACCCGGCAGGCATCTACTACGACTCCCACGAGCTCCTGAGTGACAGCGGGGGCGACGGCCTGCTCAACCCGGGCGAAAGCGCCACGCTGGACGTCACTCTGGTGAATCACGGACCGGCGGCCCTCAACAGCATCAGTGCCACTCTGAGTTCAACCAGCCCCTTCGTGGACATCACGGTTGCCGATTCCTCATTCCCCCCACTGGACCAGGAAGCGGTCGGCACGTCCCTGACTCCCTTCGCGATCAACCTGGATGCAGCGGCCCCCGCCGCGATGGATCTTGAGTTCCAGATCAACATCACGGCTGATGGCAACACGGTGTCCTTCCCATTCTCGCTCTCGGTGGGGTCCCGTACTGAGTATCTCAATGACTCATGTGAGGTCGAAGGCGAGTGGACCCACGCCCCCAGTACGGGCTGGGCCGACTCCTGGCATCTGAGCAGCGAGGATTCCCAGAGCGGCTCGCATGCCTGGAAAGCGGGTTCCACATCCACGGGAACCTATGCCAACCATGCCGACAGCCGTCTGGTGACACCACCGGTTGAGCTTGAGGACTGGAGCCGCCTGAGCTTCGTGCACCGGATGGATGCGGAAACCTCTTCCGCCTTCCCGGACAGTGCCTACGATGGTGGCATCGTTGAAATCAGTACCAACGGTGTAGACTGGACCCAGCTTGCGCCACTCTCGGGTGGATACAATGCCTGGTTCCGCGCCCAGTCTGGAGGCGGCGCACCAGCCTCGCACAATTTCCAGGGCGGAACACCTTGTTTCTCCGGTCTGTTCGGCTGGCAGCCCTGCGAAATCGATCTGAGCGACTGGAATGGCCAGACCGTGCAGTTCGGCTTCCGCTTCGGCAGTGACAACGGTGGAGCACGCGAAGGCTGGTACATCGACGACCTGGTTCTGCAAGGTGTGATCGAGGAAACGGGCATCCAGATTCCGCCGGCACGACCGGTGGCAATGGAGCTGTCCGCCGCCCCCAATCCCTTCAACCCGGGAACACGCATCCACTTCCGGCTGAGCGAAAGCGCCCGCACGCGGCTCTCCGTCTACAATCTGTCGGGCCGCCTGGTGGAGCGTCTGCTGAACGACCAGCCGCTCGCGGCCGGTGAGCACGATCTGGAATGGAACGCCGGCGCACTGGCGACGGGCGTTTACCTGCTGAGACTGGAAACACCCCAGGGTGCGCTCACCAGCAAGTTGTTCCTGCTGAAGTAAGCCGGATACCACCTACACGAGAAAGCCGGTGTGCCCTGCAGGGCATGCCGGCTTTTCCTTGGGCAGACCGAGCCCTGACTCCTGCTGGCCGCCGAATCCCGTGACCATCCGTGTGACAGGTGCCAGGGCACAGCCGCACGCCTGCAGGGAACCGACAAGGCTGCGGCCACAAGAACAATTGGAACCAGTCTGCCGGATACAACAAGGGGCCGCTGCGAACACAGCGGCCCCTTGGCATGTCAATGGATGATCGCTCAGCGAATCGCGGTCACCAGATAGAACTTGCGTGGCGTGCCGCCGACAGCGTCCACCCAGAATGGATCCACCACCTGGGCGACGAAGGGGCCAGTGATGGCCCAGGGATCGGTGCCGGAATAGATCCGGTAACCGATGGCATCGGGTACGGGACTCCAGGACAGCACGGCCGTATTCGCTCCGTACACGATGTGCAGATCGGTGACTCCGTCCAGAGTGGGAGGCAGCTGGCCGCTGAGGCGCACCTCGTCGACGTACCAACCTTCGCGGTTGGTTCCCGTGTCACTCACGAAACCGAAGCGCAACTGCACCTGGCCCACGCCATCCGGCACATCCAGCGCATACTGTGTCCAATCGGCTGAACCACTGATCATCAGTCTCGGGAAGTCCAGAGGCACCACGCTGCGTTCGCGCAAGGCGTGGGTATAGGCGGGGGTGAGCACGGCATCCTGCCAGAGGCCACCGTCAAGACTGAACTCCACCACACCGCCGTCGTAGCAGCTGTCAGGGTAGAGGCCCGACGTTTCGCCATCGATCCAGGACCAGAAACTGAGCTGCAGATTGCTGGCACCGGCAGGAATCGCGATCGGCGAGCTGGTCAACCATCCGGCACCGGATGCGGAGTAATCGGCCGTGCCTGCCCCGCCGAACTTCATGCTGCTGCTGCCGGCATGGCTGCGGGCCGATTCGAGATGCCACTCGTCACCACCACCACCGAAGGCCTCATGGCTGAAACTGGACGTGCCTTCGAAGGGCTCTTCGAAAATGATGTCGTACACATTCAGGGTCCAGGTGGGCGAGGTGGCCACGTTGGCATTGTCCGACACATCCGTGGCGGTCAGGTAATAATGAATGACCGACCCGCTGAGCTGTGCCGGAATGAATCCCGACCAGGTATCGCCCGAGAGGTTGCCCATGGACTCACCACTGAAACCATTGCCCGCATCCCAGTGGATGGTCGCGTTGGCCACGCCGTGATTGTCGGTGATGCTTGCGGAAATCGGAATCGGTTGACCGCTGTAGCTCACGGCGGGCGGCACATGGATGATCACCGGCGGCGCCAGATCCTCGTCGCTGTAGGACCCCAGATCCGTGGTGAACTTGAGCGCCTTGGCATCGTTGATGCCCGCGATGCTGGCGGGATGCAGGTTGAAATTGGACACGGTCAGACCATCGGTGCTGTTGCCGTTCTTGATGCCGATGGTGCAATAGGGGAAGTCGTAGCTGTGGCTCTGGGTATTGATGAAATCCAGGTACTGGTAGACGAATTCTCCATCACCGGTGGCCGTGGGATGAAAGGCCGGATCGAAGAGAATCAGCTGGAAGGTATTGCGGGCACCGTTGTCGTTGTTGAAACGCATGTTGTACCACTCCACCACATATTTGTGCTCGGCGGGGAAGTACTGGCTGTAGACCGTGGCACCGCTGCCCAGCAGCATGTCGTCCCACATCACGGCCAGCATGTTGTCCGGCCCCAGACCCGTGGGCAGGTAGTGGTTGCGGTAGTCGGTCTCCACGTGGGCGTTCTCGCCAAAGGCCGCGAAGCCATTGGAGCACACGGCCAGGTAGGTATGGTCCACTCCGTAGTAGCGGAAGCTGAAGGGCAGGGTCAGGCGCACCGCATCGTCCTGCTCGTCGCCGAAGTCATTGATCGCCAGGGCGGTCCCACTGCCACCCTCTTCGGGGGCCAGGGGAATCCAGTTGAAGATCGGAGACTCGGTGTTGGAATCGGTGTCCTCGTAGACCCGATAGCCGTAGGAATCCGGTCCGGTCGGTGACTCGGCGGTCGCCACACCCACGGGCACGGTCAGGGGAATCGAGCCCTGGATCACGCCGTTGGCCGTCCAGCCCAGACTCAACTGAGCCAGGTAGCCCCCGAAGGCGCCATTGTCGGCCTGGATCTCGAACTGCACGGTCTGGGTGCCGCCCACGGGCAGGCTGCCGCCCGTATCAGTCGCCTGCGTGACACTCACGAAGGGGTCGGCACTGCTCAGTGTGTAGGCCATGCCGCTGGCGGGCAGATTGCCCATGTTGCCCAGATCCACGGACATGCTGGCACTCTGGCCGGGGCCGATCTGACTGCCACCGGGAAGGAAGCTGAGTCCCGTATTCATCAGGAAGGGAGCACTGACGGGCACTTCCACCACATCGCTGAAAGAGCCCTGGCCGCTGCTGATCGTCAGCTGAAGCGGCACAATGGTGCCATCGGCCAGATCGGCATTCAGTTGCAGCACGCAACCACTGGAAGCGGCCGCGCTGGAGCCGGCATTCACCGAGGGCCAGCTGATGGTGTTGTCGCTCAGGGTACCGTATGCCCCATCGACGCTCACGACGGCACTCAGTCCGGTGAGGGTCGTGGCATTGCCCGTGTTCTGCAGCACGGGCAGCAGATTCAGGGATTCCCCGGGGGTGGCAAGCCCATCGCCAGGGATGCCCGGATCGGACACCTCGGCCCAGGCCGCGGAGGTGCCCACGCTCAGATCGCTCTGATAGACCAGATGGTTGGCCTTGCTCACGGTCAGACGGGGTGTTCCGGCACCCATGCCCGCCAGCGGCACAAGCGCCTGCCCATTGCTGTCGGTGAGCACGCGGGACTGGAAGGAGCCGTTGGGAAGAGTCACGCAGACCACCGCGTCCGCGAGCACATGCCCCTCGGACAGGACCGTTACGGGCAGATGGCTCTGTCCGCTGGCCAGCACGCTGCTGTGAGTCACCGTCAAGGGGTCGGGCTGGCCCAGCCAGAGGTAGAGGCCCGGATCGCCCATCAGGTTGGCCCAGTTGGCGAAGTTCTCGGGATTGCTGTCGCCGGGAGGCATGGTCAGGTAGAGGGTGACCTTGCCCATGAACAGCGATACACCCACTTCGGGGAACGCATACTCCAGAGCACCGTTCCAGAACCCGCCCACGATGGCGTTGTTGTAGGCGGTATGAGTGTTGGCCGTGGAAAAGCCCAGCGCGCAGACACCGCCCTTGGGGCTGGGCACACTGCCATTGCGCAGGAAGGCTTCCGTGGTGGCATAGCCATTGTTGAAGTCACCGGTGGCGCAGGTGAAGATCACCGACACGGTCGGGTGTCCCACGTTGCTGAAATGGCTGTCGACCCAGGTGGCACTCACGCCGTTCATTCCAATCCAGCCACGGTAGTTGTAGAAGTTGATTCCCGAATTGTAGACCTGCTCGACCCAGGTGGAATTGGTGCTGGGATACCAGGAACTGTCGATGCTGGTGAAACCCTGGGCAATCTGGGCCTGGGCAATGCTGCGGCTGAGCTGGATCATGCTGTTGGCATCATAACCGGTGGCCAGGGCCGAACGGGACAACCATTCCGTGTTGTTGGCCTGCCCGCCGGGATTGCGCTCGTAGAGCAGCACCTTGTTCATCACGTTGGCCAGCTGTGTGCTGTTGCTCACGGAAATGCGCCCCACGGCGATGTCGCCCAGGATGTCATTTCCTTCGAGCTTGGCGTAGTAGTGATCCTGTTCACCACTGTAGGTATCGCCCGCGCCTCCGGGCAACTGGTAGGCATCCGCGGTTCCCGTGTCGCCGATCAGCAGGAGGTAATCGGGAGTATCGGCCCAGTTCTGATAGGCGTTCTGGGTATAGGCCAGAATGTCGCTGTTGCTCCAGCCACCGATTTCCGACTCACCGGCGATGTATACCTTGTGACCCTTCTCGCGCTTCCAGTTCACGAATTGGATGAAATAGGGATCGTTGGTGATCGTCGTATTGCGGGCGATGATCAGATAGGTCCCGGGCTCGGGGGTCTGGTCAAAGATCTCGCGCTGATTCTGATTGCTGTTCGAGGACGCGTTGACCATCAGATTCTCGATCGTGCGACTGAAAGGCGAGTCCGCGCGGGCGATCCGGTAGTCGCGCGTGTTCACAGGGTTGCTGCCCTCGAAGACGGGCCGCACGCTCATGCTTCGCACGATCCGAAGCCGCTGCCCGCCATCGACGACCCGAACCGGGAACACGGTCAGCTTGACCACGCGATGATTGCGTACCAGCGCTGGCTCACCGTGCACGAATCCTTCAGCAGGGAAGCTGGGCTGCGCCTGCCAGGAATCATCCTGCAGGAAGGGCATCGGCAGTTCGCGCGAGGTGTCCACCACCCGGTCCTGCTGAGGGTAAAGCGGCTGATCCAGTTCCAGGTATTCCACATCCTCTTCGATCAGCTCGAAGCGCACGTCGCTGCGATCGGGAATCTCGACCAAACGGCTCCAGCTGGGCAGCTCGGGGAGTCCGGGACGGTCCACCAGACCGCAGCCGTCCATGGTCGCATGCAGGAAGCTCTGCCCGTTCTCGCGCAGAGGCTGCAGCGAGAGCGCGGGAAACTCGATGCGGATCTCGCCGCCCAGCACGCCATCCTGCTGGGGGCTGGAATTCACCAGACGAGCGCTGGGACCCGTCGTCATGTGAGTGACCGAGGAAGCCTGTGCTCCCCCCGCCATCAGGCCGCCCACCAGGGCTGTGCCCAGAATCGTCTGCCAAAGTCTCATCGGGGGATCTCCGGAAAGAGGTGAGCCGGCCACACGACCGGCTCACCCGTGATTCACTTGCTGGTTGATTCGGTTCGAAGCACGCGAATGGGGGCATGCTCGGGCATGACCTGGCGCGCGGGGTCGTTGATCACGGTGGTGACGCGGAAGTACTTGTGCAATCCGATCAGCACCTGAATGCTCGTCTGGGTGGTTGTGCCCACCGCATCGCTGAAGGTGCCGTAGGGATTGTCATCCTGGAACACCGCGTAGCTGTCGCCGTTGGTGGCGGTCCAGCTCAGGGTCAGCCAGGGCAGCGAGTACTGGATGTGCAGGTCCGTCACGGGCTCCGGAACCGGAGGCGGCACGAAGGCGGTGCCCGTGGTCACCCAGAGCGACTGGCCATTGACCAGGACTTCGGCGTTGGTCTCGTAACCACCATTGTACAGGTACTGGATGCCATCGTTGCGGCCCGAGTTCTGCATGCCCACCGTGCAGCCGGACGGAGTATCCACCACCTGATACTGCAGGTGGAAGGGAGTGTCTCCGGTGACCGTGGGATAGCTCTCATGATTGTAGAACACGATCTGGAAGCTCTCCGGACCACCACCGCTGAAGTGCGGCACGCCGATCCAGGACACCACCAGGCGGTCATTCTCCACGTCATCGTAATAGCGCACATTGCCGCCGTTGTTCGGGTTCAGGTCGTCCCAGAAGGCGCAGATCATGTCGCTGGTTCCGCCGTTGCTGGCAAGTCCCGTGTTGCTGTATGCCGTGTAGGTGGACCCACCCAGATTCACGAAGCCATTGCTGCAGATGCTCATCTGGGTGAAGGAGTTTCCATAGTACACGATCGGGAAGGGCAGGGTGATCACACTGGCGGCATCGTCGCCCAGAGTCAGCAGCGTCCCGATTCCACTGATGTCGACCCAGGCAAAATCGTGAGACTCACCCGCGTCGTCAATGTCGTAGATCCGGTAACCGTAGGCGTCCGGACCACTTGGCGGATTGCCTTCGACCACGGTATAGCTGTACGTGGAACTGGTGGTGGAATTGCCGTTGTCGGAGCTGTCCACCGCGTAGACATAATACCAGACCATGGTCCCGAGCGAGTATGCGGGAATCGCGGCATCCCACAGGTTTCCATTCGGGTTCATCGCCACCGGAGTGAAGTTGACGCCGTTGGTGCTGTAGTACAGGGTCGCGGAGAGCACGCCGGACTGGTCGGTGATGGTTGCATGGATCACGGGCGACACCCCGGGCTCGACCACGGCCGGACTGGAAACCAGCAGCACGGGTGCCTGGGTGTCGGAATCATCGAAGGCCCCCACTTCCGTGGTGAAGAGGATCGCGCGACCGGCTTCGAAACTTTCGATGGTGGCGGCTTCGATGTTGAAGTTGGTCAGGTTCAGACCCACACTCGATGTCTGGTCCTTGATGCCCACGGAGCAGTAGTCAAAGTCCGAGTTGCCGGACTGGATGTTGTTCCAGACGGCGTACTGCATCTTGAAAGGCGCGTCACCCGTGGGAGTGGCATGGAACGCCGGGTCATACATCACCAACTGGAAGGTGTTGGTTCCTCCGCTGGGATTGTGCGTCATCTGGTACCATTCCACCACGTAGGCGTGTTGCGCGGGGATGTACTGGACATACACGCCATTCGTGCCGCTGCTCTTGTGGTCGTCCCAGTTGACACCGATCATCGCGTCGGGCCCCAGTCCACTGGGGAAGAAGTGATTGCGGAAGTCGGTCTGGTTCTCGCCATTCTCATCAAAAGTCACGAAGCCATTGGAGCACACGGCCATCTGGGTATAGCTCTGTCCGTAGTAAGTGAAAGCAAAGGGCAGGGTCACCAGCTGGGCGGCATCAAGTTCGTTGCCCGTATCGCCCAGATTGATGAACGTGCCGTTTCCACCTGCCGGAGTCGCGATCTCGATCCACTGATACTCAGGGGCGAGGCTGTGGAAGTCCGTATTCTCGATGGCACGATAACCCCAGGCATCGGGGCCTGTGGGGCTGGCGCTGCCCGACGATCCCACGGTGACACTGACCATGGTCTGCCCGCTCAGCCCGCCTCCGCTCCACGTCAGTGGCAGCGAGGCCTGATGACCACGCAGACTGTGCAGGTCTGCCGACAGCTGGAAGGTGGCCACGCCGGAACCTCCCGCGTTGGCACTGAATCCATTGAAGACACCGGACGTCACGCTCACGAAGGGATCCCCGGCGGACGCAAGACTCAGGTTCAGGGAACTGGCATCCAGAGTGCCCAGATTGCCAAGTGTCAGACTCAGCGAGGCCGTGGTGCCCGGCTGCAGCAGTGTACCGCCCGGGCTGAAGGTCAGCGAGGAGGCCTCCAGGCGCGGGGCATTCACGGTCAGGAATTCGGTTTCGGTCCAACTGGTCAGAGTCGTGGAGTTGAACTGGAAGGTCAGCGGCACCTGTGTGCCGTCGGCCAGATCACCGGCCAGGGTGACCTGCAGGGCATTGCTAGCGCCGGCGGTTCCACCCGCGGCGATCGTGGGCCAGGCAGAAGAATTGTCGTTCACCGTGCCGTAGGCGGGATCCATGCTCAGGGTGCAGCTCAGGCCCGCAATGGCCGTGGCTCCGGGATTGCTCACCGTGGGCAGAAAGCTCACGCTTTCGCCGGGGGCAGCCAGGCCATCACCCGTGACTCCCAAGGTCGTCACACCGGCGAAGTTGTTCTGGCTGACCACAGTCAGAGTCTGGCGGTCGGGCAGGTGACGGCTGCGGCTCGCGGTCAGTTTCAGGGCCCCGGCGCTGGCACCCGAAGCATCCAGCAGCACATGGCCGCTGGCATCGGTCGTTCCACGCTGGAATACATTGCCGGACTGGTACAGACACACGGCGATGCCCTCGGCGGGAGTTCCGTTCGACAGAACCAGGAAGTCCTGGACGCCGGAACCCAGCGGAATCGTCGTACCGCCTGCGGCCAGCTGGACACTAAGGATCTCGGGGATTCCCACCCAGATGTCCATGCCGGGGTCACCCATCAGGTTGGCACGGCGCGAGAAGGCATCGGCGCTGGCGTCGCCGTTGGGCATGTTCATCACCAGAGTCTGCTTGCCGAAGAACATCGCGGGGCCGATCTGGTCCAGCCCGTGATCCAGCACGGCGCTCCAGAATCCGCCGACCAGCACATTGTTGTATGCGGTGTGGGTCAGGCTGGTGGCCAGTCCCATTGACGCCACGGCTCCCCGGGGTTCGGCCACGCTGCCCTTGACCAGCAGCGCTTCCGTCGTGGAGTAGCCCCCATTGAAGTCGCCCGTGGAACAGGTGAACACGGCCGCGACCGGCGTGCGATAGGCATTGAGGAAATTGGAATTGTTGTCCACGAACGAGGCACTCACCCCGTTCATTCCGATCCATCCTCTGTAATTGTACAGGCCGATACCCGAGCCGAACTGGCCACTGACCCAGCTCCCCTGGGAATCGGAGGTGCCCCCGTAGCGGGTCGCGATGCCCGCGGGGTCCATTCCATCGGAAATCATGTCGTCAATGATCGACTGCGACAGCTGGCGCATGCTCAGGGCATCGTAGCCCACAGCAAGGGCCGCCCGGTCCAACCATTCCATGCCGGCGTCCGCGGTCTGCGGTGCGGTCTCGTAGACCAGCACCTTGTTGGCCACGGCCTGCAGCTGGGAGACGTTGTTCACCGAGAAACGGCCCACGGCCACATCACCCAGGTTGTCGTTGCCCTCGATCATGGCGTAGTAATGATCCTGGGTACCGTCGGAGCTTGTATCACCGCAGGGCAGATAATAGTCACTGCTGCTGGTCGCACTGGGATCGCCGATCAGGAGCACGTAGTCCGGGGGTGTGCTGCTGTTGAAGTAGGCGTTGCTGATGTCGTTGCGGATGGTGCTGGAATTCCAGGAACCGCCCATGTCCGCGGCCGTGACCACATTCACCACATGCCCTTTTTCGCGCTTCCAGTTCAGCAGGTTCTGCAGAACGGCATTGTTCGCGACGGCATTGGTGCGCGCGTAGACGCGATAGGTCCCCGGCAGAGTGCGGATGTCGAAGATGTCGCGCAGACTCTCTTCGCCGGGGCGGGCAATGACCGTGCTCGCCAGAACCTGATTGAGCACCGAGGTGTCCACGGGCAACTGGACCAGGCGCGGATTGCGCGGATCCAGATCGGTGAATGTGACACGCACGGTCAATTCATCCAGCACACGAGTCCGGTTGAGCACCGGGTCGGTCTGCACGGGATGCACGGTCAGCTGGGCCAGCCGGTTGTTGCGCAGCAGGACGGGCGCGCCAAGCTCCACGATGTGTTCCGGATACCAGCCGGGTGTGGCATAGCACTGCGTGTCCTGACTCCAGGCCAGCGGCAGATCGCCCGGGCCGAACTCACGCTCCTGCTCGGGAACCACGGTTCCCTCCAGTTCGCTCCAGCTCTGCGAGACGATGTCCGCCTGCAAGCCGCCCAGATCCGTGAGCCGGATCCACTCGTGCCAGGCGGGCACGGATGGAGCACCCTCGATGCCGATCGGGTTGACCTGCGAACCTGCGTTGACCTGCAACCACTCCTGACCATGAAGAGTCAGCGGGGTGATTTCCATTCCGGAGACAGTCCAGCTCAGCAGCAGGTCACCAGCTTCCACGCGCATGTCCGGGGCTCCACTGGCACCGGCCGAAATGGCCAAAGCAAGCAAAGCGCCCAGGACAGAAGTCTTGGACACAGTCATGGGTAAGATCTTTCCTTAAGAGGTGGTTGGGGGCCAGTGCTCAGAGAGGAGGCGGCAGGCTTCCACTCCCCGCGCGTCCGATTGAGGCGACTTCCGGACCTCGCCGCCCTTGTCAGACTCTGGAGTTGGGCGTGAAGCTAGCCAAGGGAATACTGACAAACCAGTCAAAATGCACCCCAACACATTTTTTTTGTTTCACCCACAGTACGCATCTGATTGTTTTCACAGGCTTTGCAAAACAAGATCCTCCTGGCGACCGGGGTTTCGCCATGCTGATCGGCAAGCGTGGGTGCAAGCCGCCGATAAAGGGGGAGGCCCCCAAGGCGCCGGGGTACGCTGAAAACGCTACCTTGGCGCCCAATTCATCAGGGAGGAATGCAGGGCGGATGGCACTCAATTTTCATGCAACCGGACAGGAACTGACCCTCGAGGAAACTGCCCAGCGCCGATTTCTGGTGGGCGGATTGCCCGAAAACGAGGAAGCCCGTGCCGGCGATATGGAACTGAGCCCCTGGCGTCCCAGTGGCACTCCCGCGCGCCTCAAGGCCGGCACCTGCACCGAGATCGCGCTCAACCTGATCCTCTTCGACGGTCCTCCGGCCGTGGGCGCCGTCCAGGCTCGCAGGCTGGATGTGGACAGCGTGCTGGCGGCCTTCGCCCTGCTGCATCCGGCGATCGCCAGCAAGTACCGCGAACGCATGATCGAAGTGGCCGAAATGGGGCTCTTCCAGTCCTGGGGCGGCGACGGCGCCAGCACCGTCTACCAGCGCCTGCAGGAAATCTTTCGCAACGCACGCAACTGCGGCGAAGACGAAGCCCACACCTTCGAGAGCTGTTTCCGCCACCTGCCCGCGATTCTGGAAAGCGAGCCCTTCAGCGCGGACCTGCGCCCGGACACACATTCGCTGGGACTGTTGCAGTCGGGTCAGATCGAACGTCAGTTGATCCACCGGCGTTTCGTCAGTTATCTGCTGCCGCGCCGTCTGCACAAGGGCGTGTACTACAAGGCTCTGCGCATTTCACCACCGGACGCCTGCCTGGACGATCCGGCCCTGCTCTCCTGCCGGGCCCGCAATCGACTGGATGGAGAACGCGTGCAATTGATCAGTGTGGAAGCCCGCGAGGGCTGGTACCACGACCTGCTCTACCCTGCCTACATGTGGTCCGATCCTGTGGGACGCTGGCGCGCTCCGGGCTTTCGCCCCTCGGCACGCCCGCGTGCCTGGTTTCTGGATCACAGCCCGCTGAGCCAGATCGTCAATCGCCTGATCGAGCGCGAGAAGAACGAAGGCTGGTGGAATCTGGCGCAGGAAGTCCATCCCTTCGAGCGTACCGTGGGACGACGCTTTCCAGTGATTCTGGGATTCGAGGACGGACGCGGAAACCCCTCGCCTTCGGCCATTCCCCCGCACGAACTGGCCGACCGCCTGTGTCGCGCTTTCGGCCCCGAGAACAGCTGAGACTGCATGCCACCCATCGAAGCCACCCTCTGTTACCTGGAGCACGACGGCCAGGTCCTGATGCTGCATCGCAATTCGCGAGCGGACGATGTGCACTACGGCAAGTACAATGGTCTGGGCGGAAAACTGGATCCCGGTGAAAGCCCGCTGGACTGCGTGCTGCGCGAGCTGCACGAGGAATGCGGTCTGCGACCGGGGCGCATCCGCTTCAGTGGACACATCGCCTTTCCAGCTTTCGACGGCACGCGCGACTGGTCCGTGTTCCTATACAGGGCCTTCGAGCCTCAGGGAACACTGTCCGCCGACCCTGCGGAGGGAGCCCTGGAATGGGTCCCCCGCGAGCAGCTGCTCGAGCTGCCGCTCTGGGAAGGCGACCGCCACTTCCTGCCCTGGGTGCTGGCCGACCGTCGTTTCATGGCCCGATTCGTCTACGAAGCCGGTGTCTACCGCAGCCATGAGGTGCATTTCATCGACGAGGACCTGGCCCTCTGAATTCCTTCATTCCTTGCTGTCCAGTTCGCCCAGACTCATCCTGCGCACGACATGACACTCTCCGTCCAGCAGAGCCAGCGGCAGAGTCTCGCTGAGTCCCAGCAGGGTCATCACCCCCTCGGCCACGGACCAGGCTGCGCCTTCTCCGGGCTTCGGTGACACCGTGGGAACCATGGGATCGACCAGCACCATCACACGCAGACCCGACCCTTGATCCAGGCCCAGCCGGGATTCCAGATCCGCGGACTCCAACAGCGGATCACCGTGTCGCGCGACGAGCACGGGCGACCCCTGTCCGCTGCAGACGGCCTGTACGGTGCCCTCGGCATCTTTGGCCATCACCGAATGCAGGGCCCGGGAGTAGAAGGTCTCGGGGTCGGTTTCGAATTCCTTGAGACACAATTCATTGCAGAAGTAGACCGGCGTGTCGTCCATCATGCTCCACACGGCGGGAGTCTCCGGGGGGTGGGGAGTCGAGCCGGTACAGATGGTGCAGAGGGCGCGCTCGGGTACGTCCACTTCCACCAGGCCGGCATGCGCGGTGGCGCCAGCAAGCACGGCAAGTGCCAGCAGGTTCAGTCGAAGTGCGTGAGTCATGAGTCACTTCCTTTCTGGTAGGTCCATTGCACTCGGGCCAGAATCGTGCGCCCCAGCATGGGGCCGTAGATCAGGGCGGCGTCCACGGTCTGGCCCGTGGCTGTCGTCACCAGCGGGGCGTCGGGCTGGACCCAGTCCGTCAGGTTCTCGACGCGCAAGCCGAAGGTCCAGTTGGCCAGGGACTTCTGCAGATCCAGATCCAGCAGGTGATAGGTCGGTGTATAGGTCTTGCCGCGGCCTTCGGGCAACACCTGAGGACCCGTCGAGCGCAAGGTCAGCGAGGCCTCCACGGCCTGCTCTGCCCAGAGACGCTTGAGCTGGGCCCGTGCGGTCCAGAAGGGATTGAGGTGCTCGTCGTGCCACTGGTTCAGGGCCATGTCTCCCGCATGGGCCGGTTCCGTATACCGGTAACGCACGCGCGACCAGGTGCCGCCCGCGTCCAGGCGCCAGCGCCCCACAAGCAACAGTTCTGCGCGCAGTTCAAGCCCCTGACTGAACGCGTCGTCCGCGTTGGCGTAACGCGTGATGCCCAGAACCTCGTCCCAGCTGAGCACCACCTTGTCGCTGAAATCGGTGCGGAACAGCGTGCCATCCAGCGTCAGGCGTGACTCAAGGTCGCCGGTGGACCAGCGCAGACCCGCGCTCAGATTGCGACTGCGTTCAGGGCGCAGGCGCGACGGGACATCGATCCCATCAAAACCGGCGTGAGCCGCCTTGTCCAGACTGAAGAGTGTCACGGGCCGATAACCGCTGCCTGCCGCGAGGCGCACCTGCCAGTCGCGCACAGGTTCCCAGCGCAGGGCCAGACGGGGAATGCCCACCAGCTCGCCACCGATGTGCTTCTCGGTACGCAGCGAACTCTCCAGACCAACCTGTGGCCCCGGGGTCCAGACGTGATGCAGCAGCATGGATGGCACACGCACGAGGCGGTCCGTTGGGCTGGCCAGTTCAAGATTGTCCTGGTAATCGTCCTGCAGATACTCCAGCGCAAGCTCGGTACTCTGGGCCGGGGACCAGGTCCTCAGCCAGCCCGCTCGCAGGTTCAGCCGTCGCTGGAGGGCATCGTAGTTGGTGGGGCCGTACCAGGAATCCTGGCGGTGCACGGCCAGGCCCGCATCCAGCCGGATGTCACCGGCACTCGTCACGCGCTTGCCCGACAGGGTGGTTTCGAATCGGCGAGTCAGGATTTCGCGTCCGTAGATCAGTTCGCTGCCCCGGTCGGCGCGCGTCCAGCGTGTGTCACCGGCCACCCGGCGTTCCGCGAGGGCCTGCACGGCCGCCCGCGCCCCCCAGCCGCTTTCATCGCGGCTCAACCGAAAGGCCAACCTGCCGCGTCCGATCGAGGGCGTGTCGCTCAGGCCGTCGTTGTTGCGGTCGAGCAGATCGGGTTCGGCGTAGTACGCGGCATCCACCTGGGCACTGGCACGTCCCACGGGTCGAACCAGAGAGGATTCGAAGAGGTGGCGCTGGGTGTCGCCCCCCTGAATTCCAATGCTGAGAGTCGAACGGGTCTGGGTCTGGGCACTGACCAGATTGAGCGAGCCGGCCATGGCACCGGAACCGGCACCGGCCGAGGAGACTCCCTTGCTCAGTTCAACCTGCTGCAGGCCCGCTACGCCGATGCCATCCAGCCCATAGATTCCGCCCAGGCCGCCGTACAGGCTGAGTCCATCGACGCGGATTTCCGTGTACGAGGGGTCCAGTCCCTGCAGACCCACGCCCGCCGCGCCGCAGAGGGCGCAGGGACGGGTGTCCACTCCGGTGCGCGAGGCGAGCGAACTCAGCAGGCCGCCGTCGGTCGAGGCACGTGTCAACTCCTGCTGTTCCACCACCTCCACCCGCGCGGTCCGGGACGACTGCAGGCCATCCGCGGTGCGTCCCGTGACCACCAGCGCGTCCAGTTCCACCGCAGCGGGTTCGAGCTGCAGGTCCAGGTCCAGATTCTCATCCTCGTCGAGAGCCAGTGGCAGTCGACGAGAGGTGTAACCCAGGCAACTCACCTCAAGAATGAAGCGTCCGGCGGGAATTCCGCTGATCAGATAACTGCCGTCCACGGCGCTGGCGGCTCCCATCGAGCGTGACACCAGGACCAGATTGACCCCGCTGAGGGGTTGTCCATCCGCGCTCCGGACATGGCCCTGGATGCGGGCGGCCCATCCCGGGATGGTGGCCGCCAGGATGGCGGCAAGCAGCAGGACCTGCCGAGGCAGGCCTGTTGGTATGAGGTTCATGAGAGATTCCTTCCGGCTTGATGCTTGGGGCCGTCTGCGCTGAGACTGCGAGACGGAGTTCAGGCTCTACAAGGGAAGGATGGATCGGGGGGGCTGCTTGAGAGTGGCGCGGAATCCGGCCGGAATCCACAGTGTCCGGCTGGCCAGCTGAGAATTCGTGCTGGCCGGAAACAGGCGGGGCATTTTCGGTCCGGGATGGACCAGATTCGTTGACGGGCTGCCGCAAGGGCATCCGCATTGGCAGGCGTTCGCGGACGCTCGGTCGCCGCACCCGTCGGGAGACTGTGCGACCGTGTCGGGGGAGGAGTCCTGTTCGGCCGCGACCCGCTCGTCCGCACCACAACACGAGTCGACCGCCATGGAGGCCGAGGCCGGATTGCCAGTGGCTTCGGCCGCGGGCTTGCAGCAGCACGAGCCCGGGCTTGTACCGCATCCGTCGGGACCGCAGGCCAGCGCACTGCCCACTCCGGCCAGCAACCAGCCGCAGAGCAGTGCGAAGATCCAGAGTGCGCGTCTCGTATGATGAGGCTGATGCGGCATGACTGAAAGTGACATCCTCGTTTTCAGAGTGCAAGCCCGGACTTGCCGGGTGACTCTTGCCAAACCTGGCTCATTCTTCCCCTCCAGGGCAGTCCTCATCTTCCTCGAGGGACATGAACCGGTCGATGTACAGCACGAATCTCGACTCTCCACCAGGACTGGCGGCCTGACCCAGGCGTGCCGAAATCATCGCCAGTCGCGGTCCGCTGGAATGCGCTTCCAGCACGTGCCAGGCTCGATCCAGAGCCGGGGAGTCCCCGCCGGGGATCACCGAGAAACGTCTCCCACTGAAACACTCACGAATGGACAATGTTTCCAGTTCGTGGTCCAGAAACCCTGCCAGTTGGGTGCGGGGCTCCAGCGGTTCCAGTTCCTTGTGCAGAACCAGTGTGGCCGCTGTGGAGTCATCGTACGTCGTGGGGCCCCGATTGAGTTTCCTCAAGGACAGCATCTCCGGACCGGCCTGCCAGTCGGGCAGGGGCTCGCTGGATGCCAGTCGCAGCCGCCCACCGTCGCTCAGCTCCCACCTGCCCAGCAGGTAGTCGGGCACCTGGTCGTCTTCGCTGTTCTCAAGCCGCAGTCGCTCCAGGTAGAACACCGAATCCGGCCAGAGGGTCAACGTGGTCACGATCCCTGCGCAATCGGCACAGGGAAGGGTGGCGACCCAGCTGGCGGGCAATTGGGGCCTTGGCGGTGTCGGCTCCGGCGGGGCCTGACACCCGCAGAGTGCCAGCAACAGCAGGAGTCGTCTGGTAGCGCGCATCTGGACTCCTGGATTCCCGACCGGACTCTTGCCGACCTGCACTGGTTCACCCGTGTGAGCGGCTGAAAGTACCGGTCGCCCGGCGTTGCCGCCAGCAAGGAATGAGCCCGCCAAGGATTTGCAGCTCAAGCCGACGGGCTGGCGGCCCAATGCTGCGAAAGTGCCACATTCACGGGCCGTTCCCGGACGGAAGAACCAAGGTCAACGATCATTCTTTGGATTGACGAACTCGCATGGCTTTTGACGCCTTGATTGGCCAGCCCCAGTTGAAGACCCTGCTGGAACGAGCATGGCGCAACGATCGCCTCGCCTCGGCCTGGCTGTTCCATGGCGAAGAGGACCTGGGCGCCAGTACCGCAGCCCTGGAACTGGCCCGTCTGCTGTTCTGCGAGCAGGGCAAGGATCTGGCCCCCTGCGGGCGCTGTGCGGGCTGCCTGAAGATGGCCGTGCTGGATCATCCCGATCTGCATCTGCTGTTCGCTCTGCCCGTGGTCAGTGGCAGTCGAAATGACGACAATCCCATGGATGCCTTCCAGAACGAAGTGGTTGCCGAACGCCTGACACTGGCGGCCAACTTCTGGCACCAGCCCGAGGTCAAGGGTGCGAACCAGATTCACATTGGCCAATCGCGCTACCTGAAACGCTGGGCCAGCCTGCGCAGCTTCCAGGGCAACTACCGGGTGGTGATCGTCTTTCGTGCCCATGAAATGGGAGTGCAGGCCCAGAATGCGCTGCTGAAGCTGCTTGAGGAACCACCGGAACGCATGGTGCTGATTCTTTGCGCCGACCGGCCCGACAGCATGTTGCCCACCATCGTCAGCCGTTGTCAGCAGGTGCGCCTGATGCCGATGGCCGAAGAGGAGCTGGCCCGCGAGCTGGCCACGCGTGACGCGGCCCAGGGCCGCAGCGGCGCCGAACTTGCCGACCTGGCCCGACGCAGTGATGGTCTGCCCGGACGCGCGCTGCGCATGCTGCAGAACCCGGAACCGGAACTGCCCCTGGCCGACTTCCTGCGTGACGTGATGCGCAAGGACCTGGGGCCGGTGATGAAGATGCTGGCCAGACTGGAAGCCGCGCGCGACCGTGATGCGGTGGCCGGGCTGATCCGGGGCACCCAGGGCTGGCTCCAGGATCAGCGCCTGCTGGCGCTGGCCGGCGAGGGGGCCGCGGATCTGGTGCATCACCGCAACGAACTGGACGCCCTGACCGCCTTCGCCTCACGTCTTGAAGTGCGCGAAGAGGAAGAACTGAACGAGGAGCTCGAGAAGATTCTCGCCCTGCTCGATCGCAATGTGTACCTGTACAGCATCCTGATCACGTTCGTGCAGGCTCTGCGCAACCATATCGTCCCCCGAGTACCGGCCTGAGCGGACACGCGGGACAGGACCGGCCCCCGCGGGCTGCCGTCCAAACCGGCCGGAATCGGCCAGGAGACAATTCAATGGGCGCTTACATAGAAGTGCAGTTCAAGGGAAACCGGCGTCTGAGCTACACCAATCCCATGGACTTCCCCGTGAAACTCGGGGATGACGTGATCGTTGAGGCGGAAAAGGGCGAGGACATCGGCCGCGTGGTGCAGATCACGGATACGGACCGCATCAGCGACGAGGAAGAACGCCACAGCGTGCGTCCCGTGTTGCGCAAGGCTGGTCCCCACGACTACCAGCGCCAGCAGCGCAACGCCGAGCGCGAACCGATTGCCGAGGAAGCCTGCCGGGCGCTGATCCGCGAACACCGTCTGCGGATGAAACTGGTGAACGTGGAGTACCAGCTGGACGGCAAGAAGGTCACCTTCTTCTTCACGGCCGAGGGACGCATCGATTTCCGCAATCTGGTCAAGGATCTGGCCGGCCAGCTGCGGACACGCATCGACCTGCGCCAGATTGGCGCACGCGACGAAGCCAAGAAGTTCGGTGGGTATGGCCCCTGCGGTCAGCGCCAGTGCTGCAGTGCCTTCCTGCCGCGATTCGACCCCGTGACCACATCCATGGCCAAGACCCAGAACCTGCCACTGAACCCGATCAAGCTCTCGGGCAACTGTGGACGGCTGAAGTGCTGCCTGCGTTACGAGCTGGACTTCTACAAGAGCCAGTTCGATCGGTTCCCTTCGGTCGAAACCGCGGTGGAAACCCTGCGCGGGCTGGCGCTGGTGGACAAGATCGACATCTTCCGCGAAGAGGTGACCATTCGTTACTCCGATGGTGACATGGACATCGTGAGCCACGAGCAGCTGATGAAATTCATGGCCATCAAGCCCGGCGAGATGAACTGCAAATCCAGTTGCGGCTCCTGCGGGGCCGGCGATGTGGACAAGTTCGAAAAGGAAGTGCGGCGCCGCGTCGAAGAGAACACCGGTCGCAAGCCGATGAGCCAGGACGTGGATCACGTGGCCCAGGCCGCTGCCGACGCCCCCGCGCCCGAGAATCGCCGAGTGCGCGAACAACCCCGGCGGGAATCCGGCGAGCGCCGGGAGGCTTCCGCCGATGGCTCTTCCCCGGACGCGTCCGGTACCGACTCGCCCGAAGGCAGCAACCGTCGCCGACGCGGTGGTCGACGCGGAGGCAAAGGACGGCGCGCGGACGAGCAGGGACCGCAGGGCCCGCCCGAGGCATAGGCTTCTCCAGAACACGGAATCATCATGAACCGCTTCTACATCACCACCCCGATCTACTATGTGAACTCGGACCTGCATCTGGGACACGCCTACACCACGGTCCTGGCCGATGTCTTTTCGCGCTACCACCGCCTGATGGGACACGAGACGCATTTTCTGACGGGAACCGACGAACACGGCCAGAAAGTGCTCGAGGCCTCCAACCGCCTCGGTGTCAGCCCACGCGAACACTGCGACGAGATGTCGGCGCGCTTCAAGGCTCTCTGGAGCCGGCTGAACGTGCGCCAGGACCGCTTCATCCGCACCACCGACGCGGACCATGTAGCCCTGGTGACCCGCTGTCTGCAGCAACTGCATGATCAGGGCCACCTGTACACCCAGGACTACGAAGGCTGGTACGACGTCAAGAGCGAACGGTTCTTCACCGAGAAGGATCTGGTGGACGGCCGCAGCCCCGATGGCAACGAGGTGGTGAAGCTGCGCGAGAAGAACTGGTTCTTCCGCATGTCCGCATTCCAGCAGTGGCTCGTGGATCACATCCAGGCCAATCCGGAATTCATCCAGCCCGAACAGCGTCGCAACGAGGTGCTGGGTTTTCTGCGTCAGCCTCTGCAGGACCTGTGCATCAGTCGTCCCAAGAGCCGCATGGACTGGGGAATCGAACTGCCCTTCGACCGGGAGTACGTGTGTTATGTCTGGGTCGATGCGCTGCTGAACTACGTCACCGGCAGCGGCCCCGAGTCCCGCAGCGAGGTGGCCGGCGAATGGTGGCCGGCCAGCACACACCTGATCGGCAAGGACATTCTCACCACCCACTGCGTGTATTGGCCCACCCTGCTGCGCGCCCTGGGACTGGAGCAGCCTCGCTCGCTGCTGATCCACGGCTGGTGGCTGGTGGACAACCAGAAGATGTCCAAGTCCGAAGGCAACGTGGTGAATCCGCTGAGCCTGATCGATCACATCGGGGTGGACGCCTTCCGTTTCTTCCTGATCCGCGAAATGGCACCCTGGAACGACACCAGCTTCAGTTTCGAAAGCATCGTCAAGCGCCTGAACACCGATCTGGCCAACGATCTGGGCAATCTGCTCTCCCGCGTGACAAACCTTGCCGCCAAGTCGCTGGAGGGGCGTCTGCCCGCCGCCAGTGGCCAGAGCACCGGGCTGCGTGACTTCTTCACCAGCCGTGTGTCCCATTGGCCCAGACAGGTTGAGAGCAACAATCTCCACGGTCTGCTGGAAGACGTGTTCGTGATGATCCGCGAGGCCAACCGCCAGATGGAACTGCACGCGCCCTGGAAAGTCCTGCGCAGCGACCCGGCCTCCGCCGCGGCCATGCTCGCCGACACGGCGGAAACACTGCGGCTGGCGGCCCTGCTGCTGGAACCGGTGATGCCCGGACTCTCCCGCGAAATCCTGGCCCGTCTGGGTGTGGAAACCGAGCCGGCGGTCGAGCTGCTGGACTGGCGCGAGGATCGCCCCTTCACGGTGAGCCACGGGGATCCCGTGTTCCCCCGAATCGACACCGATGCCTTCCTGGCCGCGCTGGGTGTCGCCCCCGCGCCCGCCGTGCCTGCGGTACCCGCCAAGCCCGGGAAACCCGCCAAGCCGGCGGCTGCGGAAGCGGCGGAAGAGGACGGGCTGATCACATTCGAACACTTCGGCAAGGCACAACTGCTTGCCGCGCGCATTCTCGAAGCCGACCGCGTGGAAGGAGCCGACCGCCTGCTGCGCCTGAAAATCGACACGGGCAGTGACACGCGCCAGATCGTCGCGGGAATCGCCCTGTTCTACACGCCCGACGAGCTGGTGGGGCGGATGATCTGCGTGGTGGCCAATCTCAAGCCGGCCGTGATCCGGGGCATCGAAAGCCGGGGCATGCTGCTGGCGGCCAAATCCCCGGGATCCCTCGTGCTGGTGAATCCTGGCGATGTGCCACCGGGCGCTTCCATCGGCTGAACTGACGACGCATACGAGCACAAGGCAGGTCTTCATGGCCCTGGAGTTGAACCAGCTCCTGCACAACAACTTCATGCAGCGCTTCAGAGGGCGGCTGCTGCTGTGCCCAATGCTGCCGCCCGGAGCGGGCCCCGATCGTCTGGCCAACGACGCCTGGCGTGAAAGCACCGGTCTGTCGGAATCGGAACTGGCCGAGCTTCCGCTGGATCAACTGGTCAAGCCCATCCCCAGCGAGGACGGCGAGTGCCGGTTGTCCGTGCGTGTCGCGGGCAACAAGTGGACCCAGCTGGTCTGTCAGGTCCGCTGTTACCAGGACTGGCGCGAAATCATTCTGCCCTACCGTGCCGATGGCAGCCTGGGCCCTTCGGAGCTGGCCGCACGCCTGGGCGCGATCCTGCGCATCACCACAGAACTGCGCAAGCATGGCAACGACGAAGCGATCATCGAGGAAATCGGTCGCGCCTGCCAGCAGATCACGCGCTCCAATCGAACCACGATCTTCATCGTCAATGGCGATGGCTCGCTGAGCCCGATCTTCACCGATGACATCGAATACGGTGACACGATCATGGCCATGCGGGTTCCCGCGGGCACCGGTCTGACCGGTCATGTGATCCAGCATGGTCGTGCTCTCATCGAGAATGACGTGCTTCATTCCCCCCTGACCCTGCAGATTCCCGGCACCCCGGTGATGGATGAGGCACTGCTGAGTGTGCCACTTGTCAGTGGGGAACGCGTCCTGGGGGCGCTGACCCTCACCCGGGATGCAAGTCAGCCTTTCAGTCAGGTGGACCTGGAAATCATGAGCATCATGGCCAGCCAGGTCACCGACATCCTGGCCGAACAGGAGCTGATTGAGAAGCTGGCGGCCAGCGAAGCCAAGTTCCGCAGCCTGGTCGAAAACGCGGAAGTTGGCCTGTTCCGGCTGGATCTCGATGGTCGCCTGCTCGAGATCAATCCCTGGGCCCATCGACTGCTCAGCATTCCCGCGGACGAGGTTCCCCAGCTGCAGGACATCTGGGGCAGTGAGGACGCACACCATCGCTTCATGCAACGGCTTCGCGAAGAGACACACGTGAGCAGTTTCGAGTGCCGCTCCCTGAGCCGAGATGGGCGACTGCTGGAGCTGCAGTTCAGTGGGCGGCTGTTCCGGGATCTGGGCACCATCGAAGGTGTGATGCACGACCTGACCCGGCAGAAGCGCCACGAGCAGGAAAGCCGCGACCGGCTCGGTTTCCTCGAAAACTTCATCAGCCAGAGCCCCCAGGCGCTGCTGGTGGTCAAACCCGACGGCAGTCTGGAGCACGTGAATCGCAGTTTCGAGAAGCTCTTCGGCCTCGAACGTCGTACGCTCATGCTGGACAGCGCCGGCATGTCCCCGGCCGACCGGCTGTGTTCGCTGATCCCCGGACTGGTGGAACACTGGACGGCCGCGCTGGGTGGACAGACCCACACGGTGGACGCGCAAAGCGTCGAGATCCGCCTTGACAAGGGCCCCAGCCGCGAGCTGCATCTTGCATTCACCGTGTTCCCGATCCACAACCAGATCGGAAACCTGACCGAAGTGGTCTTCCTGTTCCAGGACATCACACGCCGTTTCGAGCTGCAGCGCCAACTGGTGCGCGCCCAGAAGCTGGAATCGATCGGCAGCCTGGCGGGTGGTTTCGCTCACGACTTCAAGAACATCCTGGCCAGCATTCTGGGCAATGCCCAGTTCATCAAGCAGCGTTTTGCCGAGGACCCTGAGCTGCAGCGCATCGGTGATACCATCGAACGCGCCACGGGCAAGGCCGACAATCTGACCCGCCAGTTGCTGGGCATGTCCCGCGAGGGCACCGAACAACGGCGCAGGATGAATCTGAACACACTTGTGGAAGATACGCTCCAGCTGCTGGGACGAGGCGTTCCCAAGCGAATCCACCTGCACACCGAACTGGCTTCCGACCTGCCCATGGTGATGGCCGACAGCGAACAGCTCGAGCAGGTACTGCTGAATCTGGTGCTGAACTCGGCGGATGCGATCGCGGAAGAGGGCCAGATCCACATTTCCACACGGGTTCGACGGCTGGACCCGGACGCCGCTGCCGATGACAAACCGGGCAAGCACTTCGTGGAACTGGAAGTTCGTGATACGGGTTGCGGAATCCCGACCGACCTGCAGGTCAAGATCTTTGACCCTTTCTTCACCACCAAGTCCGACGGCAAGGGTACGGGACTGGGGCTCGCCATGGTCGATGGCATCGTGCGTGCGCACGGTGGCCGGGTCGAACTCGCCAGCCGCCCCAATGTGGGCACGCGCTTCAGGATCCTGCTTCCCGTGTGTGAGAATCCGTCGGAATCGGCTCAATCCGACCGCGAGATCCACGGCGGCCTTCTCCCGGGCACCGAGCACATTCTGGTGGTGGATGACGAGGATGTGATCCGCGACATGATTCTCCGGATCCTCGAGAATCTGGGTTACAAGGCCGTGGCCTGCAGTACGGGTCACGATGCCCTGGAGTACTTCTCCACACACCGCGACGAGGTGGACCTGGTCATTCTGGACATGATGATGCCGGAAATGAGTGGACTGGAAGTCCACGAACGCCTGGTCGCACTCAAACCTTCCGTGCGGATTCTGGTCTGCTCCGGTTACAGCGACCAGGACAGCAGCGCTCTGCTGAACATGCCCGCGATCCATGGATTCCTGCAGAAGCCCTTCTCGATCAGCGCCTTCTCCCAGAACCTGCGCCGCATCCTGGACGCCTGAGCCCCGGCGTCGTGACCATTCCCAACCAAGCTGCAACCCCGACCGAAAACCGGGCATTCTGCACCCGATTTTCCACGCCATTTCTGGCGATTCAGCTTTGAATCCAGCAGGTGTCCGACGAGGTAGCGGACGAGGTGGTGGACGAGGTAGCGGACGAAGTGGTGGACGCGGTGGTGGACGAGGTAGCGGACGAGGTGGTGGACGAGGTAGCGGACGAGGTGGTGGACGAGGCGGTGGACGAGGTGACGGTCGATGGAACCGTCGTGGCGTGGGAAGAGGTGTCGGTCGTTGGAACCGTCGTGGCGTGGGAGATCTTGACCGTCACCCCATGAGAGCAAACCGGGGAACCATCATGGCTCCCCGGTTCGAACGTGTGATGCAAGAAAGGAGTCAGTTCACGAGTGCCGCGTGGACCTGTTCCGGGTTGCCTGCCAGGGCCATTGCCAGAACCTCGTCGATGTGATCCACCAGAATGATGTCCAGATTCTCGCGCACTTCGGCGGGAATCTCGGCCAGATCCTTGCCATTGTCGCGGGGGGCCAGAATGGTCTTGACTCCCGCACGGTGAGCGGCCATCACCTTTTCGCGCAGGCCTCCGATGGCCAGCACACGCCCTCGCAGGCTGACTTCGCCGGTCATCGCAAGGTCGTGCCGGACGGGGCAGCCGGTCATCAGCGAAACCAGGCTGGTGACGATCGTGATCCCGGCGCTGGGTCCATCCTTGGGCGTGGCACCCTCGGGGAAGTGGATGTGCACATCCTTCTCGGTGAAGAGACTGGAGGCGATGCCAAGATCCGCCGCGTTGGCACGGATGTACGACAGGGCCAGCTCGGCGCTCTCGCGCATCACTTCACCCAGGCTTCCGGTCAGTTTCAGCACACCCTTTCCGGGCATCAGCGTGCTCTCGATGAACAGAATCGCGCCGCCAACCGGCGACCAGGCCAGACCTGTGGACACACCCACTTCGGGGATCCGGTTGGCCACTTCGGGGATCACCCGGTCGGGCCCGAGGATTTCGCGGGCCTTGGCCGAATTGATCCGGGCTTTCACGTCCTCGCCTTCGGCCACCTTGCGCGCGATCTTGCGGCAGACCGATCCGATCCGCTGTTCAAGCTTGCGCACACCGGCCTCGCGCGTGTACTCTTCCACGATCGTGCGCAGGCCATCCAGCTGGAAGTTGGCGTGCTTGCGATTGATCCCGCAGCCCGTGATCTGCCGGGGCACCAGATACTGGCGCGCGATCTCCAGCTTCTCATTCATCAGGTAGCCGGGCAGATGGATCACCTCCATGCGGTCGCGCAGCGGCCCGGGTACACGGTCCAGTTCGTTGGCCGTGGCAATGAACATCACCTGCGACAGGTCGATGGTCAGGTTCAGGTAATGGTCCTGGAACTTGTCATTCTGGGCGGGATCCAGCACTTCCAGCATGGCCGAGGCCGGGTCACCCTTGACGTCCGAGGACATCTTGTCGATCTCGTCCAGCATGAACACGGGATTCATCGTGCCCACTTCGCGCAGTTTCTGCACGATGCGTCCCGGCAGCGAGCCCACATAGGTGCGCCGGTGTCCGCGAATCTCGCTCTCGTCGTGCACTCCACCCAGGGCGATGCGAATGAACTTGCGTCCAAGGGCGCGAGCGATCGACTGGCCCAGGCTGGTCTTGCCCACTCCGGGAGGGCCCGCGAAACACAGAATCGGGCCGTGGCTGCTCTCGGTGAGCTTGCGCACCGCCAGGAATTCGAGGATGCGCTCCTTCACCTTCTCCAGACCGTAATGATCACTGTCCAGCACGCGCGCGGCGCGTTTGAGATCGGTGTTTTCCTTCTGCGACGCCCCCCAGGGCATGTTGCAGAGCCAGTCCAGATACGTGCGTGACACGGTGAACTCGCTGGAGCTGGGGCTCATCCGGCCCAGTCGCTTCAATTCACGCTCGGCCGCCTGGAACACGTGCTCGGGCAGGTGCCCCTTGGCGATCAACTGACGCAGCTCTTCCAGTTCCACGGCCGCATCATCATCGTCGCCCAGTTCCTTGCGAATGACTTTCATCTGCTCACGGAGGTAGTGCTCCTTCTGGCTCTCCTCCATGTTGCGATTCATCTCGTCCTGGATCTTGCGCGAGAGCTCGGTAAGCTTGAGCTCCTTGTGAATCAATTCCAGTACCGTCTTGAGACGCGCGGAGTTGCTGGTCTCCTCCAGCACCTTCTGGCGGTCTTCGACGCTGAAATTGAGATTGGCGCACACCAGATCGCCCAGCTGACCGGGGTCGGTCACGCTGTGGATCGACTGTTTCAGATCATCGGAGATCCAGGAATTCTGGCTGGAGTAGTCGTCAAAACTGCGCAGCAATTCCTTGCGATAGCTCTCGGTGCGCAGGGACTGCCGCTTGTCCTCTTCCACCGCCTCCAGGCGCACGCGCACCCAGGGACTGCGTCCGGCAATGCCCTTGAACACGACACGGCGAATGCCCTGCAGCAACAGTCCCATGCTGCCATCGGGTACCGAGAACATCTTCAGCACCTGCACGGCGGTGCCGGTGGGGAAGAGTCGATTGCCGTCCTCGCCGTCCTCCTTCTTGAGGAACACGGCCATCATCCGGTTTCCGCCCAGCACATTGTGCACCATCTTGATCTGGCGGGCATCATTGATCACATAAGGAAAGATCACCCCGGGAAAGATCACCGCATCGGTCACGGCCAGCAGCGGCAGATCGGAAGGCAGCGGTCCGGGAACATCTTCAACGATCTCGTTCAACTCCTGGCTCATGCCTCTTCCTTTCCCAGATTCAGCGGCACGGGGATTCCCGCAGTGCGAGCGATGTGGATCACAAGGAAACCCTCGCTGTAGTTGGCATCAATGTCATCGGTATCGATGCCTCCCGGAAGTCGGATCCGACGCTCGAATGCGCCGTAGCTCAGTTCCATGTTGACATAGCGCTCGATCTCGGAGTTCACTGGGCAGCGCCTGGTTCCTGTGATCCACAGTTCGTCGGCGGACAGACCCAGCTTGATGTCGCTGCGGCGGATCCCGGCCAGTTCCATGATGATCGAGAAATGCTTCTCGCTCACCACCACATCCGCGGGTGGGATGAACTCGTTCGTCGGCCCCCCGGGTGTCGTACGACCATTCAGCAGTTCCTGGAAGCCCTGCTTGAGTTCGGATTGGCTTTCGCCCAGTTCCTCGATGCGCTTGCGATCGAACACGTACATGATTCCTCCAACCGGAGTGTTGCGCGCTAGTGGCCAAGTACGGCCAGCATGTCCCTGATCTCGTCACCCGCCTTGGCCGCACTCTCGAGGATCTTGAGCGGATCCAGTTCGCGCCCCGTGAGTGCCTGCATGTCTTTCCAACTGATCGTTTCCTCACTCCAGAACTGCTTTTCGGCCTGCAGTTCGGGATCCACCTCCTGATGGCTCAGCACGTCGGCGAAGGCCACCACACCCACCAGCTCGCGGTGGATGAGCGCCTCGTTGAAGCGGTGATGCGACCGGATCGTTTCACAGATCTCCGGAGGCAGGTTCCAGCGCTCGGCCAACCAGGCACCCACTTCGCAATGATCGGCTCCCAGAAGTTCCTCTTCCACTTCCCAGGCCGAACAGCCTCGACTTTCTGCAAGTTGCAGGCAGGCGGCGTACTCACGGGGGAAGACCTGGTCCAGCACGACCTTGCCGATGTCGTGCAACAGCCCCGCAGTATAGGCCGCGCCTTCGTTGTTCAGGTTGAGCACCTTGTCCAGCAGATTGGCCAGCACGGCACAGGACACCGAGTGCATCCAGAACTGCTCGCGACGGTGGGTCATGTTGGACCCGCTGCTGGCCAGGGAACTGAAGACGGACACGGTGGCCACCATCTTGTAGACTTCCTGTTCGCCAAGCAGCACAAGGGCATGGGTGACATCCCGCACCTGGCAGGGAAGTCCGTAATAGGCAGAGTTCGCCAGGCGCAGGAAACGGGCCGCCAGGCTGGGATCCCGCACGATGATGTCGGCAAGATCCGTCGCGTTGTGATCCACAGAACCCAGGCGCGACATCAGTTCCGAGAGGACCTGGGAAATGGTCGGCAGGTTGTCCACCGTCCGGAGGCGTGCGAACAGCTCATCCCGTGCAAGCATCACGGAGGTCCCCCCAGGTTAGCTGGCCAGTTTTGCCATCACATGGCTCATGACCGAGCTCAGGTCGAATGGCTTTTCCAGAAAGTCCGAGGCCTTCAGAAAGCGGGACCCGCCGGGAATCGTATCCGCCCCATGCCCGGACATGACCAGAACCGGCATGTCCGGCCACTGGTTCTTCACCTGCATCAGCAGCTGGAACCCATTCATGCGCGGCATCAGCACATCCGTGATCATCAGGGCGGGCTGATCGGTGCGGATGGAGTCCAGTGCGGCCAGCCCGTCCTCGGCCTGACTGGTCTGAAAGCCGAATTGCTTCAGCACGTCGGCCAGCATCTGGCGCACGGCGCTGTCATCGTCCACGATCAGGATTCGCTGAGGGACCGCCTCGGCTGGGGTAGCCGACTCCACTTCCAGCACTTCCTGTTGCGCGTCATTGGCTTCAGTAGGGCGTTCACGTTCATCTGACATCATTTTTGTTTCTCTCAGCTCGCGACACGGTTCAGCTTGGCACGAACCATCGCTTCCACGGTCGCCAGTTCGAAGGGCTTCTCCAGAAACTCGGCATCGTGAATCGAGTACGAGGCCATGTCCTTGGCCGCCGAATTATAGCCAGTGATCAGAATCACGGGCAGATCCGGCCAGTTGTTGCGCACTTCCATGAACAGCTGGAAGCCGTTCATGCGGGGCATGTAGATGTCCGAGATCAGCAGATCCGGCCGTTCATTCCGGATCTGATCCAGAGCGTCACGGCCATCTTCCGCTTCCATGGTCTCATAGCCGAAATGCTTGAGAAACTCGATCATCATGCTGCGCACGGCATTGTCATCATCGACCACCAGAATCCTCTTGGGACGTGGTGGCTCGGGGGGTACTTCCACCGGCTCGGTCGGAGGTTCCGGCGCGGCTTCCTGAGCAACATCCAGAAGCAGGGCCGTGATCTTGCGAAATCCCGCCTTGTCCTCAGGATACTCGATCACGCGTGTCACGAAATCCTGGGCGCGTGCCGTCCAGGCGATGCTCGCTTCCGGAGGCACGATGAAGTAGATGCGGGTCTTTGAGAAGTGGCGCGCTACGTTGCCGATGGTGGTCAGATTGGCACCCAGGCCTCGCGGGTCAATCAGGACCAGATCCGGCGTGTTGTCCAGAAAGGCTCGGCAGAGCGCGTCCACCTCGATGGCGTCATCCACGTCCACCGGATGACCCTGCAGTTGCTCATGAAAGGTGTGGCTGCGGGTGCGATCATTCAGGAACAGCAGCATGCGCAGCTTCTTGCTGCTGTCGGGGACCTTGACGCCCTCACCGGCTCCCAGCAATTGCTTGAGCAGCTTCTGAAGCTCGGACGGCGGTGTATCCGCGGGCAGGCAATGCGTCACACCAAGTCCCTTGACAAGGGCACATTCCTCACGCCATTCATGCTCTTCCCGCTCTCTGTGGGCGCTGTAGCAGATTGCCCCAAGTGTTGCCAGGGGTTTTCCGCTGCCAAGGATCACAGGCAGGATATCAAGCATCCCGTCCTTCTGGTTTCCCAGATCCAGCAGACAGATGTCCGGTGTATCACCCCAGAGTGCCGAGAGCGCGCGGGCTGGAGTATCGATGACGGTGACGAATGTGATGCCTGATTCGCGCAGCAGCATTCTTGCCTGATTGGCCAGGTTCTTGTTCTGCGTGACGATCAGGACTTTTTCAGTTCGCATGGTCAGTAAGTTTCCTGTCCAGATTTCCACGACCACAGTTGGTGCGATCGAGCCGGCACGCCGCTTCACGGTGAAGGACGCAGGTGTCGCTGTGGGTATCGGAGGATGGCGGGGAGGAATGAAGCCTGACCCAATTGACCGAATGCAAGGAAAATGAGCGCCGGGTCGCGGCAGGGCGTGGTGGCGGTCAGACTGCGGCGGGCATTCTATTGACGGAACAATGCAGGATCGATGCCGTGCTTGCGGAACTTCTGCAGCAGGTTCTTGCGGGCGATGTCCAGCCGACGGGCACAGGACGAGACGTTTCCGGCCTCCTCGCGGATCGCCAGCGCCAGCAGCTCCCGCTCGACCAGATCGCGAGCTTCGTTGAGAGTGAGAGTCCGCAGCCGCACACCAAGGGACTGAGGAGGATTCAGGGGAGAATCTCCAAAGCCAGCGGGCAGGGAATCGGGGGTGAGCTCCGGCCCCGCTCCGGAGACCAGCAGGCGCTCGATCAGGTTTTCCAGCTCGCGGATGTTTCCCGGCCAGTCGTGTTCCTTGAGACGTGCAAGAAACGCAGTGGTGGTTCGCGCGGGTGCGCAGTTCCGGCGAGTCGAGATGCGGTCGATCAGCCCGTCCACCAGCTCTTCCAGATCCTCAAGACGCTCCCTCAGAGGCGGAAGGTGAATCTCGATCACGTTCAATCTGAAGAACAGGTCCGTGCGGAACCGCCCCGCGGCCACTTCCTGCCGCAGATCACGGTTGGTGGAGCTGATCAGGCGAAAATCCACCTTCTGCACCCGGTTGGAGCCCAGGGCTTCGAATTCCCGCTCCTGCAGCACGCGCAATAGCTTGGATTGCAGGCCCAGTCGCATCTCCCCGATCTCGTCCAGCAGGATCGTGCCCCCGTTGGCATCGGCGAAGCGGCCGTGTCGCTCATGGGTAGCCCCCGTGAACGCGCCCGGCACATGGCCGAACAGTTCACTTTCGATCAGCGAGTCGGGCAGCGCGGCCAGATTGACCTTCACCAGCGGCGCGTGCCGTCTGGAACTGAAATGATGGATCAGTTCGGCCAGCAATTCCTTGCCGGTGCCGGTTTCACCCGTGATCAGCACCGAAGCGCCCGAATCGGCAATGCGTCGGATCGTGAGCTGATAGATCGACTGCATGCGCGCGTTGCGGGAGGCAGGTTCCACCCGACGCGAATGATTGAGCATCTGGCGCAACAGTTCGCCGCCATGGCGAGTGAGCTGGCGTTCCTCGGAGAGGGACTCCAGTTCCTTCTGCAGTTGGCGGTAATCGATGGGTTTCTGGATGTAGCCGTGCGCCCCCAGACGGATCGCTTCGATGGCGCTCTCGATGGTGCCGTACCCGGTGAACAGCATCACGCGCATGGCCGGATGGCTGCGCACCAGCTCGCGCAGCAGGCTCATGCCGTCCATGCGCGGCATCTGGATGTCGGACAGCACCACATCCGCCGGGTCGTCTTCAAGCAGGCTCAGCGCTTCCACGCCGTCCGCTGCGATCCGGCAGCGATGGCCCCAGCTCTGGATCAGGTCCAGCAGGATCTCGCGGATGTCGGCTTCGTCATCCACCACAAGGATGTTCAGCGGGTCAGTGGCCATGCTGAAGATTCCCCTGTCTGTCGGCGATAGTCTGTGTGGCGGTGAGCCGGAATGACTTCCGGCGCGACAGCCGCTCCAGTCCCTGGGTCATGCTCCGGAGTACGTCTTGAAGGTGCGCATCTTCGCCTGGAATCCTTATCGCTTCCATTGTTATGGCGAGCCTCTGCTGGATGAGGCGGGCCGACCGACGGGCGAGACCTGCATCTACATTGCGGATGTGTTTCCGGGATGGATGCTGCCCGGACTGATGGCGCACGAATGGACCGAACTGCACACCGGCAGCCATCGGCTGGGTGTCCTCAGCGAGCTGCTGCTGTACAACCTGCTCTGGCCCGTCTATCACCACCACTACCTCCGGATCGTGCGAGAGTATCCACTCTCGATGCGCATTTTCGAAGGGTCCGAGTCGGTTGGGTCCGAGGGGTGAAACCCGTTCCAGGACACATGCTGCAGACTTCCTGATGCCTCGCAGTGAACCGGCGATCCCCGATTCGGTTCCTCTCACTCCAGTCCCAGACTCCTGAGCAACTTGTCGGCCAGCTTGCGGGATGCACTGTCCAGAATCGCCGGCACGGTCAATTGCAGGTGGCAGACCAGGTCGCCTTCGCCGCGTTCGTGGCGGATTCCCATGCCCTTCAGCCTGATCGTCCGGCCATCCTGACTGCCCGCCGGCACCTGGATCTGCAGTCTGCGCCCGTCGGGATGCAGGAAGGACAGGGGCCCGCCCAATCCCGCACTGAGCGTGTTCCAGGGACAGATCAGATGCAGGTCTCCCTGCTCCAGCCAGCATCCGTTGGGCAGTTCCGCTTCCAGAACCACGGTCAGCCGACCGCTGGCACCGCCATGCCTGCCCGGGTAGCCCTGGCCGGGAAAGGTCAGTTCAAGCCCCGGCCAGACCTGCTCGGGCAGCTTGATGTTCAGCCGCTTGCCCAGATGCTCCAGGTTGAGAGTGATCTGCCCGCCGGCACGGAGTTGCTTGAGCGTGAGCGGCAGACGCCGCACCAGGTCACGCCCGCGCAGAGGTCGGGTTTCGGGTTGAGGAGGAGGTGGGGACGCCCCCTCGGGCGGGACTCCGCTGCCGGGGGTTTTCCAGGTCGCCCCCCGACGCTGCAGCCGGTAGCGTCGATCGTAGGCTGAACGGCGGTCCGGATCGGAGAGCACTTGGTAGGCTTCATTGAGAGCAGCGAAGCGCCTTGCGGCAAATTCATCCCCCTGATTGCGGTCGGGATGGTGCTTTTTGGCGAGTCGGCGCCACGAAGCCTTGATTTCGGCGATGGTCGCCAAAGGTTCCAGACCTAGCAGCTGATAATAGTCAACGAATTCGGCGCTCATTGGACGTCCTGCAGGGTGGAATGACCTATCCAGGGACGGCTATCGGCTGGTTCACGGGGCCAATCCATGGGGAAAATTTTGCATCCAACTGATTTTCAATTGGTTACAAGCGTTTTCACCGCAAAGCTGTTACGCGAAGGTAACACCCCACTTGGGCGATTCCGAGCTGACCTGTCATTCCTTGGCACCAGGCCGGTTTGACAAAATGAGCAAACCGTGCATTTTCAACGGGCTGCTCAGCGAAACTTCTGAACTCAGGAACTCCAAGGCTCTTTGGCCTCCACTTTGCACTACATGATGCAAGGCAAACAGAAGGAGGAAAAAATGTCCGCTGTCTCTTCCAATCAGGTCGTCGACACCCTACGCAAATTCAAGATGCACAAGCGCGACCTGGAGCTGCGCCTGGACGCCGTTCACGAAGAGCGCGATGACTTGCGCCATCTGGTGAGCCTGCCCATGAATCCGCGCTGCCGGCAGATCCCCTTGAAGGATTCCGAGAAGGACTGCCGTCTGGTGGAAATCTTCGACCGGGTGGACGATGGGCGCTACTTCCAGAAGGAAATGGCCGAAATGGTGTCGGAACGCATCCTTTCCCGCCTCTGGAATATCAACTTCTGAGCGTTTTCCGCTGAAGCGCCCTCCCCCCTTGGTGCGCTTCGGTTTTGCGCATTGGTCGCAATCGTTCGGGCCGGCGTCATGCCGGCTCGAACTCTCTCGGTGACATCTGCCTTGGATCGATGGCGGACCGATCACCACTGCGCCGGACCCATTGCCTGCCCGCGGCCCCTTTTTTCCTACTTTCGGCGGTCGGCACCCCCGCCGGTGCCTGAAATTGACCCTCCAGCAACGACAGGAAACATCATGGTCCACCCGTTCATCCAGGCCGGTCTGGCACTCTGCCTCGCCGCTGCGGCCTGCGCCCAGTCCACGGACGATCTGACCGCCGAAGTCACCGGCACACGCCTCAACACTCAGGTGGGATTGGGAGCCGTGTCCATTGACGGGCAGATCTGGCAGCAGATCAGTGTGCGCCCCGAATTCTCGATCGGGAAAATCGGTGTCGCGCTGGATCTGACCCTCTACTTCGACGCCGAAGGCAGCATCCGCAAGGAAGATTGGGACGAACCCGCCGACCTGCTGGACAAGATCTACTACGTGCGCTGGGGCCACAAGGGTGATCCACTGTATGTCAAGGGCGGCAGTCTGGATGACGTGACCATGGGATACGGCATTCTGGTGAAGGCTTACAGCAACGCGGTCGAGTATCCCAGCGTGCGGCGGACGGGCATCGAGTTCGATGTCTCACCGGGCAAACTCCAGATCGAAGGCCTGCTGGCCAACATCCGCGAGCTCAACGGCCCCGGCCTCTTCGCCCTGCGCGCCAGTCATCCCGTGTTCGGCAAGTTGCGCGCGGGCGCGACTCTGGCCATGGACGGCAATCTCTACGCGGGTCTGCGTGACGCCGACGGAGACAATGTGCCCGACGCTCTGGATCGCTACAGTGACTTCAACGACGCCAGCCAGCAGGCGGGCTGGCGCACCCTTCACGACCTGAACCCTGACCTGGTCAACGGCCTGGCCGATTACCCGGGTGACGACTGGGTGCTGGGCCCGCTGGCAGACTATTCCAGTGCCGAGGAAACCGTGACCGGCATCGGCGCCGACCTGGGATACGAGCTGCTGCCCAATCTGGATGTATACATCCAGTGGGCCAAGTTCATCGACTTCGGCAACGGCGTGGCCCCGGGCGTCCGCTGGCAGCCGCTGCACTGGCTGAGCGCCGGCCTGGAGTACCGTGACTATGGCGACCAGTTCATTGGCGAATTCTTCGACCGCAGCTACGACCTGGAGCGCACGGTCTTCGACGGTGACAGCGTGCTCACCAAGCGCGAAGCCCTGCGCACGGCCGTGGCGATGAGTGGCTACTACGCCGACGCGCGTGCCAACGTCTTCAATCTGGCCACCGTGTTCGCCGCCTACACCAGCATGAAACCCAAGACCGACACCAGCGTGGACGACCAGAACAGCCTGCGCGCCGCCGCGGCCCTCAACATGGCCAAGGTGCCCAAGCTGAGCGAGCTGAGCGCCTACTACCAGCAGACCCGGGTCAAGCGCCTCTTCGACCTCAAGACTCCCTCCGCCCTCCACGGCATCCGCCTGGGGTACGAAATGGCGCCAGGCGTGAACCTTGTGATGCACTGGCGCACCAGCTATGTCGACATCAACGGCGATGGACGGATCAAGGGCGACGACGAGACCGTCAAGACCTTCCTGATCGAGACCGTATTCCAGCTCTAGTCAATGCGTGGTCACGCACATCACGGCCAGTCGGAACCATCCGGCTGGCCGTTTCTGCGTTGTGCTGTCATGGGAACTTGATGGTTCTGCGGGGTTGTTCGCGGTGTCGGACGAGAGGGCTGCCGCGGTGGTGGGCGGAATGGCGGTCGACGTGAAGGACAAGGGAGTGATCCGGATCAGGGTCCCGGAGGTCAGGGGTGCGACGGCCCTTGCAGCGGTCGCCGTCACCGAACACGAGAATGGGCACCCGGGGGTGCCCATTCGGAGTTCAAGGCGTCACACCAATTACCCGGCAAGACGCTTCCTGAGGATCTCGCGCACGCCCTGGACGATCAGGGTGATCTGCTCGGACGTGATCGCGAAATGGGGCGTGAAGCGCAGGCCGTTGTGGCCGCCGTGGATCATGTGAATCCCGTGGCGGCGCAGATCTTCTTCCACACCACCGGCACCGTTGACGGGAAGCCGCGCCGGGTCCAGTTCGATGTTGACCATCAGGCCGGTGCCCAGCACGCCCTTCACGGCGGAGCCGAATTCGCTGGCCAGCTGCTCGAGGCCTTGCTTCAACTGCGTACCGCGCGCGACGATGTTGCTGCGCAGCTCGTCGGTCATCGATTCCAGCACGGCGCAGCCGACTTCCAGCCCGCGGGGACAGGTGGTCATGGTGTTGCCGTAGACGCCGGTCACATACAGCTCGGCCGCCCGCGCATTGAGCGCCAGCACGGACAGTGGGTACTGCCCTGCGTTCAGTGCCTTGGAAAAGGTTTCCAGATCGGGGGCTTCGTGCCTGGCGAATCCGGGATAGTCCACGATGCTCAGGTGGCCCGTGGCACGGAAGCCGGCCTGGATCGAGTCACACATCAGCAAGGCGCCGTGCTCGCGGGTCAGGCGCCTGGCCAGGCCGTAGAATTCAGGGGTGAGCGCCAGTCCGGGCTCGCCCTCGCCCATCACCGGCTCGATGAAGAAGCCCTCGTAGAACACGCCATCGGCCGCGGCGCGGGCGAAGACTTCCTCAAGCTGGGCCAGATTGTTCGGCTCCACCAGAGTCAGCTGGTCGCGGTCACGGAACGAGGCCAGCGTGCGCTTGTAGGTGCCCAGTGTGGATCCGGAGATGCGCGCCGCTGGATCGGTGCGGCCATGGAAGCCGCCTGCCAGACTGAGGTAGCGGATGATGTGTCCCGCGTGCGGTGCGCCCGACTGGGTCTGGCGGAAGGCGTGCAGGTCCGTGATGCGTGCCGACATGGTCACCGACTCGGAACCGCTGTTCAGGCAGATGAAACGGCTGTAGGGACAACCCGGGCCCGTGTGTCCGATTTCCGCTTTCAGCAGAGCGGAGAAGCGGGCCTGGCTGTGGCTGGGAGTCATCACGTTGGCCATGACCCAGGGTCTGGCCAGAGCGGCCAGCACGGATTCCGGCGCGTGTCCCAGGCCCAGCATGCCGTAGCCACCGGAATCATGCAACACGGCGCCATGCTGGCTGACGATCCAGGGGCCACACGCACCCGCGGGGACGTAGGGGCTGCGGGCCGCATCTCCGTAGAAGTTCAGGTAGTCGGCCTGGAGCTGCGCACACAGGGAATCTTCGGACAAGCCGGCAGATCTTTGGGCGCTCATGGCCAGCACTTCGGCATGCGCCCGGGCGATGGCGATTCCAAGGTCCTTGTCGGAGGCCAGGAAGGGGTCAAGGACGGCATCGGACAGACCCACGGTGCCATGGGGTCCGGCCAGTCGACGGATGTCAGCGAGCTGTTCACGTACGGTCATTGGTGTCTTGCCTTTCGTGCTGTGTGCGCCATGCGTCTGGCCTTTGAGTACCAGCTGGCGAGGGGGGGACCCGTTCCTGGCAGATGCGCCCGGGAGGGCAGATCTCCATCAATGGGTGACGAGGAACATGGGGAAAAAACGTCGCAGTCCAAAACCTGCACCGGTGAATACAAGTCCTTCATGATCAATGCCTTGTGATTCATGACCCGTTCGATGACCGTCACGGTGGCGGTCGAGGTAGAGGACAAGGTCGTGGGCGAGGTGACGGTCGAAGCGATCGTCGATCCAAGGGACGCGGCAAGGGTCGATGGGACCGTCATGAAGACGGTTCCGTCGACCCACACGATGATCCACACCGACCCCCCGGAGACACGCCTCCCCCCGCAGGCCAGGCCGGCGGGGGGAGGCGTCATTTCCGGGGAGCTGGATCACAGGCCCTTGAGCTTGGTGATGACCCAGGTGCCGCCCCGCGCGCGGTCGCGGTTGGCCTCGAGCACGTCGAACTTCATCGCGTCTTCCAGCAGCTCGCCGAAATTGGCGTAGTTCCAGCTGGATTCGTTGAAGGAAGGATTCTTGCGCTTGATCGTGTCCTTCACCAGTGAGGCGTAAAGAATCTCGTGACCCTCGCGGATCAGCGCGTTCACGGCCTGAACCACGGCACGGAAGGCCGCGGCCTTTTCCTTGGGGACCTTGGGCGCGCCCGCCTGGCGTTCCGGCTCCTTCTCCGGCTCGCTCAGGTCTTCGTAATACAGAAACTCGTCGCAGTTTTCCACCAGCAGCATCGAGGTGCTGTCCTTCATGCCAATGCCCACGACCAGCTTGTTGTTCTCGCGCAGTTTGCTGACGAGAGGGCTGAAATCGCTGTCACCCGAAATGATGGCGAAGGTGTTGATGTGAGGGTTGGTGTGGCACAGATCCAGAGCGTCCACCACCAGACGGATGTCGGCGCTGTTCTTGCCCGTGACGCTGCGCTTGGGAATGTCGATCAGTTCGATGTTGTGCGAGTGCAGGGCCGCCTTGTAGCGGTCGTAATACTTCCAGTCGGCGTAGGCCTTCTTGGCGATGATCCGGCCCTTTTCCAGCAAACGGTCGAGCACCAGGCGGATCTCGAATCCGTTCTTGCGGGATTCTCTCAGGCCGATGGCGATGTTGTCGAAGTCGATGAACAAGGCCAGGTTGCGTTCGTTGGGTGTATCCATTGTGTGTCCTGTCGTGGTTGGCTGCGGGCGTGTGGCCCCAGCATCAGTGTGAGTGTCGACTCTCCGACGCAGGCGCCACGGGGGGCAACCAGTCGAAGACCGACTCGGTCAGGGGCAGGGGGGCGCGACCGCCCAGAGCCTGCTCTCCCGCGATGATCGCCCGCATGTCCGCGGGCAGTTCCGCCTCGAATTCCATCCGCTGGCCCGTGATGGGGTGAATGAAACCCATTCTCCAGCTGTGCAGTGCCTGGCGATCCAGGATGGCCAGATAACGACGTGCCCGCTGCACTCGGTCGCCCGTGAACCCGGCACGCTTCTCGTTGCGCCCGCCGTATACCGCATCGCCGAAAACCGGATGCCCCAGATGTTCCATGTGAACCCGGATCTGGTGGGTGCGGCCCGTTTCCAGCTTGAGTTCCAGCAACGAGAGGAATTCATAGCGGGCGGCCGTACGGTAATAGGTACGAGCGCTGCGGCCCCGGCCCTGGTGCACGATCGCCATCCGCAGGCGATCACGCAGGTCGCGCCCGATTTCCGCGTCCACCTGGCCGCTCAGCGCCCGGGGACTGGTCCAGACGATGGCGCGGTAGAGCCGGTGGATGGTGCGATCGTGAAACATGCGCGACAGCGCCTGAATCGCCGGTGTGGATTTGCCCACCACCATCAGGCCGGTGGTTCCGCGATCCAGGCGGTGCACGATGCCGGGCCGGAACTCCTCATCGGCTTCCTGGGGCAGCCCGGCGATGTAGCCCATCAGTGCATTCACCAACGTGCCGCTGTAACACCCGCGACTGGGATGCACCACCATCTCGGCGCTCTTGTCAATCACCAGCAGGTGCTCATCCTCGTGAATGATGTTCAGGGGAATTCGTTCGGCGCGTACCACCGGACGTGGTTTGCGGGGCACCTGCAGCTGGACCCGCTGTCCGGGAAGCACCTTGATCGACGGCTTGGGAACCGCCTCGCCATCCACGAGCACCGACCCGACTTCGATCAGTTGCTGCACGCGCGAGCGTGAGACAAAGCGGATCTGACGGGACAGAAATCGATCGATGCGCTCGGGACTCTGGTTCTGGCCGATCAAGATGTCCAGATCCTGCAGCTCGACCTCATCCTCATCACCCGTGATGCCGGGTTCCGCGTCGCTGTCCTCATCCAGCTCGGAGATGAACTCCACCAGGGAGCTACGCTTGCGGGGACTCATCCGGGGTTCCTGCGGGCACTGGCTGATCGTCCAGGTGTCCCGTGAGTGAGAGGGCGATGATCAGCAGCATGCCCACGAAAATGAAACTGTCGGCCACGTTGAAGACCCACCAGCGCTCGAGCTGCAGACCGGCCCAGTCGATGGGGCCGAAGGAGATGGCCGGCAGATTCAGGTCGGGAATGTCCACATCCACCATGTCCGTGACCCCGCCGAAGAGCGCGCGGTCGATCAGATTGCCCACTGCGCCGCCGATCACCCAGGGCAGGATCGCGGCCAGCCGCCGCGAGGCGGGTTGCACCGTATCACGCATGAGAATGCGCAGCCAGAAAGCCAGGGCGATCACCGCCACGATCGAGAACACGGTGAGCACGCTCATGGGCAACACATCCATGCCCATCACGGCCGCACGGTTCTCAACATGGGTCAGCCGGACAAGATTGCCCAGAAGGGGGCGGGACTCACCCAGGGCCATGCCGTTTCGTGTGGCCAGCTTGGTCAGCTGGTCCACGATCACGCAGCCTGCGATGATGACGGATGCCTTGACGCCGGTGATGATGCTATTCCTTGTGATCGATGCAGGTCTTGGCGGTGGGCACAACCTTGAGTCGCCCCTCGCCAATTGGCGCACCACAGATCATGCAGAGCCCGTAGGTGCCGTTCTCGACACGCTCGAGAGCCGCCTCGATGGTCTTGATGAACTTCCCCTGACGATGGGCGAACATCATCATCTTCTCGCGTTCCTGGGCATCGGTTCCCTGGTCGGCCATGTGCAGCGAGTACGTGCTGTTCTCACCGGACGAACTGGACAGTCCACTCTCCAGTTCCTTGCGGCTGTATTCCAGCTCTTCCTTGGCGTCGTGAAGTTTCTGCTGCAGGATCTTGCGCCACTGCTCCAGCTCCTTCTTTCCCAGTGCCTTGTGTTCCATCAGTCCTCCCCGGCCGATCGCTCCAGTCCGATGGCCGCTTCTTCCTCGTTCAATGTGACGGGTTTCAATGCCCCGTTTGCGGAAACCATGTCCAGGGACACTGCCAGTGTCTCCCGGCAGATGTACTCACGATGTGCCTCGGCGGCGGCCAGAACCGCGGGACTTCCCGCCAGTTGCAGACGAATCCGGTCGGTCACATCCAGCTCGCTCTCCTTGCGCAGGGTCTGGATCCGATTCACCAATTCGCGCGCCAGACCTTCCTGCAGCAGATCCTCGTCCAGCTCCGTGTCCAGTGCCACGGTGAAGCCCTGCTCGGTGATCACGATCAGTCCCTCGCGCTCCTCGCGCTGGATCGCGATACCCTCGAGACCCACCGCCACGCCCAGCACATCAATCGTGCCGCCCGCCTCCAGGGTTTCGATTTCACTCATGCCCCAGTCGGCGATGATCGCGGCCGCCTCGGGCATGCGCTTGGCGAAGAATCGCCCCAGCTCGCGATAGTTGGCCTTGACTGACAGGTGCACCAGGTCTTCCTCGCGGCGACTGATTTCCACCTGCCGCACATTCAGCTCTTCGCGGATCAGGCCTTCCATGCGGTGCACGAAGGCATCATCGCTCTCGCGCCCCACCACCAGCAGCATCTTGCGCAGGGGCTGGCGGGTCTTGATGTTGTGTCGCGAGCGCAGGCTGCGGCCCAGATTGACCGCGTGAGTGACCAGACTCATCTCGCTCTCAAGCACCTCGTCGCGCTGTTCGTGTGACACGTCCGGCCAACGACAGAGATGCACGGATTCGGGAAGCCCGGGCTCGGCGCGCCGGATCAGTCGCTGATACACGGTCTCGGTGACGAAGGGCAGGAACGGTGCCAGGATCAGCGTCAGGTCCCGGATGCAGCGGTAGAGAGTACTGAATGCGGCCTGTTTGTCGGCACCATCCTCGCTCTTCCAGAACCGGGTACGGCTGCGACGGATGTACCAGTTGCTGAGATCCTCGATGTAGGCCAGCAGGGCCGTGCTGGCCGTGTAGACATCATACCCCTCGAGGGCCTGCTCCACCTGTCCGATCACACGCACGCTGGCGCTGCGGATCCAGCGATCCAGCTCGGAAAGCTGGCCGGGCTGGCCGTCAAAGGTCCAGTCCTCGATGTTGGCGTAGGTCACGAAGAAGCTGTAGATGTTCCAGTAGGGAATCACGATGTCGCGCACCGCGTCCCGCACCAGGTCATCGCTGTAGCGCTTCTGACCCCAGGGGTGGCTGTTGTAGAATGTCCAGCGCACCGCGTCGGCCCCGAAACGCTCGAAGAGCTCGCCCGGGTCCACCACGTTGCCCAGGGTCTTGGACATCTTGCGACCGTCCTTGTCCGCGATCAGACCCGTGCAGATCACATTGCGAAAACTGCTGCGGCCGGTGAGAATCGTGGACAGCGCCAGCAAGGTGTAGAACCAGCCGCGGGTCTGATCCAGTCCCTCGCAGATGAAGTCCGCCGGGTACTGGTTCTCGAACAGGGCTTCGCTGCCGGGTTTGGCCGGATAGCCGAATTGCCCCCAGGGCATCAGGCCCGCATTGAACCAGCAATCCAGCAGATAGGGTTCGCGCGTCATGCGTGCGCTGCAGTCGGGGCAGCTCACCTCAACGTAGTCGATCCAGGGCGCGTGCAGGTCCAGCTCCTGATCCATCGGCTGTGACACATACTGCTGCAGTTCGGCCTTGCTGGCCACGCAGAGTTGCTTGCCGCAGGCACAGCTCCAGATGGGCATCGGGCTGCCCCAGTAGCGGTCCCGGCTCACGCCCCAGTCGATGTTGTTTTCAAGCCAGTTGCCGAAGCGCCCGTCCTTGATGTAACCGGGGTACCAGTTGATTTCGGCGTTGGCCGCCAGCAGTTGCTCGCGAACGGCGGAGGTGCGGATGAACCAGCTGGTGCGTGCGAAGTACATCAGCGGATTCTCGCACTTGTAGCAGTGCGGATAACTGTGGGTGTGCTTGTGCTTGTGCTGCAGCAGACCGCGGGACTGCAGGTCCTTGAGGATCTCAAGATCCAGGCCATCAGCCTTGAAATAGCGTCCCGTATACGGACCACAGCCCTCGATGAAGTGACCGGTTTCGTCCACATGCTGGATGCGGGGCAGATTGTCCCGCTTGATCATCCGGTAATCGTCTTCACCATACAGCGCCAGATGCACGATGCCGGTGCCGTCTTCGGCGGTCACGAAATCACCCATCAGAGCGTGATGGGGCACACGGCCCTCGGTGTCGGGTCCCGCGAAGAAATCCCAGAGGGGCGTGTAGGCCATGCCGTCCAGCTCGCGTCCCTTGACGGTCTTCACCAGACGGAAGGCATGCCCGTCGAGCACACTCTCCACCAGCTCGCGGGCCAGGATCAGAGTATCGCCGTCGACCTCGACGAACACATAGTCCAGCTCGGGATTGAGCGCCAGCGCCGTGTTGCCGATCAGCGTCCAGGGCGTGGTCGTCCAGGCCAGGAAATAGGTTCGCTCAAGCCCGACCACGGGAAAACGAGCGGTCAGGGTCAGGTCCATCACATCCTGGTAGCCCTGGGCCACCTCGAAACTGGAGAGCGTGGTGCCGCAACGCGCACAGTAGGGCATGATCCGGAAGTCACGGTACAGCAGGCCCTTGTCCCAGATCTGGCGGATCACCCACCAATCGCTCTGGATGTAGTCGTTGGTCAGGGTGGCGTAGGGGTCGCTGAGGTCCAGGAAACGCCCGATGCGGCGGATGCTCTGCTCCCAGTCGCCCTTGAATCGGAACACGGTGGAGCGACAGTACTCCATGAACTTCTCGACGCCGTAGGCCGGGATCTGGCTCTTGTCCTCGATGCCCAGCTCGCGTTCGGCCTTCAGCTCCACCGGCAGGCCGTGGGTATCCCAGCCGGCCTTGCGCAGCACACGGAAGCCCTGCATGGTCTTGTAGCGCGGCCAGAGATCCTTGAGCGAACTCTGCAGCATGTGCCCGATGTGCGGCTTGCCGTTGGTGCCGGGAGGGCCGTCGTAGAAGACCCAGTCCGGCCCTTCGCTGCGCTGTTCGATCGATTTCTCGAAGATGCGCTCCGCGGACCACCAGTCCAGGATCTGGTTTTCAAGGGCGGGAAAATCTGCCTGGCCCTCGGCGGGGATATAGCGACTCACAGATGTCTCACATTCTTCAGGTTCGTGCTGGCAGTGCTTCCACCAGTGCGGCCAACAGTCGGGTCATGCCCGGTTCGGCCTTGCCGGCGATGGCCAGGATCTCGTCCAGGGCCACTTCCTTGAGCGCCTCGGGAAAACACTCGTCCGTGATCACGGACATCCCGAAGACCCGCATGTTCATGTGTCGGGCCACGATGCACTCGGGCACCGTGCTCATGCCCACCACGTCGGCTCCGATCGTACGCAGGAAACGGTACTCGGCCCGGGTTTCAAGGTTTGGGCCGGCCACCGCCACGTAAACGCCCTTCTGGACCGGCACCTTGTGTTCCAGCGCCAGTGCCGAGGCCAGCTCGATCAGCTCGCGATCGTAGGGCGCACTCATGTCGGGAAAACGCACGCCCAGCTCGTCCAGGTTCGGCCCGATCAGGGGATTGTCGCCCAGCAGGTTGATGTGGTCTTCCATGATCATCAACTCGCCGGCGCGGTACTGCGGATTCACGCAACCGCAGGCATTGGAGGCCAGCAGGGTATCGATGCCCAGCCGGTGCATCACGCGCACCGGGAAGGTCAACTGCTGCATGCTGTAACCTTCGTAGTAATGGAAGCGTCCCTGCATGACCAGGACGCGGCGCCCGCGCAGCGTTCCGGCGAGCAGTCGTCCGTGGTGGCTTTCCACGGTGGACAGCGGAAAGTGGGGGATGCTGGCGTAGTCCATCTCCGCATCGATGTGCAGTTGGCCTACCAGACCGCCCAACCCAGTGCCCAGAATGATGCCCGCAGCGAAGGGGGCCGCGCCCGTGATCGAGCGGATATGTGCGGTGGCCTCGTCGATGCGGGCCATCTGCTCAGACGTGGTCATGCGAACTCCGCTCTGGATCGGCTTTCAGCTCGTTTTCCCTGACCGTACCACCCGTGGATGGCATTGCCGGGGTTTCCTCGATGGCCGGGGCAGGGTCGGCCAGGGCCGCCGGTGCCACACGGTCGACCTTGCGTTCCAGCGGGCGCTCTTCGACCCGCACTGCCGCCAGAACCTCCAGCAGGTCGATCTGACCTTTCAGCAGGGCGCGCAAGCGCGTCACGAAGGAAGTGCGCTGTTCTTCCAGCATGTGCAGGTCGCTGCGCAGACTGGACAGGCGTTCCCGGGCATCGGCGCTGATGCGCGACGCATCCAGTTCGGCCTGTTTGAGAATCAGTTCCGCCTCGCGCTGGGCGTGTTCGCGGGTTTCCTGACTGGAATTCTGTACCGCGATCAGCGTGTCACGCAACCCGTTCTCCATGGACCGGTAATTGAGCAACTGCTGCTCCAGGTCCTCGATGCGGGCGCGGGATTCCGCCAGTTCGCCCTCGCGCTGGCCGGTCTGCTCGGCCACCGTATCCAGAAATGCCTGCACTTCTTCGGGGTCGAGTCCGCGCATCACCTTGCGGAAGGAGAAGTTTCGAATGTCGTTGGCGTTCAGTCTCACGCTGCCTCCCGGGAGTCCAAAGGGTCTGCCTGGTTTTCGGTTGTCGCGCCCGCTAGAGAATCCAGATCAGCACGCGACGGGTGATCAGTACCAGGAAGATGGCCCACATCGGGGTCAGGTCGATTCCCAGCTGATCCAGTGCGGGAGTGTAACTGGAGACGAACTTCCGGATGGCACCGAAGAGGGGCTCGGTGGCGCGGTAGATCAGTTCCACGAACCGGTTTTCAGGGCCAAGGTTCATCCAGTGACACACCACCGCCGCGATGATGATCAGGACGTAGGCCTGTGCTGCATTGTGCACGAACATTTCGATGAACGACATGCCCCCTCCCGGCATTTCCCGATGCTGCCACCGGTTATGAATACAGCAGGCTGCCGATGCGCAGCAGACTGGCTCCCTCCTCGACCGCGATCTCGAAATCGCCACTCATGCCCATCGACAGCTCGGGCAGGGGCCGCCCCAGGCGATCCTGCAGTCGGTCCCGCAGAGTTCGCAGCAGACGAAAACTGCTGCGCACCGTGGACTCGTCGGCCTCGGCCGCCATGCCCATCAGGCCCAGAACCCGGATGCCTTCGGCTTCGAACCGGGTGACGGACAGCCCATCCAGCTCCTGGGCAGTGAAGCCGCCCTTGGAGGCTTCGCCCGAAATGTTCACCTGCAGCAGGACATTCTGGCCAAGCTGCTGTTCCTGACAATGGCGGGACAGACTTTCCAGCAGGGAAAGGCTGTCCACGCTGTGGATCAACTGGAATCGCCCCATCACGCGGGACAGTTTGTTGCGCTGCAGATGCCCGATGAAGTGCCAGGCTTCCGGCGAGATCCCGGGGGCCTGTTCCTGAAACCACTCCAGCTTGCTCAGGGCGACCTGGACCCGGTTCTCGGCAAAGATCCGGATACCCGCTGAGCGCAACTCAACCATCTCCGGGGCGTCGAGGTACTTGGTGACACCAATCACCTGTACCGTCTGGCTGCGGCCCGAACGTTGCAGGGCCTGGGCGATCCGCTGGTCGATTTCCGCCAGTCTGGCACTGACATCACTGGCGGCAGCACGCATTCCAAAGCCCCGTTTCAATAAACTTTTTAATATATGATGATTCCTGTGAAAGTCGGCCCCGACACTTTTGGCCGAGCAGCACCCGTCACTCATCAAAATCAACGAACCGGAGCGGCATGCCTTCGCACATCCTTGTCACTCTCCTGCTCAAGGAAGCGTTCGCGGTCTGGCGGGAAGAGCCCTGGCGCTTTCTGCTCTTCGGGGTCTTCATCACCGGTCTGAACCTGCTCTGCAGTCTGGCCAGCATCCCTGGCGTGATGATCTTCACCGCGCTCCAGGGCCCGCTGTTCGCCGGTCTGGCGCTCGCCACCGTCTCGGTGGAAGCGGGACAGCGACCGGGGACCGCCGAGTTCCTGGGAGGATCCCGCATGATGGGCCCACTGATGCTGCTGTCATTGTTGACCGGCCTGATCAGTCTGGCGGGTTACATGCTGCTGGTGATTCCCGGACTGCTGATTTCAACGATCTGGTTCTGCGTGGTGCCCTGGATGATCCTGCGGGGCGAGACCCTGAGCGAATCATTGAAAGGCAGCCAGGCTCTGGTGATGCCGGCCTTTCTGGCCGTCTTCGTGCTGGAAGTGCTGCTCGCCGCCGTGGATGCACTTGTGAGCCTGCCCCTGCTGCAACGCGTCCTGTCGGAAGAAGGATCCAGCCTGGAAACCCTGATGCCGGTTCTGCTGGCCAATTGCCTGCTGGTCCCGTTCTCGGGAATTCTGGCAACCCTGGTATTTCTGCAGCAAACAGGTACCCAGCTTCGCAATCGGCAGACCCCTGGCGCGGATTCCGCAGGCAGAAACGCCTGATAGCGATCAGTCGGCAGCCTCATCCTTGCGCAGAACCGCCACGAAGGTGCCGTCGTGGTCCCCAACTTCGGGGTCGAAGCGAATCGCGCCCTGACTCTCCCCGCGCCCATCCAGCGGATCCTGCAGACTGACCGGCTTGAACTCGGGGAAACGCTGCCTGAACAGCGCCACCACTTCCTCGTTCTCGCAGGGCAGCAGACTGCAGGTGGCGTAAACCAGGCGACCACCCGGTTTCACCCGGGGTGCGGCCAGGTTCAGCAAACGGGATTGCAGTTCCCGCAGCTCGTCCAGCTGGATTCCTTCGCGGCGCCAGAGATCCGGGTTGCGGCGCAAGGTGCCGCTGTTGGAACATGGCGCATCCACGAGCACGCCGTCGAAGGCGGGGCCCTTGGGCGGACGGTCGCCCGTCCAGAGATGTACTTCCAGATTGTGCCGACCCGCCAGGGCCAGTCGGCGACGCAACTCCTTCAGCCGCTGTTCATGGGTATCGGTGGCAATCACGACTCCCTTGCCGCCCATTGAATCACAGAGCTGCAGGGTCTTGCCGCCCGCACCCGCGCACATGTCCCACCAGCGCTCGCCGGGCAGGGCTCCGCAGAGCAGCCCGATGGCCTGGCTGGCCGGATCCTGAATCACGAAATCGCCGCGCTGGTAGGATTCCATGTAATAGAGATCCGCCTCGCTGCGCACCGCCCAGCAGCCCTTGAGATCTGGGTGCATGCGCAGTACTTCCACGTGGGCTTCCAGCCCGGCACGCAGGGCATGCACATCCACGCGGGAGCGGATCCAGAGTCCCGGCGGCATCAGCAGCGCTTCGGCCAGTGCGTGCCGATCGCGATCGGTGGGCAGAGCTTCCGTGATCCACGCGGGCAACAGAGATTCCGCCCGGATGCCCCGCAACTCCATCAGCTGCAGACCCAGCCAGTCCAGACGACGGCTCACGGGAGGCAGGGTCCACGAGTTCCATTCGGGCTGGGTCAGTCCGCGGGGCTTGTGCCCGGGAAGGGGCAACCCTTCCATCGCGGCGCACCAGCAGAGCCTTTCGCTGAATTCCATGTCGGCGGGCATCACGCCCGACCAGCGGAACCAGGCCTGCGACAGGCGCAGCAGGCGACGTCGCTGATCGGGGGGCAGCGAGTGCTCCTGGAAAATGCGCGAGAGGGTGCGGTCCGAGCGGTGTCCGGCACGCACGGCCGCATCCACGGCCTTCAATTGATGCAACACGAAGGCCGAGGTTCCGGCTTCGGGAGCCGGAGGCGGACCGGGCTTGCGGCTGCCATCACGCCGTGATGTGCCCTTGCGGGAGCCGCGATCCGCGGGGCGTGAGCCGGAGCGCCCATCACTGCGTCCTGCGGGCCGACCCGGACGATCGGGGCGGGAGGGGCGATCGGGCCTGTCGGATCCTGGGGGCCGCCGGCCCGATCCGGGAGGAGTGGAATTCATGAGCGCCAGTCTCCCCGATGAATCGTGTGAGCCGACCCCTGGCAGGTGGGGTACATCACCATTTCCGCGATCTGGACGTGTGCGGGCCGGTCGAGAGCCCAGACCGCCGCTTCGGCCACATCCCGCGGAGTCAGTGGCTGAACATTCTGGTACACGGCAGCGGCGCGCTGGTCGTCGCCCCGGAAGCGAACCAGGGAAAAGTCGGTCTGCACCATGCCGGGATCAATGGTGCTGACCCGCACGGGAGTGTCGGCCAGTTCGATCTGCAGGGTGCGGGTCAGGCTGAGCACGGCCGCCTTGGTGGCACAGTAGATGCTGCCGCCCTTGTAGGCCTGGCGCCCCGCGATGGACCCCAGATTCAGCACGTGCCCCTGCCCGGCCTCCAGCATGCCGGGCACCAGGGCGCGGCACATGGTGAGCACGGCACGCACGTTGGTATCGAACACCGTGTCACTCTCCTCCGGGTTCGTGTCCTGCAGTGCATCAAAACCCAGAGCCAGCCCGGCATTGTTCACCAGCACGGTCAGGGGGCGGAATTCCACAGGCAGTCCAGCGAGGGCGGCAAGCGTGGCGTCACGATCGCGCAGGTCCACGACCATCGGGAGCACGCGACAGGCGTGCCGGGACTCCAGCTCCCCGACGAGTGCCTCCAGGGGTTCGCGCCGTCGCCCCGACAGAACCAGTCGGGCCACCCGGGGCGCCAGCTGTCGGGCGATTTCCATACCGATGCCGGAACTGGCGCCGGTGATCAAGGCATTCTGTGAATTCAGGCTCATGGCCTCTCCAGGATGAGACGGGGACGGGTCCGGGTCGGAATCGAGACAGGAAAGAACGGCTCTCCGACCTCAGGAAACAAGCGGGTGGTAACCGGGGGGCCAGACTCCGCAACAGGGACAGGGCAAGCGCCAGGGCGCATCGAGTGGCCTTCGCTTGGGGAATCGGGCCGGATTTATTTACTAATTCGGCCTGTGGAAGTCTGCCATCCGAACTTCGGCAGCCGGTCGACCACCCCGCAGATCCTGCTTTGCCGACCCGAGGGTCAGCCGTTTGCAGCCCGGACTGGCTGCTGCCCTGCCGACGTCGCTCCTGCCGGAAGCCCTCGTCAGCCAGGACCGATCCTCCCGGATCCCCTGATCCCGTTCCGGCAGCCATCCAGCACAGGAGTTCTTCCATGTCATCCGCACTCGAGCGCCTGAAGGAAAAGTTGACGACGGTCATCGATCTGAACGGTGCCTGCGCCGTCCTTGGATGGGACCAGCACACCTACATGCCCAAGGGCGGCATCACGGCCAGGGCACGTCAGCTGACCACTCTGTCCCGCCTGTCCCATGAAGCGTTCACCGCTCCCGAGATCGGCACTCTGCTGGCCGAAGCGGAAAGTCAGGCCGGCCAGGCCCCCGAAGACGAGAACGCCGCCATGCTGCGTGCCATCCGGCGCAACTACGATCAGTCGGTCAAGCTGCCGGCCGCCTTCGTGCAGGAAATGTCCGACGCCACCTCCATGTCCTTTGACGCCTGGGCACGCTGCAAGCCCGCGGATGATTTCGAAGGCTTTCGCCCCCACCTCGAGAAGATGGTCGAGCTGTCGCGGCGCGAAGCGGAGTATCTGGGCTATCCCGAGCAGCCCTATGACGCCTTGTTGAACAAGTACGAGCCGGGCATGCTCACCTCGCAGGTGGCCAGCATCTTCGCTGAGGTACGCGACGAGCTGCTGCCGTTCTGCCAGCGTCTCTTCGCCCGGGTGGACCAGGTCGAAGACGGCTTCTTCTTCACCCATTGGGACCGCGATCGCCAGTGGCAGCTGACGATGCAGGTACTGGAAGAAATCGGTTACGATTTCAACCGCGGCCGCCAGGATGAGAGCCCGCACCCCTTCACCACCGACTTCGGCATTCCCGATGTGCGAGTGACCACGCGGATCCACACCGACCAGTTCAAGGCCGGTCTCTACGGCACGATCCATGAGGGCGGCCACGCGCTGTACGAGCAGAATGTGGACCCGCGCTACGACCGCACCATGCTTGCCGGCGGCACCAGCCTGGGCATCCACGAGAGCCAGAGCCGCCTCTGGGAAAACCTGATCGGTCGCAGCCGCGATTTCTGCAATTATTGGTATCCCGTGGTCAAGGCCCTGTTTCCCAAGAACATGGAAGGTGTGTCGAAGGAGCAGTACTACCGCGCGATCAACAGGGTCGAACCCAGCCTGATCCGCATCGAGGCCGACGAGGTCACCTACAGCCTGCACATCTTTCTGCGCTTCGAGCTGGAACTGGAATTGATCTCGGGCACTTTGAAGGTCAAGGATCTGCCGGCCGCCTGGGACGAACGGATGGAAAAGTATCTGGGCATCCGGCCCGACCGGGTCAGCCGGGGCTGCATGCAGGACATGCACTGGTCCGACGCCAGTTTCGGTTACTTTCCCACCTACGCGCTGGGCAACCTGTATGGCGTGAGCATTCTCAACACCCTGCGCGAGCAGCAGCCCGCGATCCTCGACGGAGTGGCGCAAGGCCAGTTTCTGCCTCTTCGCGACTGGTTGACGGATCAAGTCTACCGCCACGGAAGCCGTTATACGGCCAGCGAGCTGATCCAGCGCATCACCGGGCGCGCCCTCGAGGCGGCACCCTTCGTGAGTTATATCAAATCGAAGTATTCGGGCATCTACGATCTATAAGGCCGGTCATTTCGCCACGAATGGCGTGGTTCCGGCCGAATCCGTCCGGGAGAACCCCGGTCCGTCCGCGAGGACGGAAGCTCACAATCACCGCATCCGGCACGTTCCCCGGAACAAGTCCGGAGCTTCAGGAATCCAGGAGGCATGATGGACCCCTTCCCCGTACACCGCAACCCCGCCAGCAGGATGGGCTCCATCGACTTCAACAACCTGCGTTTCGGCTGTTACTTCTCCGACCACGTGTTTCAGATGACCTATTCCAACAAAGCCTGGCACACACCGGAAATCGTGCCCTACGGTCCGCTGAATCTGGAACCCTCGAATCTGACGCTGCATTACGGCCAGGCGATCTTCGAAGGACTGAAGGCCTATCGCCACGCCAACGATGTGATCTCGATCTTCCGCCCCGATCGGTACATGGATCGCATGGTCAACAGTTGCCGCCGCCTGTGCATTCCCGATCCGCCCAAGGACATCGTGCTGGAAGGCCTGAAGCAGGTCGTGGAGCTGGACAAGGAATTCGTGCCTCACGAGCACGGACACAGCCTCTACCTGCGTCCCTTCGTGTTCGCCACCGACAATGCGCTCGGTGTGCAGGAGAGCAAGACCTACAAGCTGATGATCATCACCAGCCCGGTGGCCGCCTACTATCCCGAAGGCATCAAGCCCGTCAAGCTGGATGTGCCGCCCGAATACATCCGCGCGGCCGCCGGTGGCACGGGTACCGCCAAGACCCCGGCCAACTACGCCGCCAGCCTGCTGCCCGCCAAGAAAGCGCGCGAAGCGGGGTACACCCAGGTCCTCTGGCTGGATGCCCAGGAGCATCGCTACATCGAGGAAGTGGGCACGATGAACATCTTCTTCGTGATCGGCGACGAAGTGATCACGCCACCCCTGACCTCGGGCACGATTCTGGGTGGCATCACCCGCATGACCGTGCTGGAGCTGCTGCGCGAATGGAACTACAAGGTCAGCGAACGCCGTCTCACGATTGACGATGTCCTGGCCGCCCAGGCCGCCGGTGAACTGAAGGAAGTCTTCGGCACGGGCACCGCGGCCGTGATCAGCCCGGTGGGCGAGATCCATTACAAGAACGAGACCCTCACCATCAACAATTTCAGCATCGGCCCCATCGGGCAGCGCCTGTACGATGAGATCGACGGCATCCAGTACGGTCTGCGCGAAGATCGCCACGGTTGGAACCTGCTGCTCTAGTCAGCACGACCCAGCGGAATCACCAGGGGGAAGGCAGTGCTGCCTTCCCCTTTTCGCTCGTGCCCCGGTCGCCCGGTCCGGGGAAGGAAACGCGATCGGGGAGTTGTCCCGATCTTTGCAGGGCGCAGTAAATCCCGTTTTCGACACGGCGCATACGGTTCCCTGCCCGGGTCTCCGGTGGTGGACACGAGCGCCCGCGAAGAAGCTGGCCGAACCAATGATTTCGCATTGCCGATCTTTGTTTCTTCATGGCGAATCTTTTGTTTCACCGTGATTTGAGACCAAGGCCCGATTTTTCAAGGATCCGCCCAGCCGCTTCCATGTCCTCGCCGGACACGGAGAGGCTGCCGTTGCCAAAGGCACTTCTGCTGCAGTCTTCGCGGACCCGGCATCCCCATCACGGGGATCGCCCGCAATGCGGCGAAATCCTTCTGACCGATCCTGTACAGACAGCTTGCCAGTTACTGAACAGCATGAACACCGAAGGAGATGGCAAGCCAGAAAATCGGCTGCCACAGGCGCGGGGAGAACCAGAGAGCACGAGGGATTTTCGTGAGTGGAAATCCAGGTCTGTAACCCAGATCACATCTCGCGCGACAAGGGCTTCCAAGATTGTGCCGTCGCCAGGAATCAGTCGATTCTTCCTCGTCACCATCACCGGGTCACGCCGATCGGTGAATACCGAGGTCCGGGAGTCTCCAGGGCCACCGGAACGACCTCATCAAATGGCTCCGAGCAATGCAATTCGAATGACATAAAGGGGGGTGCCCGCAGGCATCGGCTGCACCCCGGTTCACAAAGAAGGAGAGTGACATGAAGCGACACATTCTGGGAGCACTTGCTTTCAGCCTGTTGTTGGGAACCCTGGCTCACGCGGATGTGGACAAGGCTCCCACCGTGGAAGGTCTGCGGGCACAGGCCTTGCAGATCCCACTGACCGAGACGGCCGAAACGGCGCTGAACGACTTGTACACCGAACGTGACACATGGACCACCAGTTTCGACTGGGGCACCCGTGAAGATCTGGTGGCTCGTCAGCAGGCTTTTCAGGCGGGCATGAAAGGCTTTGAGGTCCGGGGTCACGAGATCATGCGTGACATGTACCAGAGCCTGGGTTACACCGAGCTGGCGCAGAAGGAGCAGGACGCGATCTCCTGGAAGGAGACCCCGGCCAGCGAGCGAGCCCGCGTGTTGACCGAGCGCAACGGCATTGCCGAAGAGGTTCAGACCCCCGAAGCCAGTGAGGTGGCCAAATGAAGAAGCAATTGCTTTCCGGCGCCCTGCTGGTACTGGTCCTCGCCAGCCTGAATCTGGCGATGGCCGAAACGGAAAATGACACCCGCGACGAGAATCAGACATACCGCCGCACCGAAGACACCACTCCACGCACCACTCCCGGGGTGGCAACGGTTGAGGCCGCAGAGGGACTGCGCTCCGCCCCGACCATGCCCAATCCTGAGATGGAAAGCCTGCGCGAAGGATTCAGCCAGCGTCGTGACGCTCTGCTGAACCAGCTGCAGGGCCTGAACGGATCCGAGGCCCTTGAGGTCGAGCGCAGTCTGGAAAACCTGACCAAGGAGCAGAACATCGCCGAACTGACCCTGCTGATCGGGCAGGCCGATGCCAAGGGCAACACGGAGTATTCCTCCCGCCTGCGCGAAGCACTGGCAGCGGAAACCGCTCCCGTGCCGGCCGCCCGCAACACGGAACCCGTGTTGAGTCACGAGCAGAAACTGCAGGCCCTGAAGGCCGGGGAGAGCCGCAAATGAAACGAGCACTGATTCTTGCCCTGCTGAGCGCGGCCACCGCACCCAGCGTCTTCGCCCTGCACAACATGAACCTGGAGCAGAAGAACGCCTTCCTGCCCCGTGACCAGTACCTGGATCTGGTGACACCCGACAAGGTGAACACCCAGCACGTGGTGGTCCAGTTCATCGAGGACACGCGTGTGCGCCTCGTCGATGGCCGCCTGGTCTCGCTGGAAGGTCTGAACCTGGACAAGTTCAACAACTTCCTGGCCAACCATCCGGAAATCCGCATCCGGCGCAACATCACCAGCAAGACCGTGGAGGAAGTGGACGCCTGGATCGCGCGCGGCGAAGAGCTGAGCGGCGTGGACCTGGTGGACATGAACAACTTCTACACCCTCGAGATCCACGCCACCAATCAGGACCCCAAGGGCCTGCTGGAAGAGCTGCTGAGCGACTCGATGGTCGAGACCTGCTACTACCACCCGCTGGTACAGCTGGCGACCTGCAATGCGGACGTGGCCCCGACCACCGGCAACTACTTCAGCCAGCAGGACTATCTGGACCCAGCTCCCGGTGGAGTGGACATGAACTATGCCTGGAATTTCAGCAGCTACGGCAACGGCTCCTCCGGCAACTGGATCATGGACATCGAGAACGACTGGTGCAGCAACCACGAGGACATGAACGATACGTTCTCGATCACCAACTGGGACGGCAGCAACAACGACGCCGATGGTGACCACGGCACCGCCGTGATGGGCATTGTGGGGGCGTGCAACAACGGCTTCGGCGTGACCGGCATGGTGCACGACAACACCATGCGCGCCTGGAGCTGGTCGGGCAATGGCGATCCCTATCCCGATGTCTCCGATTCGATCGCGGGCGTGGAAGGCCCGATGATCACGGGTGACACCTACCTGATCGAGATTCACGCCCCCGGCCCCTCCCAGGGCACGACCTGCACCTGCAACTGCGGGCAGTTCGAGTACATCGCCATGGAGTACTGGTCGGCCAACTTCAACGCCATTGCCGCGAACACGGCCAATGGCCTGTACTGCGCCCAGGCGGCCGGCAACGGCAGCATGAATCTGGACAGCGCCGTCTACGGCGGTGCCTTCAATCGCAATGTACGCGACAGCGGCGCCGTAATCGTGGGAGCCGCCACCGACGACGCCACCCACGACCCCACCTGCTGGACCAACCATGGTACCCGCATTGACCTGTACGGCTGGGGGCAGAACGTGGAGACCCTCGGTTATGGCGACCGCTTCGATGGCGTTGGCGGAAACTGTGCCCAGGAATACACGGCCGGCTTCAGTGGCACGTCCAGTGCCACCCCGATCGTGGCCGGCACGATGGCCAGTCTGGCGCTGATTCATCGTTATGGTGATGCAGCCGCCTGGATGTCGCCCACCACCCTGCGCAGTCGTCTGCAGATCAACGGCACGCCCCAGGCCACGGATTTCACCCGTGAGCTGAATGTGATGCCCAACCTCAAGGGCGTGCTGGCCCCTGATCTGGAGCCCTACCCGGCCGGTTGGGATGACGACATCGTGGCCAAGATCTCCACGGCCGCTCCCGATGGCGAGATTCCCGCGAGCGCGCTGGTGCCCGCTCCGGCCACCAGCTACATCGACTGGAAGTGGATCAATTCCAGCTACTACAGCACAGCCGCCACGGCACGTTCAGCGTACTATCTGGATGATGTGCTGAAGGCTTCCGGGACATACACCAATCTGCCGCCCAACACCTTCACCTTCGTGCGCGAGTACGCCACAGCGGTACGGGGCGGACGCCACCTCCTGAGCCAGCGCTGCGACGATCTGAGCGTTCTGGACGAAGGTGACGAGACCGACAACAACAGCTATGCCGCCTACGTATGGGAAGGCACAACCCTGGCCGAGGATACTCCCACCAGCTTCACGCGCGCTCCCAAGAGCACTCCCACGAACTACTCCTATTTCTCGTGTGACGGGTACTACAATGGGGGCAGCAACTACGGTTTCTGGGATGTCTGGGCCGTGTGCGCCAACGACGGCAGCAGCAATTACGACATCCGCATGCACGCGGAAGTTCCCACCGCCACGACCGGATTCGGTGCCAACGTGGCCTACAGTGCCCTGTCCACGTCCATCGACTTCGTGGGCACCAACGCCAACGGCGGCAGCGATGGCGACCGGGTGGGCGTGCTCAACCCCTCCGACAGCAGTTCGGGATATACCATCGAAGGGGATGGCTCCACATATCTGGGTACGCCCACGGCCACTCCGGTGCTGGATGCCAGCGGCAACCTGGATGTCAACGAGCTGGTGGATGTGTACGAGGTGCATCTCACCAGCGGCTCGCCCGTGCAGTTCATCCTGAATGTCTGCAGTGGCAACGCCGATGTGGTGATGACGATCTTCCGCCCCAGCCAGCAGTACTTCACCCGCAGCGCGGCCACGGCCACGATCAACGCCAACGGCCAGGGGCTGGGCGAGGAGACCCTGTTCACTCCCACGGAAACCGGCTATCACGCCGTGGTCATTTCCAAGAACACCCTGGCCGATCTCAGCCGCAACGCGAGCTACGAACTGATCTGGGGCGATGCCAGCATCGGCGACCTGACCCACGGTGTTTACAGCAACTGGGATGACGACATCGTCGTGCGCGTGGGCGGAAGCATCGGCGTCGAACCCTCGACGATCAACCCGGGCAACATGGTCGTGGACGCCGGTTACACCAACATCAGCTCCAGCGGCACCTTCCAGGGCGGCTCGAACACCTCGTTCACCCTGAATGGGCCCACCGTGTACACGACGGGCAACTTCATCCCCTTCTCGCCCCTGCTGACATCCTTCACCAGCAACAACCCGCTGGGACCCGTGATCGGCGGGCGCTACGAGATCGGCGTGCACCTTGACACCAACTCCGAGGTCACCGAGATCAGCGAAGTCAGCTCGTGCCTGAACGACAACAACCACGCCTGGGAACGCTACGTCGTGGTGCCGCAGCCGCTGACCAGCCAGAGTCCGCAGACCATCGCGGCGGCTCCGAACTATCGTGACACGACTGCTCCCTCGACACCCGGTGGAAACTTCATGCAGCACGGCTTCTCGGTGGATCCGACGAGCTGGAGCTTCATCGCGGCCACTGTGACCGATGTGGGTGCGGGAGAAGGACTCAACATCCACGCCTACGACTACCATGCCACGGGCGTCAGCACTCCCCTGCTGGATCCCGTGAGCAACAGCATCGGTGCCGACAACCAGGTGGTGTACGTGGGTGTGAATGGCCTGAGCGCACTTGGCGTCAAGGACGTGGGCATCAACAACCACCAGACCTGGCAGAGCGAGCCCAGCACCAGCACCTACCGGGTGAACTACTGTGACCGCATCGCGACGCTGGCTCCCACGGGCACCAACGGCCCGTACGACATGAATTCAGGTTTCCTGGTCCACTCCTACTCGATCTACATGTACTCGGGAAGCACCTACGACGTCATCATGGACATCATGAGTGGCACCGCTGACCTTGGCCTGGCCGTGTATCCTGCGGGTCTGCAGTACACCGACATGGGTGACGCGGTGCTGACGCTCAACAGTGGTGGCGGTGGAGTGGATGAGAGTGGCAGTTTCGTGGCCTCCACCACGGGTTGGTATGGCATTGCCGTGTACAAGACAAGCAGTGCGGATCTGAATCTTTCGGCCCAGTACCGCCTGCGCTTCAACGCGCCGGGCGCCCCGATGCCGATCACCGATCTGCAGATCGTTCCCGACGAGCTGGACACCACGGACGGTACCATCTACTTCCACTACACCTTCACGCCGGTAACCCAGGACGTGAATGGCAGCCCGATCGCGGTGGATCATTACGACCTGTACTACGCATTCGACCCCTACGCCAGTTTCCCGGCCGGTTGGACTTATTACAGCAGCTATGCCGGCAGCCCGACTCCGTCGATTCCCCACGCCACCCTGGAAAAGATCCTGCTCCGCATGGTGGCCGTGGATACCGATGGCTTCGTGATCACCAGCGATGCGGGTACCACGGGCAAGACTCTGCGTTCGGAAGAGTTGCGCAGCCTGAGCCGCAAGGCTGAAGTCGGCGCACCCATCGGAGCCCCGATTCGCTGAACGTCCTGCATCGAGTCAATCCAAGCGGCCCGCCATCTGGCGGGCCGCTTTCGTAGTGGCTGTGCACGGACCCGCACAAGCTGGCGTTTGACTCAGCAGGACTGCCCGGAGATGTGTGTTTCCACGTCCCACGGACAGGTCAGCAGGCGCCGACCGGGAAAATTGTGTCCAACAAGCAGCATTCGGAAACTCGCCCCGGCGACAGCCTGCAAGGATCGAACAACCAGCCCCCCGGTCCTCAGGGATCGGGGTTTTTCGTGTCATGTGATCGGACGGGAGCGGGAGTGGAAATGACGGGGATTCAGGCAGCCAGAGGCGCAGGAGAGGGCAGAAGGGTGCATTCGCCCCCAATTCCGTGACACGCGCGCTTCGTCTGAAACGTGACGCCGTGCCGGGGCAGACGGTGGGTCAGGACATGTATACGCTCGGCAGACCGCCGGGCTCGCCGATCTCAGGTGAAGGAGTCCGGGGATCCCTTTTCACTGAGGCGACTGACCTGCTCCGAAATGCGCACGAGATCTTCGATGGGCATGGCACCCAGCTCGCGCACAAGTTTCTTGATCACGACGCGCTTCACCGCATTCTTGCGCAGCAGACCGGGCAGGTCTTCGGCAAGCAATTGGTCTGCGCTGATCGAGAGATGCAGCAGATCGGAAAACAGGTCGGCAATGGTCTCAATGCTCTGGCGGTAGGGCTTGCGCCCCCCGAGCCACATGGACACCGTGGCCTTGGAGACCCCGCAGATCTTGGCCACATGGGCCTTGGTGATCCCCAGGTTCTTGAAGACGTAGTTCAGGTTGTCCACGAAAACGGTCGTTTCCATTCGTGCATTCCAGAAGTTGACAGGGTGACGATGTTCATTTGGTTGAACGAAACGCAAACTAAATTTTTTGTCCAAGGAATCCACAGCTTGATGGCATGACTGGAAAAGGATTGCGGCGCTGCGTCTCCCGATTGGCCGGAATCCTCCCCGGAGCAACTGAGATTCCCACAGGGCCAGAGGCCGCCGCCGAATCCTATCTTGGCAGCCGTTGTGAACTTCACACATCGAACCAGTACAAGGAAACTCTCATGTCCATCTTCAAGGCGTACGATATCCGCGGACTGGTGCCGCAGGAACTGAACGAGGATCTGGCCTGGCGCATCGGCCGCGCCGCTGCGGAATTCTTTGGCGCCCAGCGCTTCCTGGTGGGCAGCGACGACCGCAGCAGCCGCGACATGCTGTTCAACGCCCTCACCCGCGGTCTGCGCGACCAGGGAGTGGATGTGGTGGACATCGGCAAGGTGAGCACTCCCATTCTGTATTACACCCTGGCCGATCGCAACTTCGATGCGGGCGTGATGATCACGGCATCCCACAATCCTGGTGGATACAACGGTTTCAAGTTCTGCCGCAAGGACGCCCAACCGGTTCCTCAGGAAATGCTGAACAAGATCCGTGATCTGGTCGAACGCAACAGTTTCCGTTCGCTGGGCTACCGGGGCACGATTTCCAGCCATGACCCTTTCCCGGCCTACAAGACCTTCATCTCGAAGACCTCGCATCTGGAACGGCGTTACAAGGTGGTGGTGGACACGGGCAATGCGGTCTGCGGGCTGTTCCTGGCCGACCTGTACAAGGACACACCCCTCGATATCGTGCCGATGTACTTCGAATCGGACCCCACCTTCCCGAACCATGAGCCCAATCCCCTGGAAGACAAGAACACGGCCGACCTGAGGAAGCGTGTGGTCGCCGAGAAGGCCGATCTGGGCGTCGCGCTGGATGGCGATGGTGACCGCATCATGTTCATCGACGAAAACGGTATCCAGTTGGCCGGCGACATCACCACCCTGCTGATCGCCCTGGGGCTGCAGGAATCCGGTGCCGGCAACTTCGATGTGGTCGTGGATTGTCGCTCCAGCCGCGCCGTGGAGGAAATCCTCAAGGAACACGGATTGACCTGCACCAGATCGCGCGTGGGTCACACCTTCATCAAGGGCCTGATGCGCAAGAACGACAGTCTCTGCGGCGGCGAACTGTCGGGCCACTATTACTTCAAGGCCAACTCCTTCACGGAGAACACGGACCTGGCCCTGTTCACCATCCTGCGCATGCTGGACAAGCGCAACTGCCGCCTGTCCGAACTGGTGGCCCCCATGCTGCGTTATGTGCAGAGCGGCGAGATCAACAGCCACGTGGATTCGGTGGACTCCACTCTGGAACGCATCCGCAGCCAATTCGCCGATGGCCGCCAGAGCCAGATCGACGGCCTGACCGTGGAGTACGACAGCTGGTGGTTCAACGTGCGCCCCTCGAACACCGAACCCCTGCTTCGCCTGAATCTGGAAGCCGCCAACACCGCCGAAATGGAACTCCACCGCGACCGCGTCCTCGCCGTGATCCAGAACGCCTGAGCAAAATGGTCGCCCGGAATGGGTGACATGCAACGCTGAAACCCTGGTTTGCAGACGTCGAGTCAACGCCGTGGCTGCCAGCCGGGCCCGAAGAAGCCACCCGAACCATGATTGCACCAGAGGCTTCCCGCGGAATCCGGGTCACGCCGCATCGGGCATTGTCCATCGGTGACGTCGGAGCACATCGGGACGTGTGGGTTTCCCGTTCCGGGTGCCCCGGATTGCGCTGGGGCGTGTGTTGGATGTCATGGTCCTAGGGGGCTTCATCGGGCATGGCTGGCAGCTGCGTCGAGTAGATCCCGACCGTCGCATACATCGCATGGGTCGATTTGGTCAGCCTCGCAACGCATCGCCTTACGGTTTGTGATACGGCAGGGGCATGGGGTCGGCGTGGCAGAGGACGCAACTTGCGGGGCCGGGAACAGGCATCGGGTCCTTGCCAGCGGAAAGAACGTGCAGGCTGCCGGGGCCATGGCAGGCTTCGCACTGAACCTGCAGACGCTCGGGCGTACGCTCGCGATCCAGGAAACCACCGGGTTCCAGCCAGCCGGTCACGAAGCGGCGTTGGCTGTCGAGGGTGATCCGCCCCGGGGCACGCAAGAGTTCGGCGTATACGCGAGCATGGCGCTCGGCGGACCACTGCTCCACCAGCCCGGCATGACATGGACGACAGGATTCCGTCCCGAGCACCTCGGGCTGCTCCGCCTTCACCGGAGGCATGCCGTGCAGCACACGCTGGGCATCCAGATCACGCTGGAGCTGAATCCGGGCCCGCCGGGCACGTTGCTCCCGGTCTTCGGCGATCATCGCGGCAATCGCATCATCGGGCCGTGTCTGCGGCAGGATCTCGATCTGGCGTGAGTCCACCAGAGTCCAATGTCCACGATTCGCCTCTTCAAGCTGAAGCCAACCCAGACTGCGTCCGCGGTCCATGGTGGAAAACACCAGGCTGCCCGCCTCCGTGACCCGTGCGCTGTCCATGGCACTGGCTGTGCCGCCCAGCAGAATCACATCCCAGTCGGCGAATTCCTGCGGCGACGAAAACACCCGATCGGGATCACAGAACGCCACCAGCAGGTGCAGTGAGGCATCTGGCCAGCCGCGGCGCGGCACCGGCAGAGTCCGGGGTGCGAAGGCACGGTTGAGCGCCCAGTCCGCATCGTGCCAGCTGGCCAGCTCGATGGACTCGGCTGGAGCACCGGGCAACTCCAGCTTCAGCGGCGACTCCGTGGCAGCTCTCCACAGATCCGGGGCTCCCCGTTGCCAGTGCTCTCGATTCGCCGAGGACTGCGCGTTCTCGATCGGGCCCTGCAGCAACAGGTCATACCGCATGCGGGACAGCGCCTGCGAGATCAGGCGGGCATCCAGATCGGCGGTGCTGTCCTTGCGCTGACTGTGCAGGTTACCCAAGTCCAGCACCAGCGGTCGCTCCGGGATCAGCGAGCGCAGGCTGTCCAGCACCGTCGCACGCCGCTCCAGCCCTCCCAGAGGGTGTCGCGAGCAGCCGCAGTCCCCAACTCGCCCCTTGGTGTCCGAGCTGAACAGCAGGTCCACCCTCAGGGGTGCGGACACGCCCGCCACGGAGCACACCAGCAGCACGACGCAGAGAAAAATGGGCGGCGTTCCAAATGGAACGCCGCCCGCATGCATGCGCGATCGTCGCACGATCAGTGCCCGCCAGCCTGTGGCCGTGGCCGCACTTTGGGTTCGGTCTGCGGACGCACGGGCACCGCATTCTGAGGAATCTTCATGTCCTCGATGTTGTGCACGTGCTTCAGGCCTTCGGTCAGATCGAAGTCCGGCTGGCTCTCGGCCGAATGGCACTGTACGCAACTGTTGCCCGGGTTGGGGTTCAGGGTTTCAAGAGCCTTGCCCTCGGTACGCACGTGCTCGCTGCCGCGACCGTGGCAGGACTCGCACTGCACGTTCATCAGCAGTGGTGTGTCCAGGCGATTGAGATAGCCCGACTTCTCGAGGTAGCCGGTCACGTAGCGCGGCAGTTTCTCCTCGTTGTCACTTTCGCGGGCCCGGATCAGCTCGCTGAAGGCGCGCGCATGCGGAGTGGACTTCCAGGCGCTGTAGATTTCGGTGTGGCAGGTCCGGCATTCGGACTCGCCCACGTAGTGGTTGGGGTCGTCCTGACCGGGAAGGCTGGCCGGGTCGATGCCCAGCGTGTGCAGCTTCTCGATGCGGCGCTTCTCGATCTGGGCACGCTTGGCTTCTTCGGCTTCCCGCTTGAAGTCTTCCATCTTCTGGGCAACCACGGGATCCGAGGGGAAATTGTGATCCAGCACCACCATGCCGTAGCTGGTTCTGGTGATGTTCTTCTGACGGTTCAATTCGAGTTCGAACACACCGATGTGGCGACCACGGTCTCCCGGGCAACCGATCACGGTCTGCCCCACGGTCTTCTCGGTGAACATCGGGTTGGCATTGCCGCCCAGCACGATCACGTCGACCATGGGCACCCGCTCGACCAGTTTCTCGACGGTGCGGTTGTCGGTGTGCGCCACCAGCACCAGCACGTCCACCTTGGAACGCAGCTTCTTGGCCGTGGCTTCGAGATTGTCGACCACTTCCGTGGAGTCCACGTTGTTGAAACGGTACTCCTTGTCAAGGAAGGAGAACACGCCGACCTTGACGCCGTCCACCTTCTTGATCAGCCAGGGCTTGACATCCTTGGGGCGACGCGCATCGACGATGTCGGTGCCCACCCACTGGAAGTCGCTGAAACGGATCATCTTCTGCAGGGAACTGTCGGGGATGTCCAGATCCTTGGCACCCAGAATGCCCACATCGTACTTCTGGTCATCCATGTTCTCGAGGATGAACTTCACCTCGCGCTCGGGCTCGTCGCCCCGCTTGAGAGAGTAGATGTTTCCGGCATCCAGCAGCAGCATGTCGGAACCGAAGTGAGTACGCAGACTGTCGACAGCATGGGAACGCCTGGCAAGACCGCCAAGCTTCTTGCTGTGTCAGCCACAGTCCTCGATGTAGCCCTTGCAGTCGGCGGTGAAGACCAGGCCCAGTCGGTAGGAATCCTTCGCGGGCTCGCACCCGGAATTGATCCAGCCGAAGGCCAGCAGAGCGATGAGAATCGCGAACAGGTTTTTCATGAGTGCGTCCCAATTACAATCAAAGCGCCGGCTGTCCGGAATGGAGCCGGCAGGCTGCGAACCCATTTCTGGCTTCCGGGGTTCCCGTCAAGCCGAATCGGCAGGCAACCGCGCAAGATAGAGCAGGGCTCCCGCAAAGCAAAGCTGGAACTCGTGCCCGGAAAATTGCCATCGCCACTCAGCGAACGGCAGCACCCTTCAGCAATCCGCTCGGGCGGGGTTTCTGGGTCTGCTGCACCTGGGTCGTGTCATGCACCTGACTCAGGGCCCGCTTCAGGTCAAAACCCTTGGCATGTTCACCCGAGTGGCAGGTCGCGCAACTCTCACTGGCATTCTTCAGAGTCTCGAGTGCCTTGCCTTCACTCTGGACATGCGCACTGCCTGCACCATGACAGGCTTCGCACTGAACGTTGATCAGTGAGGGAGTGTCAATGCGGGAAACGAATCCGCGGGGCTCGAGGAAACCGGTGGTGGCCCGGCGCTCCTTCTCGGGAATGTCCATCTGCTTGTCACGGTAGAGCTGGGCGTAGGCCTGGGCGTGGGGCGTCATGCGCCAGGCCGCCGCGATGGTGGCATGGCAATCGCGGCAGCTGGATTCTCCCAGGTAGCTCAGACCCTCCGCCGGAGACGCGTGGGTGGCCGGATCGATGCCCATGCTGGCCAGGCGTTCCAGGCGCAGAGCGTCGATTCTGGCGAGTTTCGCCTCTTCGCGCACGTTCTTGAGAGAATCCATCCGGGCGGCGGCCCAGGGTTCACGCGGGTAATCCTGCACGATCTCGATCACGGAATAGCGGCTCTGGGCAATCTTGCGCTGACGATCGAGGGTGAGATCGAAGGACGCCACATGCCGCCCGCGATCACCGGCCGCACCGACCAGGGTCGTGCCGATCACCTTCTCGCGCTTCATCGGGTTGGCCAGCCCACCCAGGACCACCACGTCCACCATGGGCACCCGCTGTGCCAGAGCATCCAGCTGATCTTCGGTGGTATAGGCCACCAGCACCAGCAGGTCCACTTTCTTGCGAAGCTGGGCCGCCATGCTTTCCAGATTGTTCTTGAGACTGGCGGCATTCACGCCATTGGCACGACTGTCCGGGTCCAGCCAACTGAAGAGACCCACCTTGACACCGTCGACCTTCTTGATCACGAAATCCTGAACGCCCACCGGGCGCAGGGAGTCGGCCACATCGGTGCCCACCCAGGGATGCCGGGCATGAGTGACCATGCGGCTGAGCCCGTCGCCTTCCAGCGTCAGGTCCTTGGCACCCAGTACTGTCAGGTCATAGCCCTGATGGTCCAGCAGTTCCACCAGGAACTCGCCATCGGCATCGGTGTCCGCATCGACCTTGGTGCCATGCAGGTTGCCCGTGTCGAACACCAGCACATTGCCGTCCATTGACTTGCGCAGACTGTCCACCGCCGCGCCCCGGCGGGCCATGCCGCCCAGACGTTTGCTGTGACAACCGCAGTCTTCGATGTAACCCTTGGTATCGGACGTGAACACCAGTCCAACGCGGAATGAATCCCTGCTCTGGCATGAAGCGAAAATCAGGGAAAGGCCCAGCAGGGCCGGAAGAACAAATGGAACTCGCATGCGATGATTCCTTGCAAGGTTTCGATGGTCTTTGTGCGCCAACCTGACTGCATCGGCAGCAACGGGTCGAGAATTGAGTGAGCGAAAAACGTGAGTTCAATCGGAAATCACAAGCCACAACCGGGCGTCGTCGCATCTGGCCCGGTTGGCGGTCCGGATTCGCGTGATGCATGCAGGATCTCAGGAAAAGCTGTGATACTGGCGAAGAATCTGCAGAAGGTTGTGTGTGATCCGCGAACTCAGCCCCCAGAGCGGGCCGCATGGAGTCGGAAAGACCCACTGACCTTCACGCTTCCAGGGCTCCCCCGGTGCTCTCAGCGTCACGGGGCGACACTCGGCCTCCAGCCGGGCCAGGCCCATCCAGAACAGACTCTCGTTCTCGTCACTGACGATGCGGGGCTGGGCCTCCGGGTCCAGCATGCCCAGCACGGGTGTGACCACATGCTGCGACGCGGACGTGTACTGGTCGTCCAGCAGTCCCAGTACACGCACGCGCTCGGCGGGAATCGCGACTTCTTCCAGGGTCTCCCGCAGGGCTGCCTGGACCAGTCCTCCGTCAGCGGGCTCGACCCGTCCTCCGGGAAAGCCGATCTGCCCGGGGTGGTGCGTCAGAGTCCGGCTGCGTACCACATACAACAGTCGCAGATCGTTTCCGTGATCCGCGGCGAGGCAGACCAGCACGGCCGACTGGCGCGCCCCTGTCGCTGCACCCGTTCCCCGGTGGGCGGGCTTGTCGTCCACGAAATCCAGTACCCGGCGACTGCGGCGGGCCAGGAATTCCTCGAACCCGTCCAGGAGAGCGTGCCTGTCCCCCGGTGCGGCGTGATCCATGCTTACCAGTCCGCGCTCTGGTCGTGGCGATCGACGCGGATCACCTTGGGAATGGCCTTGAGCTTGTTGATGATCGACTGCAACTGGCTCAGATTCTTGACTTCGATCACGATGCGGCCAATGGCCAGTTCTTCCTGGCGCTTCATCGTGAACTGGGAAATGTTCACGTCCAGCTTGGCCAGGGTGTCGGAAATGTCGTGGATCAGGCTTTTGCGATCGGTTGCCACCACCATCAACCGGCTGTTGAAGGTGTCGTTGCGCTCGCTGTCCCATTCCACGTCCACCTGACGCTCGCTCTTGCCCACCATCTGGCTCACGTTGGCACAGTTGGCGCGGTGGATCTTGACCCCCTGACCGGTGGCCACGAACCCCACGATCTCATCGCCGGGCAAGGGCTGGCAGCAGCGCCCGAACTGTACCACCATGTTCTGCAGCCCACTGATGCGCACGGCGCTGCGGCGCGGCTTGCGCTTGTCGCTGCGGCGGAACAGCCGACGCAGCAGAGTCTGCTGCACGGCATCGGCGTCTTCCGGAATGACCTTGCGCATCACGGTGGGCATGGTCACATCGCCCGCGCCCAGTGCGGCGTAGAGCTGGTCCACGGCCTTGTAACCCATGCTCTGGGCCAGGTCGGTGGCATTGACTTCCTTGGCCACCAGCTGATTGCGCTCAAGCTCGCGACGGAACATCTCCTCGCCCAGATCACGGCTTTCGTGCCAACGGCGCTCCTTGAGCCAGCGCCTGATCTTGGAACGCGCCCGATTGGTGGTGGCGATGCGCAGCCAGTCCTGGGAGGGGCGCTGGGTCTTGGAGGTCAAGATCTCGACGATCGAGCCGCTGGTCAGTTCCGTGTCCAGCGGCACCATCCGCCGGTCCACGCGTGCGCCCGAGCAGTTCAGGCCCACATTGGTGTGCACGGCAAAGGCGAAGTCGATGGGTGTGGCGCCCTTGGGCAGCTTGTAGAGGTCACCCTTGGGCGAGAACACGAAGATGTCGTCCTGGTAGAGGTTGATCTTGAACCCTTCCAGGAACTCATCGGAGCTGGCCTCCGGTGCGTTCTCGTCCAGCACCTGCTTGATCCAGGTGAAGAATTCGTTGAGCTGGCGATCGCGGTCGCCGCCTTCCTTGTAGATCCAGTGCGCGGCCAGACCGAACTCGGCCACCCGGTTCATTTCCTCAGTGCGGATCTGGATCTCCAGCGTGCGCCCGCCGGGGCCCACCACCTTGGTGTGCAGGCTCTGGTAGCCATTGGACTTGGGCGTGGCCACGTAATCCGAGAAACGGTCGGCGATGGGATTGTAGATGTTGTGTACGGTGCCCAGCGCGAAGTAGCAGTCTTCAAGGCGTTCCACGATGATCCGGATCGCGAAGAGGTCCAGAATTTCCTCGAAGGTCTTGTGGCGCTGGTGGATCTTGTTCCAGATCGAATAGAAGTGTTTGGGGCGTCCGAAGATCCGGTGCGCGACCCCGTAGGACACCAGCTTCTCGCGCAGCGGGCGGATGGCCAGCTCGATCACCTCCTCACGCTGCTCGCGCTTGAGGTCGATCTTCTCCACCAGCTCATTGTAGAACTCGGGCTCCAGCACTTTCAGACACAGATCTTCCAGTTCCCACTTGATGGATCCCATGCCGAAGCGGTGGGCCAGCGGGGCGTACACATCCAGGGTCTCCCGCGCGATGCGATCCGACTTCTCCGTGGAGAGGTGGTCAATGGTGCGCATGTTGTGCAGGCGGTCGGCGAACTTCACGAAGATCACGCGGATGTCACGCGACATCGAGAGCAGCATCTTGCGATAGTTCACGCTCTGGCGATGCTCGGTGGACGCGAACTTGAGTCCGCCGATCTTTGTGACACCATCCACGATCACGGCCACGTGCTCGCCGAACTCCGAGACGATGTCGGTCAGCTCCACGCTCTCGCAGTCTTCCACCGTATCGTGCAGCAGCCCGGCGATCAGGGTGTCCTGGTCCATCCGCTGGCGCACAAGAATCCGCAGCACCTCGATCGGGTGACCGATGTAGGGCTCGCCCGAGCGCCGCACCTGGCCATCATGGGCCTTGTACGCGAACTCGAAGGCCCGCAGCACCTCGGCCGGATCGAAGCTGGGTCCGCTTTCGGGTGGGGAGCTGACGATCTCCTCGACCGCGCGGCGATAGTCCGCGTGTGACGTTCCGGGAAATTCCGGCGGCATGTGGGGGGTGTCGGCCATGCTCAGAAGGGGCGATCGTCGTCCGGCAGTCCGCCGGGCAGGGCCGAACCGCCGGGGCGGCTGTAGACTTCGGGCATGCTGCGCGGTGCACGTTCCATGCCCGGGGGAGGAGTGGACCAGGGATCCGAATCGCGGAAGCGTCCGGTTTCCTTCTCGAAGTGCAGGCGTACCACACCGGTGGGGCCATTGCGGTGCTTGCTGAGGTGAATCTCGGCACGCCCTTCCACCGAGTTGCCCTCGGCGTCGGTCTGCATGTAGACCTCGGGTCGATAGACGAAGAACACCAGGTCCGCGTCCTGCTCGATGGCTCCCGAGTCACGCAAGTCGGAGAGCATGGGCACCTTGTCGCCACCACGCTGTTCCACCTGACGGCTGAGCTGCGACAGCGCGATCACGGGAATCTCCAGTTCCTTGGCCAGCCCCTTGAGCGCCTTGGAGACGGCCGCCACACCCAACTGGTGATTCTCGGAACTGGGCAGGGTCATCAACTGCAGGTAATCCACCACCAGCAGGTCCATCTTGTAACGGCTGGAGAGTCGCCGGGCCTTGCTGCGCAGCTCGGCCATGGTGATGCCCGGGGTCTCGTCGATGTGGATCCTGTACTCGGACAGTTCGTTCACCGCCTGTGAGACGCGGCTGGTTTCGTCCCCATGATTGAAGGACTTGGTGCGCAGGCGCTGGCCGGACACACCCGAAACCACGCTGATCATGCGGTAGGCCAGCTGCTCGGCACTCATTTCCAGACTGAAGAACCCCACCGACGCCCCCTTGCGGGCCGCATTGAGCGTAAGGTTGAGCGCGAAGGCGGTCTTGCCCATCGAGGGGCGCGCCGCCAGGATCACCAGGTCGGTACGCTGCAGGCCACTGGTCATCTTGTTCAGATCGATGAAGCCCGTGTCCACTCCCAGCAGGCCATCGCTGCGCTCCATCGTCTCGAGCCGCTCCATGGTCTGATTCATGAGCTGGCTCATGGAGATCATGTCCTGGGTGCGCTGCTGATGGCTGATGCGGAAGAAGGCGCTCTCGGCACTGTTGAGCAGTTCGTCGGGGTCGGCGGCCGGGCTGAAGGCGTCGCGCACCAGGCCGGTGGAGGCACCGATGATGTGCCGCAGCAGAGCGCGGCGATGCACGATGTCGGCGTGATACTCCACGTTGCCCGCGCTGTCCACGGCCATGGACAGTTCCTGGAGCTTGGCAATGCCCCCGGCTTCGGCCAGCAGGTCCTGCTTGCGCCGTTCGCGCTGACCCATCAGTTCCAGGCGCTCGCGCACGCTGATCAGATCGACCGGAATGTTGGCGTTGGCCAGCTCGAGGATCGCGCCGTAGATCAGGCGGTGAGGCAGCAGGTAGAAATCTTCGGGAGTGTGCAGGCGCTCGGTGACGCGGTCGACGGCGTCGGCATCGATGAACATCGCGCCCAGTACGGCCACTTCCGCTTCCGGGCTGTGGGGGGGGATGCGTTCGGCTGCCAGATCCATCAAGTGCCTGCTTCCACTATCTAAGGGACCCGGTTCGCGATCCACGGCCCTCGGCTTTGCCTGGGGGGATGAATCTCTTGCCGGGTCCGGTCAAAAACGGGTGCCCAGTCTACCAATTCCCCTCCCGGAGTGCCACGCGGGAATGCCCCGGGAAAATTGCGCCGCAGCTTTGGCGGGATTCTCTCGCCGCTTCAGGCCGGTGGCGTGAGGCTGCCGGGACGCCCTCCCGCCGCCAGCAGGAGCTCGCGCGCCTTCTGGACATCTTCCCAGCAACCCCGCTTCCAGTGAGGATTGCGCAGCAGGGCCGCCGGATGGTAGGTCACCACCAAAGGCACTCCGCGGAACTGGTGGATCTGCTTGCGCATTTCGCCCAGGGTGCGCTCCACTCCCAGCAGGGTCTTGCCCGCGATGCGCCCCACGGCCAGCAGCACCTTGGGTTGCAGCAGGGCCAGTTGCTGCAGCAGGAATGGCGAGCAGTTGGCCACTTCCTCCGGCTGGGGATCGCGGTTGTTGGGCGGACGGCACTTGAGGATGTTGCAGATGTACACGTCGGTGCGGTCATAGCCAATGGCGGCCAGGATCTTGTCCAGCAGTTGCCCGGCGGCGCCCACGAAGGGGTCGCCCAGGCGGTCCTCATCGGCCCCGGGGGCTTCGCCGATGATCACCAGCTCGGCCCCGGGATTGCCCACACCGAAGACCAGATTCTGGCGAGCGTTCGCGATGCCACAGATCCGGCAGTCGGCAAAGGAAGCCCGCAGCTCGTCCAGGCTGGCGTGGGTCGGGGTCAGCTCCCGGAGTGGCGGGCCGTCGGCGAGGCTGCCCGGAGGAACGATGTCGCCAGCCGGGCTGGCCGGAGCTGTCTGCGGAGTCACGGCCGGCCGGGCGGATGCCGGACTGGATGCGCGCGGTGCAGTCTTCGCTTCCGGGCTCGCCCCGGGCCGAATGCTGGCGACTGGCGGCGCGGATGTCTGCGCCGAGGCTTGCGACAAGAACTTGATCCGGCGCAGATCGGGGGGCTGCAGCAGACGGCGATCCAGCCCGGCGGGCAGGTCCAGCTCGCCAAAGTCCTGCTGGTCGCGCACCCATTCCAGCAGGGCGCGGCGCATATCGATGGTGCTCATGGCAGGAAATCCGTTCAGGTCTGTGGAAACGGCTCCAATCTAGGAGTTTGTCGGACTTGTGGGTGGCACACCCCAGAATTCAACACATCCACCGGCTGTTGCCCGCCCAGCCCCGAAGGGGCATTCCACAATCATAGCCCGTGGGGAATCCACGGGTGGACTCTGGCATGGCGCTGGGCCCGGAACCTCGCTGTCTGGATGCGCCCAGGCCGGGAATGGGGCATCACACTTCACGGCCTGTCTGGAAACCATGGGTGGGCTTGGCAGCGCGCAAGACCTGGAACCTTGCTGGTCGGATGGGCGCAGAAGAATTTCCCTCCCGGCCGCTCCGGCGTTGACACTGGGCTGTGTTTTCTCCACCCTTCAGGCCCCCGTTTCTTCCAAGCACAGGAGGCGCCATGTCGGACACTCCCACCAAGGAACAGCTTCAGCAGATCCATCGAGGTTTTGCCGCCCAGTGTTTCAATGCCTGCTGGGACCTGATCGACAAGCACGATCGCAGCGCCCAGGACGATGAAACCATGCGCCGCCTCGCGGAGGTCTCGCTCTGGCACTGGACCCAGGTCACGGATCACACGGCTCTTCAGATGTCCGTGGGCTACTGGCAGCTCTCGCGCGTGTACGCCATCAGCGGACTGTGCGAACGGGCGCTGGACTATGCCGAGCACTGCATGGCGGTCAGCTCCGCCGCCGAGCTGGCAGCCTTCTACCGAGCCTACGCCTGGGAAGCCCGGGCTCGTGCGCTGGCCACCTGCGGCCAGCACGAAGAAGCCGCCAGCGCGATCCGCAACGCGCGTGACCTGGCCGCCGAGGTCGAGGACGCCGAATCCCGCGCGATGCTCGAGAAGGACCTGGACAGCATTTCCGCCTGAACCGGCACAGTCATCATCCAAGGTGTGAGACAGACCATGCACTCTCTGAACATCCTGGTCACGGGTGGAACCCGCGGAATCGGCAAGGACTGCGTGCGTCAGCTGGCGCACGCCGGGCACCGGGTGCTCTTCACCGCGCGCGACGAGACAGCCGGAGCGCAGACGGTGAGCGACATGGCGGCCCTGGGCCTCGAGTGCGGCTTCGTGCTGCACGAGCAGCGCGATCTGCTTCGGGCCACCAGCGTGATCCAGGAAACGGAATCCCGCCTGGGCCAGCTGGATGTGCTGGTGAACAACGCGGGAGTGCTGCTGGATCGTGACCAGGCCCTGGGTGAAGTGTCCCTGGACGACTTCCGCAGCACTCTGGACGTGAACCTGTCTGGAGTGCTGGCGCTTTGCCAGGCCGCGCTGCCCGGGATGCGGGCGCGCAATTTCGGCCGCATCGTCAACGTCAGTTCGGGCTACGGCCAACAGGCCGCGCTGACCGCTGGGCTGGGCGCCTACAAGCTTTCCAAGCTGGCGCTGAATGGCCTGACCCGGATCCTGGCCGATGAATGCCGCGGAACCAACATTCTGATCAACGCGGTCTCCCCCGGCTGGGTACGCACCGACATGGGCGGCCCCAACGCCAACCGCAGCGTGGAAGAAGGCGCGGCCAGCGTGGTCTGGGCGGCTCTGCTGCCCGACTCGGGCCCCAGCGGAGGTTTCTTTCGCGACGGCATGGCCATCGACTTCTGATCCGCAGCGGAATGCCTGCATGCTGCAACCGGCGGCAATGGGTGCATGACTCCCGACGCACTGCCGGAATCGCTACCATTTCCGCGTCCCTGTCATCCCCCGTCATCCGGAGATGCCCATGAGCGTTCATCGTGCACGCCATCTGGCCGCACTCAGTCTGGCCGCCGCCGGAGCCGGCGCACTGGCCTGCCTGCCCTTCCGTCACCACCCCCTGGGAGCCGCTGGTTTTGCCCTCTTCGAGGCGGGCATGGTGGGCGGCGCCGCCGACTGGTTCGCGGTGACCGCCCTCTTCCGTCACCCACTGGGCCAGCGCTGGGTGCCGCACACCTCGATCATCGCCCGCAACCGGGACAGGATCATCGACAATCTGGTGCGGTTGGTGGACGAGCGACTGCTGAACCGCGACAGCCTGCAACAGGCCCTGCTCACGGTGCCTTTGCTCGAACGCCTGCTGGAAAGCCTGGACCGCGATCCCCTGCTGGATTCGCTGACCGATTTCCTGCTGACCCAGGCCCAGCAGCAACTGGACCAGCTGGATGACCGCAGGCTGGCGGCTCTGCTTGAACCCGCGCTGATCCGCGAGCTGGAATCCCGGAATGGCCAGAGTCTCTGGCACGGCCTGCGGACGTCTCTGCTGGCCGATCCCCGCCTCGAAGAACTGGTCGCGGGTGCCCTGGGCGCTGCCGGCAGTCTGGCCCACAGCGAGAGCGCGCGCACGGCCGTGCATGGCATGCTGGAACAGCTGGTGGAAGGCATGATCGGCGGCAACCCGCTGCTGGGCATGGCCCGGGGCTTTCTCAACCTGGACCGGATGACCGAGCTGGTGATCCAGGGTCTGAACGAACGACTGCAACGGGCGGCCCGGGACGCGCAGGATCCCCTGCGAGTCTCGCTGCGCGAGGCGCTGGCCGCCGACTCCCCCGCACCACTGGTCAGTGGCGGCATGGAGCGTGTGCGCCTGGGCCTGCTGGAGTCCACGGACTCGCTGGTGCAGGCGGTGGCCCCCGGGCTGCGCAAGGGACTGCTGGAGTGGCTGAACCAGCCCGAACGCCATGCACAGTTGCGCGCCCTGCTGGCCCGCGAACTGGAACGCATCGAAAACGATGCCCGGCTGCGCGAGCAGTTGGAACTCTGGCTGCGCACACGCCTGCTGGGCCTGGCCGAGCGCCATCATCACCGGATCGGCGAGCTGGTGCGCGCCAACCTGTCACCACTCAGCGGCCAGGATCTGGCGGACGAACTGGAAGAACGCGTGGGCAGCGACCTGCAGTGGATCCGGGTCAACGGGGCCGTGGTGGGCGGGCTGGTGGGGCTGGGCCTGCATCTGCTGCTTTCCATTCCCGGCTTCAGCAGTTAAGTTGGCGCCAATCGCGACAAGTCACGGAAAGACATTGATGCACTCCCTTTTCCGCTCGATTCACCGCCCGCTGCCATACGCTCTGACCATGCTGCTCTCCGCGGGACTGGTTGGCTGTGTACACAGGTCCTCCACGACGGAGCCGTCTGTCGATGCCGTATTGTCCAAGCCCCTGTATCAGCAGGAGCTGGAACACGACAACTGGAAAGTCCGCGTGGAAGTGCCCGCCGGCGAGGACGTGGCGGAGGGAAACTGGCAACTGACCGTGTGGCACGCCTTTCTGATGGTCACTCCCTGGCAGCAACTGGCGCCCAGACCGGGCATGGCCCTGCAGTGCTGGCTGGACGAAATGGACGGCGACCCCGAACCCGAGCTGGCGATCTGGAGTGGCCCCGTGTCACGCCAGACTCCCGGAGTGCTTCAGCTGTGGGATCTGCAGAGCGGCAAGCTCTATCCGCGCCCTGTCCCACCATTTCCCAGGATTCCCGAAGCGGCCGTGGCAGCCACGGAGAGCCTGGCCTGGGACGGCGAGGCTTTCGTGCGCACGGCCGTGAGTCCGGCAGGTACACAGCGCTTCCGCTGGAGCCTGAAGGCCGCGGACTGGGAAGCGATTCCCCACTCCAAGAACTGATCACATTCACCGGGCGACCGCGCCGGGCAAGCAAAGGCATCATCATGCGAACAGTACGGGTAGCCAACGGTCAGGGATTCTGGGGCGATTCGGTGGATGCACCGGTCCAGCTGATCCAGCGCGGCGGCATCGACTATCTCACCATGGACTACCTGGCCGAGGTCACGCTGTCGATCATGCAGCGCCAGAAGCTGAAGGACCCCAACACGGGCTTCGCGCGCGATTTCGTGGAACTGATCGAACGTGTGCTGCCCGACCTGCTGGCCAAGAAGATCAAGCTGGTCTCCAATGCCGGCGGCGTGAACGCCCCCGCCTGCAGCGCCGCCCTCAAGGCCACCGCGAAGAAGATGGGCCTGGAGATCCGCATTGGCACCATCGAGGGCGACGACATCCTGCACCGGCTGGACGAGCTGATGGCCGCGGGCGCACCGCTGGCCAACATGGAAACCGGCGAGCCGCTGAGCGTGATCCGTGACCGTGTGACCGCCGCCAATGTCTACATCGACAGTTTCTGCATCGCCGAGGCGCTGGGCAAGGGTGCCCAGATCGTACTGGCGGGCCGCGTGTCCGACCCCGGGCTGGCGCTGGGTCCGCTGATTCACGAATTCGGCTGGAAGAAGGACGCCTGGGATCTGCTGGCGGCCGGCACCGTGGCCGGACACATCACCGAGTGCGGGGCCCAGTGCAGCGGCGGCAACTACAGCCGCTGGTGGGAAGTGCCCGATTACGCCGGCATCGGCTACCCCGTGGTGGAAGTCAGCGAGAACGGCGAGATGGTGGTGACCAAACAGGCGGGCACCGGTGGCCTGGTGAACCAGTGGAGCGTGACCGAGCAGCTGGTGTACGAAATGGGCGACCCCAAGCATTACATCTCGCCGGACACGATGGTGGACTTCACCAGTCTCAGGCTCAAGGACGAAGGCAACGACCGCGTGCGTGTCACGGGCGCCCGTGGTGCCCCCGCCACCGACAGTTACAAGGTTTCGATCAGCTATCTGGCGGGCTGGAAGGCCAGCGGACAGCTGACGGTCTGCGGCCCGCGCGCCATCGAGAAAGCGCGCATGATCGGCGAGATCATCTGGAAGCGCCTCGAGAGCGCCGGCTGTGTCTACGAGGATACCCTGACCGAGCTGGTGGGCATCGACAGCTGCCACCCCGGCATCGCGCCCGTCCCGGCCGACCCGCCCGAAGTGGTGCTGCGCCTCAGCTGCCGCGACAGCGACCGCGCCAAGGTGGAACGCTTCGGCAAGGAGCTGGCCCCCGTGATCACCAATGGCCCCAGCGGCATCACCGGATTCGCCGGCGGCCGCCCGCGCGCCCAGGAGATCGTCGCCTTCTGGCCGGCCCTGGTACCCAAGCACCTGATCTCAACCCGTGTCACCGTGGAGTAGAGCATGACCATCACCCTCGCCCGCATCGCCCACGCCCGTTCCGGTGACAAGGGCCCCCACAGCAACGTGGGCATCCTCTTCCGCAGCCCCGAGGTCTACAACTGGGCCGTGGGTGTGCTCACCCCCGAGCGGATCAAGGCCCATTTCTCCCGCATCGCCCTGGGCGAGATCACACGCTACGAACTGCCCAACCTGATGGCGCTCAACTTCATTCTGGGCGAGAGCCTGGGCGGCGGCGGCAGCATGTCCCTCAAGAACGACGCCCAGGGCAAGACCCACGGCCAGGCCCTGCTGCGCATGGAAGTGGACTTCCCCGACGAGCTGGCGCACTGTCTGCTGGATTGATGGAGATGCGTCGCGCACTCATTTCCACTTGGCCTCAGCCACAGACCGTTGTTTCCAGCCGGGCCCGATAAGCCCTACAACCCGTTGAATCTTTCGAGATGTTATCGGGCGCAATCGGGTCGCCCAGAATGGGACTTCCAGAGAGTGGACGATTGAAGATCGATGCATCTGCCAAAGATGAGATTCCAAGAACTGCAGACAGTCGTACTCAACCGGGACCTTCCTGAGCATGGACTTCGCAAAGGTGACCTCGGCGCAGTCGTGCAAGTGTATGAACCGGATGGCCTTGAAGTTGAGTTCGTCAGCGCATCCGGCAAGACGGAAGCGTTGGTGACGCTCAAGGAAGCCGATGTTCGCGCGGTAGCCGATGGCGACCTCATATCCGTGCGACAACTCATTCGTTCGGCCTGAGAACACCCGTTTCTGACCACGCCATCAGGTACGCAGTCCAGGGCCATGTTCAAACCAATGTCCTCTGTTGCTCTCGGCCAGTCCACACGCTACGAACTGCCCAACCTGTTGGCGCTCAACTTCATCCTGGGCGAGAGCCTTGGCGGCGGCGGCAGCATGTCCCTCAAGAACGACGCCCAGGGCAAGGCCCACGGCCAGGCCCTGCTGCGCATGGAAGTCGACTTCCCCGACGAGCTGGCGCACTGCCTGCTGGATTGACCTATCGAACGTTCAGCCAGCGCCGCATCCACGAGGAGGAGGCGTCACACAGGGAAGTCCTTGCGCCTGGTGGCTGCGTTCCTCGTTTGCCCCGATCTTGAGTATGGAGCCTGCGATGGCCAAGGTGACACCGTTCCTGATGTTCAACGATCAGCTCGAAGCGGCCATGGAGTTCTACACCGCCACCTTCCCGGACTCCTGCATCAGAACCGTCGCCCGCACGCGCGAGGACGGCCCGGTCACCGCCGCCGAGTTCGTGGTCGGGGGTCAGGTCTTCATGTGCTACAATGGCGGCACGTACTTCAACTTCTCCGAAGGTGTTTCCTTTCATGTGGACTGCGCCGACCAGACGGAAGTGGACGAGTACTGGGACAAGCTGCTCAAGGCCGGCGCGACCCCTTCCGCGTGCGGCTGGATCAAGGACCCCTTCGGCCTCTCCTGGCAGATTGTGCCCCGACGATTCACGGAACTCATCGCCGACCGGAACCCCAGAAAGGTGAAGGCCGTGATGGATGCCTTGCTGACCATGGTGAAACTGGGCGCGGCGGCCCTGGAGCGTGCCTACGACCAGAACTGATGGTCCGCTGCCCGCGCCGTCGGTTCGTTCCGGATCCCCGCCGTGATGCAATTGCGCCTGCAGAGGACCTGGAGCACAAGATCAGGGACAGGGCCACAGCCACGCTCGGCGGTACAGGGTCGCGGGCTTCCCGGAGGAATTGGCGCACGGCCTGCCGGTAAGACCCGTACCGCGCCCTTCGCGATCACGCAAACCGCCGCACCCTGCGTTCCAGGATCTCCGGGCGCACAGTCGGCGGTTTGCCATGAAATGTGATCGCCTGGCTGTTGTCTTGATTCTTGCATCCGTTTCGCGGTAGAGCTACGTTGACGACCCCGCGACAAGAAAACCTCTCCCGATCAGACCTCAAGTTGAGCGCTGCCCCGTCGCCGGAGAAACCATGGCGCGGATCAAGGGCGGCTTGAATCGACTGATTGTTGATTTCTTGAAGAAGGAGAGCCTTTTGATGCCCCCCCGAAACTCTACACCCCCACTCCGTCGTGCCCACCATCCGAATCCACGACAGGAAAACCCGCTGGAATCGAGTCCGCACGACCCGATCCTGGACCGGCCGACAACGCACGCCACTCCGGCAGTTGAACCGCGAACGATCCGGCGCCGATTCCATGCTTCGTCCAGGTTGATTCCGGCACTGCTGGCAATCGGATTGTCGGCTTCGAACCTGCCGGCGTGCCCCACCGAGCTAAGCAGCCTGGAAATCAACTACGCGGCCTGCATTCACCGTGACGGCAACCTCCTGTTCCTGGGTTCATCGATCGATGGCCTGATGGTTGTGGACATCACCGATCCGGTAAACCCCGTGATCCTTGATTCGGTGGGCATGCGAAGTCCCCAGTCGATCGATACGCACGCAGGCCTGGCCTATGTGAGCAACCTCTGGACTGGGTTGTCGATCGTGGACTACAGCAATCCCCATGAACTGGCAACGCTCAGCACGACGGAACTGCCCTATTGGCATTGCGGCCAGGTATCCTATCGGCATGGATTCGTGTACATCGTGGTCGACACTGAAGGTGTCGCCATCCTGGACGTCGCCGATCCCTACGCCCCGCAGTTTGCCCACCTGGTTCCGGAATCACCCAACATCACGGATGCCACGGTTCACGAGGACCATCTGTATGTGCTGGATGCGGGCATCCACCTGTACTCGCTCACCGATCCGGACGGCCCGATTCAACTTGACAACGAACCCTACCCCATCTGCGGCAGCAGCATCGAGGGAGGCACCGACCTGCTTTGCAGCTACAATTTCTGGGGACAGGTCTGCATGTCGCTCATCCAGGATCCGGTGCATCCTGTCCCGTACGCCGGCTTCGAGATTTCCAGCCGGGTGCAGGATGTCTCCTTCGGTCACGAGCTGTTCGCGGCCGTCTCCGACGACCAGTGGGAACTGGTTCCGCTGGGTGTTGCCGAGGAGACCCGGACCGGCGCACGGATCCCGATGGACCATGGCCGGTCCATCCTGCTCGACGACGGGTTGCTCTTCGTGACGGATCTTCACGCTCTGCATGTCTACGATGTGTCATGCGACTTGGCCCCCTTGGCCTGGTTCGCAATCTCGCCCTCGTCGTTCGAATACGGCGACACCTGCACGCTCGACGCCGGTTCAAGTTCGGACCTTGAATCGGCGGACTCGTTGATCCAGGTCCGCTGGGACCTGGACAATGATGGTGTCCACGATACGGAGTGGTCGACTGAACGGGTGCTGACAACGCGGTTCGACACCATCGGCGATACGCTGGCAACGCTGCAGGTGAGGTCTGCGAACGGGGCCACGAGCACATGCACACGGAGACTTCCCGTGGGGGCCAATCCTGCCATCGAGCTGGTGATCACGCCGGAGGAAGGTACTACCGCCACCACCTTCACCTTTGATGCCAGCGGAACGATGGATCCGGACGATCCCGAACGGGAGCTGAGATTCTACTGGTACTTCAACTACCCGGAGGGCCCGGATGGCCCCGACTCCCTGGATGTGGTGACGCACCGGTTCACCGAGCCGGGCGACTACCCCCTTCGCCTCCGGGTATTCGACGCGGAGAATCGCTACTCGAGCGTTACGGACACGATCCATGTGGAACCGCTGACAGTCACCCGGCCTGTGGCGACACCCCCCGGAGAATTCGCGCTCGGGGCCTTTCCGAACCCTTTCAATCCCCGTACGATGCTCGAAGCGGTGATCGACCAGCCGGGCCGGGCAACCCTTGATGTGTACGACCTGCAGGGGCGATGGGTCCGTCGCTGCCTGGACGAACGGCTGACTGCCGGCACCTACATGGTTCCCTTCGACGCGGGATCCCTGGCCACGGGGCTGTACTTCGGTGTGCTGAACCTGGACGGCAGAACCGAGGTCACACGACTGCTGCTGCTGAAGTAGTGCGGAGTGGTTCGAGCACAACCATTCCAGCCGACGGCAATGCCGTGCCCATGGGCAGACCGGCAAGCCGTTGCGGTACTATCGTGCACGCCGGATCCGCTCCCTGTGGCCGTTGCGGGCTCTTCGTGAGCAGGGGATGACCGCGGGGAGCCGGCCCGATTCCGAACGGACTGCCGAGCAATGCGGCGACTCGCGCTCACGCCGACCGCCGCACTCCGTGTTCCGGGGCGAACCCGGCAGACGGTGCGCCAGTTACGGAGCATCCATCGTGACATACAGGAAAAGGAGCCCTCCATGGCCAATCCCGTGTTCGGAATGAACCAGTCCCTCGATGGCTATGTGGACCACACGGCCTTCGGGCCCAGCCCCGAGCTCTTCCAGCATTTCATCGAGGAGGCGCAGCGGACGGCGGGCAGTGTGTACGGTCGCCGGATGTACGGTATCATTCGCTACTGGGACGACGATCAACCTGGCTGGGAAGAGGCGGAACACGCGTACGCGGCGGCGTGGCGGAAACAGCCGAAATGGGTTGTCTCGCGCACGCTGGCAACGGTCGGCCCCAACGCCACGCTCGTGACGGGGGACCTGGCGAGCGCGATCCGGGTGCTGAAGGCCGAGCAGGACGGGGAGCTCGAGATTGCCGGCCCAAACCTGGCAAGAAGCCTGACGGAGCTGGGCCTGATCGACGAGTATCGCATCTACCTGCACCCGGTGGTGCTGGGTCAGGGCACGCCCTATTTCGCCGGACCCCGGCCACCGCAGCGCCTGCTGGCCCATGAGCGGATCGCCGAGGATGTGATCCGGTTGACCTACGCTCCAGCCTGAATCTGTCTTCTTCAGGACCGTGTCGGGGCGAACCTGCCCCGCAACCCGATGTCGGTTTCCTTGCGCCATTCCAGCCCGTCAACCAGACCCAGAGCAAGCATGCAGCACGATCGATTCATCCGCGGCGCACTGTGGGCCACCGTCGTGCTCAATGCAATGGGCGTCCTGGTGTTCATCCCGCTTGCCTTCGGCAGACCTTCTCCGCTGATGCCCCTGGTGGTGCCACGATTCTTTGCGGCGCAGTTTGGCTTCATCATCGCGCTTTTCGGCGGTGTCTATGCCTGGCTTGCCCTGCAGCCCCGGATCAACCGGGCGCTGCTGCTGGTGGGCGGACTGGGAAAACTGGGATTCTTCGCGCTGACACTGGTCTACGCGCTGGCAGGGGATGTGCCGGCAGGCATGGCCCTGAACGCGCTGCCGGATCTGGTGTTCGCCGTCATTTTCCTTGGGTGGGCACGGACGCCCCGCTGAGTGAAGCGCGTGAAGACTTCACCCGTAAGCGCATGGCCGCGCATTGCGGCGTGGGTTGAGAGCGACGTCTCCATGCGATCCGCGCCCCAATGGAGATCAGGAATCTTGATCTGAATGGAGCGAAGGGCTCGTTTGAAGGCGTCCTGGAAAGCGTCCCGGAGCTCTGAGACAACATCAGCCAGATCGATTGGAGCGAGTCGGTTGCGGTTCAGGAAGGCTTTCCACTGACTGAGCTTCTGGGGATCCTGGGCAAAGGCGTCACTCAGACCCAGTGGCGTACTTGAGGGGATTGACGTCCCGCGACGAGTGAATGTTGCATGGAGCGCCCGTGGCAGATCCGCGTCGTTCAAACGCTCTTCGAGTACAAAGCGCACGCAGATCGAAGTAGTCCTTCATTCGACTGTTGATCATTCCCAGACTTGTCATGGCCTCCAGTTTTTCGGCAACCACCGTCTCCCTCGGATAGGCTTTCAGCCGGGGACCAGGCAGATCATCCAGCAGCGTTGGATACATCACATCCTCCGGGCCGGGCGTTACCGCATCCCCGAATCCGATGTCGAGCTGGATCGGGCAGCGTGTTCTCCCCAGCAATCCTGTGAGACGGATTCGCAATCCCCCTTGGCGGATTTCTTCCCGGATCGCCAGGGCCGCAATCGATTCTGGATCGTAGACCATGCCATCCTCAGCCGTCTGCAGGCAAATCGTGCGAATGGTCTGGACTGCTTCGGCTACACTCGACGGCCCGAAACCCAGAAAATCGGCATCGGCCGTGGCCCGATGTGGGACATCGAACCACAAGTCGAAGAGGCGGGCAGATTGCGTGTCATTCCACCATCTCCAGATAGGGTCGCATGACTTCGCCGACCCGATTGATCTGCGCGTACTCCCACAGATCCTGCGTGCTGGCCATCCGCTTGCGGCGCGCGTCCTTGAGCGCTTCCATGGCCACATCCAGCCCCACCTTGCTGCGGTACTTGAAGCAGTCCGCAATGGTCTTGGCTATACATGTGACACGAAAGTGTGATCCGTTGATCTCAAGCTCCTCCACACCGGCCACCAGAGATTCCTGCGAGAAGCGGATCGCGCGAATGGGTGGATGATCCAGCCGAGGAACGTGGCCCTTGTTGCCCAGGGCGATCCATACCTCGAACGGCGACTGCGTGGTCAGGCCATGCAGACGCAGAGCTGTCAGCAGACAGAACACGGCACGCGGCGAGCGGTTGGCGACAATCCGCAGGCTCCAGTTCTCATCGATCCGGGCAGCAGGCAGGGCATAGAGCCCACGTGAAGCCCGCATCAGCAGACCCGCACGCACCCAACGCGTTATCTGACTGCGCGATGCGCCGACAGCCAGTTCACTGGATCGGGCCACGCCAGACCGTTGCAGCAGGGCCATAATGGGATCAGGGAGTTGCTTCATGGCGCGAATGTGCCAAAGTCTTGGCACTTGTCAACAACTACCGATCATTTGGAACAGGATAGTGCCATGCCAAGGAACCTTCAATGAGTCCCACCCGTGGTTTCACCACGGGTTATGATGCATGTTGCCCCATTCGGGACTGGGCAAGGAAGGCAGAGTACTGATGAGCTGACGTGTGCTGTTCGATTTTTTCCTTGAAATTCTAACGTTATCTGTTAATATTTCAAGCATGAAATCAATTGATCGCCTTCAGGAGCGCCAGCGCCTGCAACATCTGTTGGCCCAATTCCCGATTGTGGCCATCCTTGGCGCAAGGCAGGTGGGCAAGACAACCCTCGCACGCCAACTGGCGGACGGCAGTCCCGTGCATTGGTTCGATCTGGAAGACCCAGCGGACCTGGCCCGCCTGGCGGATCCCGGCCTGGCACTCTCAGGCCTCACCGGCCTGGTGGTACTGGACGAAGTGCAGCGCCAGCCGGAACTCTTTCCCTTGCTGCGTGTGCTGGCGGACCGCCCCGCAGTTCCTGCCCGTTTTCTGCTGCTGGGCAGCGCCTCACCGGAGCTGCTGAAACAAGGCAGCGAGAGCTTGGCCGGCCGCATTGTCTGGCACGGGCTGGGCGGCTTTGCGCTGGACGAGATCGCCCAGGAGGAACAGCAAGGCCTCTGGCTACGGGGCGGCTTTCCTCGTTCCTTCCTGGCTGCAAGTGATGCCCTGTCCTTCGAATGGCGCGAGCAGTTTCTGCGCACCTTCCTCGAGCGCGACCTGCCCCAACTGGGCATCAGCACGCCGTCCCCCGTGATGCGCCGCTTCTGGACCATGCTGGCCCACTGGCACGGCCAGATCTGGAACGCCGCCGAATTCTCCCGCGCCTTCGGCATCAGCAATGTCGCCGTCGGCCGCTACCTGGATTCCCTTTGCAGCGCCTTGGTTGTGCGCCAACTCCAACCCTGGCACGAGAACATCTCCAAACGCCAGGTCAAGTCCCCCAAAGTGTACTTGAGTGACAGCGGTCTGCTTCACGCACTGCTTGGACTGAGTACACAGGACGCGCTGGAGAGCCATCCGAAAGTCGGTGCGTCCTGGGAAGGATTCGTGATCGATGCACTGATCCGCCGCCTGGGTGTCCACCGCGAGGAATGCTGGTTCTGGGCCACCCACGCCGGCGCCGAACTGGACCTGCTGGTGATCCGCGGCAACCGCCGCCTGGGTTTCGAGATCAAGCGCACAACCACGCCTCGCACCACACGCTCCATGCATGCAGCGCTGGACTCGCTGAAACTGGACTCGCTGACGGTGATCCATGCGGGCGACCACAGCTTTCCGCTGGCGGAAGGAATCGAAGCGGTGGCCTTTGCGCGCAATCTGGAGGATCTGATTCCGTTGGCCTGAAGCAAGGCCCCAGGTGATCTGGAGTTGTCCTTCGTCATGCGAATCTCCCTGATGCGAACTGGAATCATGGTGTTCATGTCACATGGATTCCACAAGGAACGTTTCACCCCCAAGTACAACGACTGACCTGTATCAAGCCCATGCCCCCGCAGTCGTGCTTTATTCCGTCCCACTGAACTTGCGACCAATTCCCTGCCGGCAACCAAGCTGGCCATGCCATGCGACAGCCCCTTCCTTTCCGGAGGTATCCGTGCGATTCGACACGTGCATCCTTTTACTGTCCGGAATTCTGCTGGCATTCCTGCGCCCGGCCCGGGCAGCGGGCGAGGAAGTTTGTCCCTGGTTGGAGATATCCCCTTCCACAGCAGCCAATGGCATGGGCAATCTGACCTCACCCTACTCCGAGGACCCATTGGCGATCTGGTTCCTTCCCGGGGTTTCCGGCATCGGGCCGGCTGCGTCACAAGCGACTCTGGTGGAGTACAGCGGCTACAGTCCCAGAACGGATTGGGTGCCTGAATTCGATGAACTTGGCGAGACATTCGGTTCCTGGGCAGTGCGTGTCCGTACTCCATTGAATGCGGCACTGGATGCTGTGTCCAGAAAAGCACACAGTCTCAGCCGGCGGTCGAAAGTGCCCATGACGCTATCGTTGGGAGTAATCCACCATCGCTTGTCACATTCTTCCTGGACAGAAATATTCCATGATGGAAACACGGTATCCCTGGTCCGTGCAAAAGACGATTATGCCACCTCGTTCCGAATGGAATTGGGTTGGCAACTGAAACAGTGGCAGTTCGGTGCCGGACTGGGATATGATCACGTGACCAGCAACATCGGTCCAATCACGATCGCGAGTCAGAACCTCGATCACGTCACCGGAAGGATCAGCACATTCGACTGGGGACTGGCAGCCGAAAGAAAAATCATTGACCGTGTCCCATTGCAAGCCTTGCCCGGCTCTCCGTTGCTGCTGGATCTGGGAATGGCCGGAAGCTGGGCTCGCAACTTCATTGGAGGCGAGCTAGCGTATGTGCCGGAATCCTCTGGGGATCCAATGCCCCGCATGGATCGTCTGGCTCTGGCCTCACGATTTCGTGTGATCCATGGTGGCTCGGGCAGGACCGCCGATCTGGAACTGCTGCGTCTGCATGTTGCCGCCGAGCACTCCGCCACCCTGATACACAAATATCTTGCCAGCGTGACGATCAATGGCATCCCGGACACGGATCCGGGGGGGTACGCCACAAGCCGGGAGAGCACGGATGCGCCGGACACCTATGCCTACGCCCTGGATTACAGACTGTTCAACAAGGACATCTTCAGCAAGGACGACACGACCAATCGCAACTGGGGCGCGGAACTGAGCCTGCTCGACATGGTCACGCTGCGCAAGGGCAGACACGAAGACCAGGCATGGAACTCTCACGAAAGCACCCAAGGCTGGGGCCTTGACAGCAATGGCCTGTTCCGCCTGATCGAGCGGGTTCTTCCGGGATCACACGATACGCCCGTCCTCGACTGGATGCTTGAGAGTGTGCGCGTGCGCTACGACCACGCCAGATGGGAATCCGACACACCCGGCAATGGCACACGATTCAGGCAACTGACGATGGCCATCTCCTTCTGACACCAGATCCGGCATTCTATACTGCATCGTCCGATGGCATGGCAAAAGGACCCCTTATCTTTCAGCTGGGCCCGACAAGCCACACACACCAGGTCCCGGATCGAACCGCCAGTCTGTCGATGGACCGGACCGCAAGTACCCGGTAGGAATACGGAAATGGTGTTCCAGCACACGGCCGTGAAGGAAGCCGGTTTCAAACTGAAGGAGAGTGAACTGCTGGTCCAGGGACTGAAAGCCCCGGGAGCCCGGCATGTCCTGGCCCAAAGGCAGATTCAATGAATACGTCGGTCCGCCCGACCGACACGGTCACCATCCACCATGACCCGCTGGATTTCAGTCGCGGGCTGGTCCACATCAGCAATATCCAGCCAGCTCTGCGCACGGGCACCTTTACCAACTGCCGTGCGAAGACGCCCACCACCTCGTCGCCCAAGAGCGTCACTTCAGCGACGAGCGCGTTGTGGTCATCCTGAATGCCGGATGCCACAAAGCCCGGATACTCCATTCGGACCGCGCTTGGTCGATTTCAATGGCTTAGCTGGATTCCTTCGCAATGGCAACACTACACACAGCCTGCTCAGCATGGCTAAGCAATCGCCGTCCGGAGCAAATGCACAAGATCTCCCGGTAATGGGTGCTCAAGTTTCCATGTGATTGCAACGGGCCGGTCTGATTCATGTTTTACATAGGTCACATGGCCAGCAAAGAAGAAGGGCAAGGTGCGCCCATTCAGGTCACGTTTCTCACGCCGAATAAACAAGGCGATGCGAGTCCCATTGCTGGCGTGATTCAGATATCGCTGCCCCGTCTTACTGGAAACTGATGTTGTGGACTGCGATTCCCAATGAAATAGCCACTCGCTGATTGCGTAGTCCTTGTACATGGTTGAGTCGCTGAAGTCCTGCGCCGTTTTCTTAAGTGTTACAAAGAGCACATCCGTATTCTCTTTGGGAATCCAGAGTACTCCTTCACGCATCGACTTTACATCGCTCACAGATGCGTACCCATACGCGGACAACACTTCATCACGGCTGTAGCGACAATGGATCATTAATGGAATCTGTGGCGAGTCTTCTATTGCAATTGGGATATGATTTCTCCGCTCTTCTAGCAGGTCTGCCACTTGCACCAGCTCATCCACAAGAGCAGGATATTCGAGAACCCTCTTGACTGCTTGCTCTACCGAGTCAAACTCCTTCGCGGTTTTGCCCGATGGCACACTGGGGCTCAGGATGACGACTAGAATCATGTTCAAGAGCCGCAACTCTCTCTCGGAGCAGCTGTTCAACACGTCCGGAGACCCATAGCGCTGTAGTGTATTCATGCTTTGCAGACGCTCAGGGTCGTCTATGTGGAGTAGCCTGCCAATTCCACGGCCAAGTCGCTTCTCAAAATCCTCATTCTTGAAAGCTGGTTCTAGACCGGCTTGTCGGCGTAGCAGAGTCCAATAACTTTTGTTATGGTATACATCCTCTAGCTCTAGACCTGTCTGCTGCAAGTACTCCTTCAAACTCACGTTGCCCAGATGGCGTAGCTCTTCTACTTTCTTGCTAGACGTTAGCGGAAGCGCGTTGCGAATATTGTCCAGCACAAGATCTCTTGACACTTGGTCAAGGTTTAGGGAGCAGCCTGTGGGTAGGTATGGAAAGCCGTTCTCAACTGCTGACACAAGTTCGGTTCGCGAGCACCCCAATAACGCCCTGTAGCGCAGGTCAAAGCGAAACTCAGTTCGTTGATGGCCGATGAAATCCAAAACGGTTAAGACGTTTTTTCCTGGAGCATGCCTCAAGCCACGACCTAGCTGCTGAAGAAACACGGTTGCGCTCTCCGTAGGACGCATCATGATTAACGTGTCGATTTGTGGAATGTCCACGCCTTCGTTGAACAAGTCGACCGTGAAGATGGCCTGCAGTTTCCCCGACTCTAACTCACGAAGTGCGTTTTCCCTGTCAGCTTTGGAAGTACTGGCGACGACCGCTATCGAGTTAATTCCCGCTGCATTGAATCGATTGGCCATGAACTGCGCGTGGAGAATGCTCACACAGTATCCGAGAGCTCTCATGGACTTGACATCCGTCACTTTGCGCGTGACTTCGTGGATGACCATCGAGGACCAAAAGTCATTGCCCGTGTAGGTGTTCGTGAGTTGAGTGGGATCGTATCCAATGCCTCGAGTCCAAGTGACCATGCGTAGATCTGTGTGGTCATGAATTCCGAAGTAGTTGAATGGAACCAGTAGCTCCTGTTCAAGAGCGTCCCAGAGCCTCAATTCAGCCGAGAAGCGGTCATTGAACCAGTGCAGAATGCTAAGACCATCCGTGCGCTCAGGAGTTGCTGTCAACCCCAGCAAGTGTTTCGGTTTCACGTACTCCAGAAGCTGCGCATAGCTAGATGCAGCGGCATGATGGAACTCATCAATGATCACCACATCAAAGTACTCGGGACCTAAACTCTCTAAGCTGGTCCGGCTAAGGGTTTGGATGGATGCGAAGACGTGTTCCCATTGACTGGGCTGTGTCCCATTCATCCAGATCTCCCCAAAAGTCCAGTCCTTTAGGACATGGCGGAACGTACGGATGCTCTGTTCAAGAATCTCCTTCCGATGGGCCACAAACAGAAGTCGAAGCGAGCGTGATGTATGGAGCAATCGTTGGAAGTCTAACGCGGCAATGACTGTCTTACCTGTTCCCGTGGCCGCCACCACGAGGCAGTGTGGATAGCCTCGTTCGCGATCTAGCTCAAGCTTCTCCAAGATCTGCCGCTGAAATGGGTACGGGTGTACATCCAACCCCGTGTCAATTGGGGAATCAGAAGTCGGTTTTGCAATTGCTTGGATGAACTGCTCTCGATTGAACGGTTCAAAGCTCTCATTGGCCCAGTACGATTCAAATGTGGCTTGGTACTTTTCGATTACTTCGGGATTCAAGTATTGCGAAAGTCGAACATTCCACTCCTTTCCTGTGACTTGGGCTGAGAACGTGAGATTTGATGAACCAATGTATACGGTGCTGTGTCCCGTCTTGCGTAAGAACAACCATGCCTTTGCGTGCAATCGAGTCGAGTTGATATCGTAGGACACCTTAATCTTAGCACCAATCCGTTCAAGCTCCTCCAATGCGCGAAGCTCTGTACTTCGAGTGTAAGTGGTCGTCAGTACTCGCAGTTCTTTATCTGCCCGCACATGGTTTTCAAGCATGGGCATCAAGTCTCGAATGCCAGACCATCGAATGAAAGCACATAACAGGTCGACTCGGTCCGCAGATCCAATCTCCGACCGGATCTCATAAGTGAGCGCCTTTTCGCCTCGTGAGTTCGTGTGCAGCACGGTGTCAATCAACGGTGTGCTGGGTCTAGGAATCTTGATGACCTGGTTCCCTGGTGCCACAGATTGAATGGCTATCAAGCGTTGGATGGGATAGTGCAGCTTGTCCTCGTCTGACAAGCCTCGTGTGCTGACCTCCTTGAGCAAGTCAAAGAGCTTTCTTGAAATCTCCTCGCCTACCTCAATTCTGTGTTTGGCTGGCACTGACTCAAGGACTTGCTCAATCCACTTTTGAATGACCTGCGAGATTCGGGCAGGCGCTGAGTCGGGGTCAATTGAGGCAAAGCCGGCCTCATACTTTGCAGGATTCAGCTCACGAACCTGTGAGGCAAGCGCAGCGTTCATCAGGACATCATAGAGACCTGGCTTCACGTCATCGTTCATTTATGTTCTCGGAATCATCTATTGGTTTGCTGTGGGATCGGTCGCCTGAAATGCGCTGAACGTGGAACTGGATGTTTGTGCCTTCGACTGTCTGGTCCGGCCAACTTGCTACGCCAGAAGTCTCAAACGTTCGATTTCGGCCACAATAGGAAGGTCCGCGGGCGCCCAATCGACGATTTGAATCTCATCGTGTGATAGCCACCGAGTCGCCAGATGCTCTGCGGGTTGGATCTTGCCTTCCACTATCGTTGCCAAGTAGGCATGCATGACAAGCAAGAAACTCTGATAGGGGTGGCGCACGGTCATCAGTCTGGATCCAACGGTGATCGTAACTGAAAACTCTTCCCAGATTTCACGTATCAGAGCTGCTTCGTGAGACTCGCCGGATTCGATCTTCCCGCCAGGAAACTCCCACTTCAGTGCAGCTTCCCCTGCATCAGGTCGTTGTGCGCTAAACACGGTGCCATTTTGAACAATGACTGCCGCAACAACGTGGATGGTTTGCATCAAAGCTCACCTGTTGAAACAACTTGATTCGGTTTGCCGCACTCGGATTGCACATGATACAATTCAGATGGTCAGAATCCAGGACTCCACAATCCCTTGATTGAAAACAGTCTCGATTCCCTGAACTGGATAGGCAGAGATCGAGTGATGTTACCGGATTGGATAGTACTCCCAATCCGTTGTAAAAGACGTATCGCTGACTGGCAACTTTCCGAGTCACGGTGTAACTACAAACGGCTTGCACACCGATCGTATTATCGACTCATGGGGCAGTTGGAGTTAAGACGGTCGGGATCAAGATGTGCGGATCGCCGTTAACCGTGCTCATCGGCAGCGGCTCCCCCGGCTGGCTGTCGGCCACCACCTGTCCGTCCACATCCGTTGCGGTCACGCGCAGGAAGCCTTGTGTGAGGATGCCCACGTTCTCGTAGTGCAGGGTCTGGGGCGGGCCAGGCACGTCGATGCCGGCGGGGTTGCGGCAGCCAGCAGCCATACCATGCAAGAATGGCTTCGTCCGATCGGTTGTTTCGCTTGTGCGAGCAGACTTCCATTGGCATACTGCGGCGCATCCCGCGGGATCCGGTGAACGCGGGCCTCACACCCCCACCCTGGAGGACCAATGCCCCCCCTTTCCGTGCTTGCCCTGCTCTGCCTGCTGCTGCCGAGGACGGCCCGAGCAGAGCTGACTCCCATTCTGCTTGGTTCGCTCAGTGCTCCCTCGAACAACGTACAGATGGCCGTGAATGACACACATTTCGCGATGGCCACGGATGACTCGGTCCGAGTGTATACAAACGAGTCGGGTGGGGCACTGACCTGGCAATACGGGCTCCCGGCGAGCTATGCACGATATGTTGGACTTTTTGACGACTGGATGGCAGTGGTGGATTTCCCGGATCAAGGCTCGGTTCGCATCCGCATGCATGACGTGTGGAGTGGCGCCGTGACCGATTCGTTGCGATTGGCCAGCGACCTCATCAGTTGGGCGGTCTCCTGCAATGACCGATTGACCGTGTGCTCGAACTATGGAGATCTGCGAATCTACCAGGTAGTGGGTGAGGGACAGCTTGACCTGCTGGCCACGCTTGAGGATCTGGACTTGCCCCCGTTCGGTCTGGGCATCGCTGGACCGGAGCTGATTGCCTTCTACAGCTCAGTATATGGTCCAGTGGTACTGGACGTCAGCGATCCGCAGAATCCGGTTTCGCTCTTGGGTGTGCAGGTATACGACTACATCGACGCCATGGGATTTGGGGAGCACGGTCTTTATGTGTCCGGGCTTGCGGAATCCCCGCCCAGCATCGGGGTGAAACTGCTGGTCCGCTCGGGCACCGTGTATGAGTTCCACTCAAGTCATCCTTGGTCCAGCACCGCGGGAACCATTCTTGCCGAAGGAGATCTGGTGGTGGTGCCGGGCGTAGTCTTTACGCCGATACAGTTTCACGCAGGCGTGTTTCGTGTGGCCGAGGACGGCACCTTGTCCCAGGAGGCAATCGTCAACAATGGTGGTACGATTGACAACATGTTGCTGCATCAAGGGATTCTGTACCTGCGGGACCGCACCCATTCAAGTCTGCAGCTGTACGCGCTGTTCGGTGCCCCCCGGTTGGAGTATCACCTGCTCCCGAACCAGAAACTGGAATTGAGCTGGCAGCCGGTTCCCGGCGCCCACCACTACTGCATCTACCAACGGATGTCTCTGGACCAGCCGAGGGTCCAGATTGATCAGACCTTGGACACCCGGGTGCGCCTGCCTCGCTGCATCGGGCAACGCCTGTATGACGTGGTGGCGGTGAGCACTCCATGATCCCCGTACCCGCCGACGCCGGCCAATCAATCCCCGATTGGGCTTGCCACTGACATGAAACCGTGGGGCTCTGCGGCCGCAGCATTCCAGTCAAGCACCCCGCAGTGTCACACCTGTCCTGTGACATGTCTGCCATGATACAAGACCGGGGCTGCTCCGTTCCAATGCTGGCAAGCCGAGCTTCAGCGCTTCGATCCCGGGGTCCGCTCCTCGAAAAGGCTTGCATCGCCTTTACCCGTACTCACCGGCAGCGGCTCCCCCGGCTGACTGTCGGCGACCACCTGCCCGTCCACATCCGTTGCGGTCACGCGCAGGAAGCCCTGGGAGAGGATGCCGACGTTCTCGTAGTGCAGGGTCTGGGGCGGGCCGGGCACGTCGATGCCGGCGGGGTTGCTCATGGGCCAGGTGTCGTCGTACCAGAGGCGGTAGCTCTCGATCGTCAGGGGCTGGCCGTTGATGTCGGTGGTCACGGGGGTCCAGTCGACCAGCACGGTGGCGTGGCCGGGGCTGAAGTCCAGCGGGGTCATCACCAGGTTCAGGGGGGCGGCGGGGGCGGCGCCGGGCAGGGTCATCACGGCGTACACCAGTTCGGGCGAATTGATCATGGAATGGGCGACGCGCACCGTGCCGCGGTGGATGCCGCCAGGAGTGCTTGCGGGCGTGACGGTGAATGTGATCGGAGCGGATGAGCTGAACAAGGGAATGCTGCCACTGGCGGGGCTGACGGAGAGCCAGCCAAGTGATTCGGAATTGGTGTAGCTCAGCGAGGCCGCGGGCGATTTTGAATAGCTGAACACCACCGGAATCGGCTGGTGCAGCGGAGTGGTGCCAATGCGCAGGGTCTGGCGGGCGCGTTTGGTGGCCCAGGCCACGATGTTCTCAATGCTCTCGCCCAGGCTGCAGTCGAAGTTGAGCAGGCTGTGCTCCATGGGGGCGCCGTAGACCAGCAGTCCCAGCTCCTCGTTCAGCAGCATGCAGCTGGCGCCGCCGCAGTCCGAACTGGCCAGGCTGGTCCAGCCCGCACCGGGAGCTGCAAGGGTATGGCGCACGGCCGCGTTGCCCTGGGCGTCGGGGGCCACGCCGCCGACCAGCAGATGGTCAATCGGGTGCGCCGTGTTGCAGGGGCTCCAGCTGGCCTGCACTCCGCCGGCCACGGTGAAGTCCGCGGTGGCGGTGCCGAATGCGGTGCCCAGTACCAGCACACCGCCTCGCAGGTTGTAGCCGTTCAGGCGGGCCATGTTGCCCTGAATGCTGTTGTGCGAGGCCTCGCTGCCGGGGGAAGGCACAATCACCGCGCCGAAGGCATCCAGGTCCACCCAGCTCAGACTCGTGGTGGTGTACAGAGTATACGGCACATTCATGGCGCTCAGTTGGTCGGTCCATTCGGTGGAGCCATATGGCGCGCCATCCTGGAACACGGCCACCTGCACGGGTGTGGGCGCGCTGATGGTCAGGCGGTTGCCCGTCTGGACGAACTTCAGCTCCCAGCTGCAGGACTGGGCCAGTTCCTGAGAGCCGTCCTTGGCCACCACGAAAGCATACCAGCCGGCCTCGGGCAGGTCCGTGTTGGCCAGCAGGGTCATGCTCTCGGCGGGCGTGTTGGCGGTCTGGCTGGTTTTCAGGTAGCCATTGCGCGCATGGGTCGGGCTGATGGGGGAATAGAGGTACAGGTCCAGGTCGACACCGTCGTCGCTGCTGAGGGTGACCGTCCAGCCCTGGGCGATTTCGCTGCTGCTGAAGTACACCTCCACCAGATCGAGGATCTCGTTGGCGGCAATGCTGCCGCAGATGCGGGTGCCGTCTCCCTGCTGCACCGCGCGTGAGTCGCGCTCGGCAATGCGAAAGCTGGCGCTCTCGCCATCGTAATTGACCACGCCCGCCTGCCAGTTGCCCGCGGGCGCGCTGTGGTGATTCACCAGCACCCAGTCCGGCTCGCCACTGCCGTAGCTGGAAACCTGCCAGGTGCTGGAGAAGCCGACGGCGCTGCCCGTGTAGTTGTTGTGCAGGTGCAGGTCGTAGTCGGCGCTGGTGGACAGCGGCTGGATCGCCACCGCGGACCAGCCCTCCGTGCCCGAGAATTGAAAGCCATCGCTGTTGGGCCAGGTGAAGAGGTTGCTCATCTTCTCCGGTGGCGTGTTGCGCTGCACGCTTTGGCCCGCCGCCAGCGGGTAGGGGCTCCAGACCCATTGCACGCTGCGCAGGTTGTCGATCTCGTTCTGCTCGCAGATCGCGTCGTGGTAGTCCACCACGCTCTGCAGCGCGTGTCGCCCGCCGCGCACGGGCCAGGGTCCCACGTTGTTGAGATACTGCTGCCCTTCCCAGGTGCCTTCCGGCAGGTAGTAGAAGCTGATCCATTCGTTGTCCAGAAAGATGCGCCCATAGGCTCCCGGGTTGTGCGAGTCGCTGCTGGACTGGCGCACGGCCTGATTCAGCCAGGTGCCGGACACATTGCCCGGCAGAGTCGCGCTCACGATGCAGGAGGCGGGCGAGGCACTGGCGTTGTCGCGCGGCACCAGTGCATTGCTCCAGCCGAATGGCGTGCTGAAATCGAAGTCAGGAGCATTGAAGCCGATCTCGCCCCAGCGCGATGTATTGACCAGGGTCGAGAGCATGCGGGCCTTCTGCCCCGGTGTGAAGTTGGTGCGGCAGGTCTTGAGGCTGTAGCTCATCAGGTTGGTGGGGTCGGGCGCGAAGGGGCGGTTGGCCAGACCGCAGAAGCGTGTCTCGTTGCCGGTGTAGACACAGTCCTGATTGACATTCTCGGCTCCCAGGCCCGGATCCGCGGGCGTGTCGCAGACCAGGTCGCCGGCCACGGCGCAGTTGCTGCCGTTGGGACACTCCTCACCTTCGCCCGTTGAATGGGTGTGCAACAGATCAAAGTAGTGGCCGATCTCGTGGGGAAAAGTCGAGGGGTTGTCGGGCACCCCGACGCATTGCATGTCGAAGGAGATGCCATGCACGGTGCTCCAGCTGAATGAGGACACGCCACAGTAGCCCTCGTCATGATTCACGAAGTAACAATCGATCATGTCGGGCTGGTTGGCAATGCTGCGCAGCAGGTTGCGCTCGGCATCGCTGTCGATGCTGTAATACGCATCGCTGTTGATGGTGTCCTGATGGGCCACCAGAAAGCAGATGCCCGTGCCCGCGAAGGCATCCTCCAGATCCAGCATGGCCTGATCCAGCTGGCTTTGCAGAATGCCGCCAGTGCCCGCCGTCGTGCGCACCACATGAAAGGCCAGGTAGACCAGATAACTGCCCGTCACCCGGTCCGGGTCAATGGAATCGTAGACCCCACTGGCCTGCAGGGCGCGCAGTTGCTGCAGGTCCCACTCGCTCAGCTCGCTCGGGCATTCCACCGCAGTGCCCGGTGCCACCATGCCGGGCATGGGAGTGTCGGCCAGCACCCGGCTGGCGCAGGGCAGAATCAGGAACAGGACGAGGGACCACAGGGCGTTCATGTTGGAGTTCCTTCAATGGAGTGACGAACTGTGGCAGGCGGATCGACAACGCCGAGAGTGTGGTCAGGTGGCCGGATGCTCCAGCCCGACGCCGCCTGGACGGCTGCTCATGATCAAGGTCCCTGAGGTGTCCGCTGTACTGTTGAGCGTTTCGCTACGGCAAACTCCGTGCCCGGAGCCCATGCGGTACGCGCTCTTTCGTAACACAGATATCAATGGCAATTGGCCAGTTTCCGAAGCCGGTTCTGGCCAGGTTGGCCTCAACTGGCAGCCGGTTCCACCTTGGGGACTGTCCGGACAGTTCACCCCTGGACAACCGCCCGTTGCGAGTGTGCAATTCCTGCACAGCAAGCCCTGGAATCAGGCTGGCACGCATGTTCGCCCTGTCCGTGGTGAGATTTACAGGATGAAACTCCACAATCCCACGGTCGGGCCACCCGACTGTTCAGGTGTCCGGTTTGAACAGGCCAATTGTGGTCCCGCATTCTGACGAACCGGGAGAATCGGTGCTCAGGCCCGCCCGAAAAGAGATCGCCCCGGCTTGCACCGGGGCGATCGTTCAAGGTCTCGAATGCTGGGTCAGCACTTACTTGGAGGTGCTGGCCTGCGGCACACCCAGCAGCAGCGGGTTGCCGGGAACGGCATTCAGCGGCAGGGGCGCGTCGGGCTGGCTGTCGCCCACGACCAGACCATCGAGATCGATGGCGGCCACACGCAGGAAGCCCATGTCCAGCATGCCCACATTCGCGTAGAACAGGTTGATGTTCGTCGTAGCGACATCGATGTAGTTGGACGAGCCGAAGAGGAAGTCATCATCGTAGTAGAGACGATAGGCTTCCACCGTGATCGCCTGGCCATTGATGTCCTGGGTCACGGGCGTCCAGCTGGCGTTGACCGTGGCGTGCCCGGGGCTGAAATCCAATGGAACCATGGTCAGGTTGATGGGCACGGCGGGCTTGCGAGTCACCAGATTCATGTAGGCGTACACGAGTTCCGTCGAGTTGTACAGAGTATTGCCCACAGTGACCGCTCCCCTGTAGATGCCGGCGGCGTTGCCACCCGGAATCATCGTGAAGGTGATTGGGTCGCCACCGTCCAGCACGGGAATCGTGCCGCTGAGCGGATTGACAGTCAGCCAGCTCAGCGATTCGGTGTTGGTGTAAGTCACGGATGTGAGAATGCTCTTGTTGTAATTGAGCACCACGGCAGCCGACCCCTGAATGGGAGTGCGTGTCACGCGAATCGTCTGCTTGGCCCGCTTGTAGGCCCACTGCACGATGTTCTCGATGCTCTCGCCCAGAGTGCAGTCGTAGTTGGCCACGCTGTGTTCCATGGGCGCACCGTAGATCAGCAGTCCGTCGGCGTCGTTCAGCAGCATGCAGCTCTGGTTGGTGCCGCAATCGGTCCAGGCCAGGTTGGTCCATCCGGCTCCGGGGGCGGTCAGCACATGGTGCACGGCCGAACTGCCGGGAGCATCCGCGCCCACACCGGTGACCAGAATGTGGCTGGAAGGATGCGCCACCGCACAGGTTTCCCAGTTCGCCAGCACGCCGCCCGCGGTGTAGAAGCCGTCGGTGTTGATGGAGGTAGCCGTGCCCTGGATCAGCACACCGCCCCGGTCGTTGTAAGCATCCAGCAGGGCGAGATTGGCCTGGATGTTGTCGTGGGCTGCAATGGTCACGGGCGTGGGAATGATCACCACACCATAGGCATCCAGGTTGGTGCTGGCGATGTCGGCCGTGGGGATGACGGTATGGGGATAACCAAAGGCCGTCAACTGCGTCAGCCATTCGGCGGACCCGTAGGGGTTGGCATCCTGGATCACGGCCACCTGCACCGTGCTGGTGGGGTTGATGGTCAGCTTGTTGCTGTTGTTGGTGAATTTCACCTCGTAGGTGGACTGCAGGGTCAGGTCGGCCAGTTCGTCCTTGGCGATCACGAAGGAGTACCAACCAGAGGCAGCCAGGTCCGTATTCGCGGTCAGGGTCAGCACCTCATCGGAGGTTCCGTTGGTCTGGCTGTTCTCGAGGTACTGGTTGCGACCGTAGAAGCTGCCTGCGGCATCATAGATGTACAGATCCAGATCCGCCGCATCATCGCTGCTGAGTGTCACGGTCCAGGTGTCCGCGATGTCATCGGTGCTGAAGTAGACCTCGAAGATGTCCATGATCCGGTTGGAGGGCAGGGTGCCGCAGATCCGGGTTCCATCGGTCTTGCTCAGGGTGCGTGAGTTGATCCGGTTCGTGCGCACGTCGGCGGTTTCGCCGTCGTAGTTGATGATGCCGGCCTGATAGGTACCGCCATAACCCGCCTGGTTGTGGTTGACGATGACCCAGTCATTCTGCCCACTGCCGTAGGTTGAAGTCGCCAGGGTGGTGGCGAATCCGGCGGTGCTGCCCGTGTAATCGTTGTGCAGGTACACGTCGAAGTCAGCGGTCGTGGTCAGAGGCTGGATCGCCACCGCGGACCACCAGCTGTTTCCCGTCAACTGGAAGCCGTCGCAGTTGGGGTAGGTCCAGGTGGTGGTCATCTTCTCGGGAGGAGTGCTGCGCTGCAGGCTCTGGTCGTCGCCAAGGACATAGGGGCTCCAGACCCACTGGGTGTTGCGCGTGTTGTCCGACTCGTTGGATTCGCAGACTTCGTCGAAGTAATCCACCGTGGAATGCAGGGCATGGCGTCCGCCGCGCACCGTGATGGGTCCCACATTGTTCCAGTACTGCGTTCCGCTCCAGGTACCGCCACCGTAGCTGTACCAGATCGTGTAGACATTGTCCAGGAACGCACGGCCGTAGACACCCGGATTGTGGGAGCTGCTGTTGGCCTGACGCATGGCCTGGTTGTAATAGGTGGTATTGCTGTTGCCGGGCAGGGTGCTGGTGACCAGGCAGGAAGCACTGCTGCCACCGGTTGTGTTGCGCGGCACCACCGCATTGCTCCAGCCCGTGGGGGTCGAGAAATCGAAGTCGGGCGAGTAGAAGCCCACCTCGCCCCAACGCGGAGCCGAGGTCAGCGTCGCCAGCATGCGGCTGCGCTGCCCGGGAGTGAAGTTGGTGCGGCAGGTCTTGCGGCTGTAGCTCATCAGGTTGGTGGGATCGGGGTTGTAACTGCGGATGGCGAAGTCACAGAAGATGATTTCCGAACCGGTGTACACGCAGCTGGTGTTCACATTGCTGGTGCTCAGCTCGGGGTCGGCCGGGGTGTCGCAGACCAGATCGCCCGCGGATCCACAGTTGCTGCCCGTGGGGCACTCGTTGCCGTAGGCCGGTTCGTGGGTGTGCAGCAGGTTGAAGTAGTGGCCCACTTCGTGGGGGAAGGTCGAGGGATTGCTGGCCACGCCCACGCAGCCGTTGTCGAAGGTGATGCCCTGCTCCGTGGACCAGGTGAAGGACGACACGCCGCAATAGCCACCATCGTAGTTCACGAAGTAGCAATCCAGCATGTTGGCCTGGTTGTTGATGCCCTTCAGCACCGCGCGCTCGGCATCGTTGTCGATGTTGTAGTACGTGGTGTTGTCAATGTAATCGGTGTAGGCCACCGTGAAGCAGATGCCCGTGCCGACAAAGGCGTCGGCCAGGTCGATCAGGGCCTGATCCAACTGGCTCTGGGCAATCCCGCCCGTACCGGAGGAGGTACGCACGATGTGGAAGGCGAGATACACCAGATAGGTGCCCACTTCGCGGGAGGGGTCTTCGTTGTCGTAGATGCCGGTGGCTTCCAGCTCACGCAACTGCTCCACGTCCCACTGGGTCAGCGCACTGGAGCAGCCTTCACGCACTTCGCGATCGGGGTGCACACCAGGTTCCATGGTATCGGCCTGAGCCGTGAGTCCGCAGCCAAGCGCCAGAACGCCGGCCAGCATCAGGGAATGAGAGAATTTCATTGGGCGCCCCCGTCCGTCGTGCTGGTGGTGGGCACACTGACCGCAGCCTTGGGGGCCGTGGATTCGGTGCCGCCAATGGCCTGCTTCTGCTCAAGGGTCAGAGGCACACGACCGGCCGCTTCACGGTCCTGATTGGGGGTCAGGCGCCTTTGCAGCTCGGCTTCCGCTTCGGCGGCTTCTTCCAGCCGGCCCTGATTGCGGTAGTCGGTTGCCAGCAGCTCCAGGCGCTGCAGGTCACTCTGACGCTTCAGATCGATGATCTGCAACTGGAGTGCCTCGTCATCTTCCCCCATGCCCATCCGGGCTTCAAGGGTGGCAATGCTTTCGGCGGTCCGCTGCTGGAGTTGCCAGGCAGCATTGGCCGGTACCTCCCCGCGCACGATGGGGCCTTCTGCGGGTCCGCTGGTGACCAGTGCTGGACCCTGGTCGGCCATTGCGGCTCCTGAAAGGAGCAGGCAGGCCGCCAGCGTCAATAGATTCTTCATTGTTCCTCCTGGAAATGGATGGCTCTGCCCTGAAGGGCCCAAGTCATGGTTATTGAATCGGGATTGTTTGCTGAATGTTGTGCAGGCTCGCTCGGCAAATGCCGTGCCTGACCAATTCGATCGAACCGAATCTCCACTCAATCAGGTCAATGGCGAGGTTTTGGCTTTGGGAATGGGAATACCCGGGGCAGGATCCGGTGAGTTATTGCTGATAAATTTTGGCGAGGCGGTAGAAGATTGGCAGCGCTGTACAAAACCTGAACAGTTGGCGGAGCGGGATCAAAGCAGAAAATGGCCAGGAATCGTACCAGAGTGAGCCCTGACGCATTGGGGCACGAATGGCGCGGCTATGAGGCAAAGTATGGCGGCGAGATGCCAAGCGCGGCATCCCGCCCTACAGATCCAGAACGACTGGTTCAGCGCAGTTCCTTGCGGATGCGCTGTTTCAGGCTGCGGCCTTCGGGGTCCTTCCGGTGGTGTTTCAGGTAGCGCTTGATCCAGCGTTGTGCCTCCTGCTTGTTGCCGAGCTTGAAGTGGGCCACCGCAAGACTGTACTCCACCTTTTCCTCGCGGGCCATGCGGGAGTCCAGTTCCACCAATCGCTCCCCCGTGGTGACCACGCCCGGCGCGAAGCCCACCTTCTCGTAGGCCGTCAGGAGGCTGTGAAATGCCTCCCATTCGATCTCAGGGTCCTGGCCGGCATGCTTGTAGGCGTTGACGCAGCGGTCATAGGCGTAACGTTCGCCGAAATTGCTGAGCCAGGCCATCAGGTCACCCAGCAGCAACCAGTCGCGCCCTTTCAGCGGGCCAAGAGTGGGGCGGGCATCCGCCCAGTCGTAGATCTCGCTGACCCGCAGATCCAGCTGGGTGCGGGCCAGGCTGTCAAGCGGGGAGCGGTCGATCCGGTCCTTGGCCTGCATCAGAAAACTGATGCTCTGTTCCAGACTGTCGGCCAGACTGCGTTCCGCCGCCAAGGCGGGGGAGGTGACCTGAAGGCAGAGCAAGGGCAGAATCAAGGCCAGCAACGTGCGTGGAGTCATTGTGTGGATCCTTCCGGGTTGAGCGCCAAATATAGCCATCGCCCGCACGAATGGCGCGAGTGCCGGGCAGTTCACCTGCCCGGGAAATGTCTCGCCCCCTTGACTAATTCCTGCGGAATGCCGACTCTTGGACCCGGTGACCGAATTGAACATTTCGGTCATCTTGCCCATTCAGTCAGAAAGGTCATACATGAACAGTCCAGATCGTCGGGAACTGATTCTGGAAGCCGCCGCGGGGTGCTTCAGCCACTTCGGCTACCGCCGGACCGTGGTGGACGACATCGCCCGGGAGGTCGGCATTGCCAAGGGCAGCATCTACCTGCACTTCAAGAGCAAGGAAGAGCTGTTCATCGCCTTGCTGGACCATGAACGCGAAAAGGTGAGCGAGCGTTTCGAGGAGATCATCTCGCTGGATATCAGCTGCAGCGAACGCCTGCGCCGCATCGTGGTGGAGTTCAATGCGATCCTCGACCGCCACCCGGTACTGGCCCGCTTCATGACCGCTCCCGCCAGTCTGGAACTGCCCCCGGAACTCCTGCACCGCGAATGCCACGACAAGGGCATTTTCGACCAGCACATCCCGCGCATCCTGGAGAACGGGATCCGCGGCGGAGAGTTCCGCGCCGATCTGGACGTGCTGGCCGTCTTTCCCATCATCATTTCTTTGTTTCACATCAACGTGCACAACAGGGATCACAAGTGGGTGGACATGCCACCCGAGAAGTTCATGGAAGCCATGCTGGGCACGATTTTCCAGGGCATCCTCAACAAGGAAGGAAGCGTTCGATGAATACACTGCCACGGCACGCTCTCTGGATCGTGCTGCTGCTGGGATTCCTGGCGCCCCGGGTCAAATCCGCGGAGCGCTTTGACCTGCCACCCGGCGAGGCCATCCAGTACATGCTGGAACACAACCGCGACTACCAGAAGCAACTTGCCGACCGCGAGGACGCGCGCCAGAATGTGCGCCAGACCTCGGGCGAGGCTCTGCCCAGCCTGACGTCGGAGCTGAGCTGGACCCGCATCGGCAACATCTCGGAATTCAGTTTCGACCCCGATGGCAGCGGGCCCGAGAGCGCGGCCGTGCTCAAGGCCGCCGCGGCAGACAACTACGCCGGCAAGCTCAGCCTGCAGCAACCGCTGTTCAATGCCGCCGTGTTCCAGGCCATTGGCGTGTCACGCAGCTACAGCCGCGTGGCCGAGCAGGGGCTCAACGCAGCCCGCCAGACCCTGGTGCAGAGTTTCCTCGAGCAGTACGCCCAGGTGATCCTGCTGCGCGACCTGGTGGACCTGAATCAGCAGATCGTGGAACAGACCAAGGCCCATTTCGACGAAGCGACCCTGCTGGACCAGATGGGCAGCCTCAGCCGTTACGACCTGCTGCGCAGTGAAGTGGAATACCTGAATTCGATTCCCGCCCTGCGAGAGGCCGAAAAGAACCTGAGCACGGCCGAAAACGCCTTGCGCATCACGCTGGGTCTCGACCCCGAGGCCGAGCTGGTGCTGCACAAGTTCAACGTCGTCGTGGATCTGGCTACCGATCCTCAGTCGCTGGAAGAGATGGCCGCCCGCAATCGGCCCGAGATCCTGCTGGCCGAGAATGCGGTGGAAGGCTATCGCCGGGGTGTGAATGTCTACCGTGCGGACCAGTGGCCCGTGCTGAATGCCTTTGCCAATGCCGAACGCAGCAATGTCTGGGACCTGTTCAGCCAGAACGACAGCTGGCAGAACAGCTGGAATGCGGGCGTCAGTCTGTCGGTGCCCTTGTTCAGCGGCTTCCGCAAGGATGCCCAGGTGCAGAAAGGCAAGCTGTCCCTCTTGCGCGCCCGCGCGGATCTGGCACTGACTCGCGACCAGGTGCGCCTGCAGACCCGCGCCGCGATGGATGAACTGCAACGCAGCCAGGCCGACCTGACCGCGTGGCAGCGCAATGTGGAAGCCGCCGAAGAAGGCCTGCGAATCGCCAGCCTGCGCAATGAAAGCGGCAGTGGAAGTGGTCTGGAGCTGCGTGATGCACGCACGGCCCGCAAGCTGGCCGGCGTGAACCTGGCCACGGCTGAGTACAAATTGCGCGTGGCTCAGGTGAACCTGCTGCACGCCGTTGGAGATATCGACAGGATCCGGATCGACATCGCTGAAGGGGATGAATAGATGCGTCACAAGACAATCACGGGCCGTGTGGCCCACTGGATGCTGGTTGCCGCCCTGGGCTCCGGCCTGATCTTCACCGGGTGCTCGGGCGACACACAGGCCGAGGCCGAAGGAACCAGCACCAGCACGGCTCCCGGCAAGGAAGTGACCGTGAACGTGAGCGTGCAGACTCTGGGAACCCGGGATTTCGCCTCGCACCTCAGTCTGGTCGGCGAGGTGCAAAGCGAGTACAATGCTCTGCTGTCCGCCGCCAGCAATGGTCGCCTGACCCGCGTGATCCACGACCGTGGCGCCCAGGTGGCCAAGGGCGATACTCTGCTGGAAATCGACAGCCGACAGGCTCGCAGCAGCTGGAACATGGCCCAGGCCGCGCTGGAGAGCGCACAGCTGGACTTCGACACGGCCAAGCGTCAGTACGATCAGGGGCTGGGCGTGAGCGAAACCGACTTCCGCAAGATCGGCAACGCTCTGCGCATCGCCGAGGCTCAGGCCAGCGAAGCCTCCGTGTACCTCGAGAACTGCTTCGTGATCGCTCCCTTCGCGGGTGTGGTGGACGACCGGCAGGTCAAGCTGGGCGAACTGGTCGCTCCCGGTCAGCCCCTGTTGCGCCTGGTGGACAACGAGCACCTCAAGGTGCGCGTGGGTGTGCCCGAGAACCAGGCCGGTTTCATGCGCCGGGGCCACGAAGCCGACATCCGGGTGACCGAAGCCGGTCTCTCCACCAGCGGAACCGTCAGCTGGATCGCCTCGGTGATCGATACCCGCGACCGCACACTGCCCATGGAAATCCAGCTGAGGAGCGGCGCGGGCCTCAAGCCCGGCATGCTCTGCGAAGTGAGCGTGTTCCGCAATTCGCACGCCAACAGCATCGTGATTCCCTTGTCCATCGTGCAGCAGGCCCAGGACCACCTCTTCGTGTATGTCGAGGAAAATGGCCGCGCGGTCAAACGCATCATCGACACGGCCGACCGCGATGGCGACATGGTGCGCATTTCCTCCGGCCTGCAGCCCGGTGAGCCACTGATCGTCAAGGGCTTCCGCGATGTGGTGGACGGCCAGAGCGTGCGCGTCGTTGAAAGGACCGAGGGATGAAGATCAGCAACTTCGCTCTGGGCAACATGCCCGCGGTTTACGTGCTGATCCTGATTTCGATTCTCACGGGAACCCTGAGCTACATCAATCTGCCGCGCGAAGCCTCGCCGGACATCCAGATTCCCTTCGTGATCGTGACCACCGTGTATCCGGGCACCAGCCCCCAGGACATGGAAAGCCTGATCACCAACAAGCTCGAGCAGGAGCTTGTGGACATTGACAACATCAAGGAGATGAAGTCCTTCTCGCAGGAAAGCGTGTCCAACATCACCCTGGAGTTCGACCCCGAGGAGGATGTGGACGATGTGATCAACAAGGTGCGCGAGAAGGTGGATCTGGCCACGCCCGAGCTGCCCGATGACGCCGAGGACCCCATCATCACCGAGCTGAACTTCGGCGCCTTCCCAATCCTGCTGGTGAATGTGTCCGGCGAGTACGATCAGGTGCGCCTCAAGCAGGTGGCCGAGGACATCCAGGACCGGCTGGAAGACATCGACGGCGTGCTGGAAGTGGGCATCTCCGGTGGCCTCGAGCGCGAAGTGCAGGTGAATGTGAACCCGGACCAGCTGCGCCACTACCGGCTGGGTCTGGAAGATGTGCAGAACGCGATCCGCAACGAGAACATCAGCATTCCCGGCGGCAAGCTGGACATTGGCCCCTACAGTTACCTGCTGCGTGTACCCGGCGAGATCAAGGACCCCTTGCAGGTGCGCGATTTCGTGGTCAAGGCCGACGAACACAACCCGATCTACATTCGCGATGTGGCCGAGGTGGTCTACGGTTTCAAGGATGCCGCCAGTCTGGCGCGCATGCGCGGGCACAACTGCATCACGCTGGCGGTGAGCAAGCGCAGTGGCGAGAACATCATCCACATCGTGGACAGTGCCAAGGCGGTGGTCGAGGAGATGCTGCCCACCCTGCCCGCCACCACGACGGTGTCCTACACCAGCGATCAGTCCAAGGACATCGCGATGATGGTGGGCGAACTGGAGAACGGCATCCTCACCGGGCTGATCCTGGTGGTGGGTGTGCTCTTTCTGTTCATGGGTTTCCGCACCAGTCTCTTCGTGGCGGTGGCCATTCCGCTGTCAATGCTGATCTCCTTCTTCGTGCTGGACCTGATGGGGTACACCCTGAACATGGTGGTGCTCTTCAGCCTGATTCTGGCGCTGGGCATGCTGGTGGACAACGCGATCGTGATCGTGGAAAACATCTACCGCTACCGGGAAGAAGGCTACGGGCCCTACGCGGCTGCGCACAAGGGTGTCACCGAAGTGTCGATGGCGGTGGCCTCGTCCACCCTGACCACACTGGCCGCCTTTTTCCCGCTGGTGTTCTGGCCGGGAATCATGGGCGAGTTCATGAGCTACCTGCCCATCACCCTGATCGTGACACTGTCGGCCTCGCTTTTCGTGGGCCTGGTGATGAACCCTGTGCTCTGCGCCACCCTGATGCGGCTGAACAAGAAATCCGGTTCTCGCGAGGCCTACCTCAACAGTCCCTTCCTTCAGTTGTACCGCCGTTCACTTGAGTGGGCCCTGCGTCACCGCTTTGCCGTGGTGAGTCTGGCCTTCTTGGCCCTGTTTGCAAACATCGCGATCTACGCCACCTTCGGGGCCGGTGTGGAGTTCTTTCCCGACATCGACCCCAAGAAGGTCTTCGTGGACTACGAAATGCCTTCCGGTACACGGCTGGACAATACGGACGCCCTTGTGCGCGAGCTGGAGCAGCATCTGGGCGAGTACCGGAACATCGAAACCTACGTGGCCCAGGTGGGCGTGGCTCTGGGTGAATTCGATACCGGTGCCGGAGAAGCCGGGCCGCCCGAAAAGGCGCGCATCAGCATTGACATGGTGGACCGTGATTTCCGGGTGGAATCCACCTATGCCACCATGGAAAGCCTGCGCGTGGCCGTGGCCAATGTGTCCGGTGCCAAGGTGATCGTGCAGAAGATGGAAGAAGGGCCGCCCACGGGCAAGCCGATCAACATCGAGATCAAGGGCAAGGACTTCCAGGAGCTGGGCCGGATTGCCGAGGACATCCGCCGCAAGGTGGAAACCGTGTCCGGCGTGGTGAACCTGCAGAACGATTTCGACGAGGGACGGCCCGAGATCATGGTCACGGTCAACCGCGAGAAGGCCGCGATGATGGGTGTGAACACCGCGATGATCGGCAGCAATGTCCGTACGGCAATGAATGGCAGCGAAACCAGCACCTTCCGTGACGGCGAGGATGAGTACGACATCACCGTGCGCCTGGACAAGGCCCATCGCCAGAGCGTGGAAGACATTGCCGACCTGCAGCTGCTGGACGAAGGCGATCTGGTTCCCCTGTCCTCACTGGCCACCGTGTCACTCACCAACGGCATTGGCGGCATCAGCCACATCGACCGCGACCGCGTGGTCACCGTGTTCGCGGATGTCACGGGTCGCAACGCGAACGAGGTTCTGGCGGAAGTCAAGGAGCTGCTCAAGGACTTTGACATGCCCAATGGCTACCGACTCAGTTTCACGGGCGAGAGCAAGGACCAGGAAGAAGCTCAGGATTTCCTTGGCGGTGCCTTCCTGACCGCGATTCTCAGCGTGGGTCTTGTGCTGGTGCTGCAGTTCCGCAGCGTGATCACCCCGATCGTGATCCTGTTCTGCGTGCTGCTGTCGCTGATTGGTGTGTTCTTCGGGCTTACCGTGACCCAGATGCCCTTCGGCATCATCATGACCGGTGTGGGTGTGATCAGTCTGGCGGGCGTGGTGGTCAACAATGCCATCGTGCTGCTGGATTACACCCAGCAGTTGCGTGCCAAGGGCATTGCGCGCCACGATGCGCTGGTCCAGGCCGGCATGACCCGTCTGCGGCCCGTGTTGCTGACCGCCACGACCACCGTGCTGGGCCTGGTGCCCATGGCCACGGGCGTCAGCTTCGACTTCCGCAACCTGGAACTGGTGATCGGCAGCGACAGCGCCCAGTGGTGGGGCTCCATGGCCACCGCCGTGATCTTCGGTCTGTTCGTGGCCACCGCGCTGACCCTGATGGTGGTGCCGGCGTTGTTCACCATTCTCGAAGACCTGAGCGAATGGTTCCAGAAACTCTTCGGTGGGTTCGTCAACCAGGAAGCCGCCGGTGGCGTGGTGCCCCTGCCTTCCACGGATGGCAGCACCGACTGAACTGGACCACAGTGCCAACTGAAACGCCGGTGATCTCTGGATCACCGGCGTTTTCTTTGCAGAAGTTCATGCATCCTGTCCGATCGGTGTCACACCCACATGCGCTCGATGCCGGCACTGCGGCGGGCATCGGCCAGCTGGCCGCGGTGCATGTACCAGTGGTCGGCCAGGTACTGCAGACAACGGCGTCGGGTCCCGAAGAACTCGTCGTAGCCCGCGGGGACGCTTGCCCCTGGCTGGTCCAGATCGTCTTCACCGAGTGTGTCAAGCAGTGCCAGAGTGCCGGCTCGCTGCTCCCAGCAGGTGGCGAGCACCTGATCGAAGGGCGGATAGTCCTTTGGGTCCACCGAGATCAGGTCGCCATCGAAGAGCGTGTCCCAGTGGGCGAGTGGATTCGGCTGGGCAGACATGAACACATGAACGACCAGGGCCTCGATGTAGGCCAGATGCCCCAGCACCCAGAGGGTGTGACCACCTCCCTGGGCGGTGGGGGGCACCATGCAATGCTCGCGCATCTCCTCGATGCGGGCAAGCACCCGTGTGGTGCTGTTGTTCAGATTGGTGCGGATCAGCTCGATCGATTGCATGCTCGCATCCGGCTGACTGCTAGCGCAACAGTGTGATTCGCCGCGTTTCCCGCCAGTCGGGACTTTCCAGGCTCAGCAGGTAGATCCCCGAAGCCAGCCCGTCGGCGGCCAGCGGCAACTCGTGCGGGCCTGCGCCCAGAACCCCGCGATGCAGCAGGCGCACCGCCTGACCATTCAGATTGTACAGCACCAGACTCAGCGATTCTTCGCGGGCAAGATCCAGTCGGACCAGTGCGCGTGGGTTGAATGGATTGGGGTACACCGATTCGAGGCGATGAGTGAGCGGGCGTGTGCCCGGGAACTCGTCCACAGCCACGGTCAGACCTTCGAGAACCGCATCCCCATTGGACACCGAGATCAGAAAGGTGTTGTTGTCCAGATCAATCGCCAGGGCACCGAAGGTGAGCGCCATCCGTGTGTCACTGCGTTCGGTGATTTCCAGCCCCGTAGGCACGCCCGTGAATTTGTGCTGGGCGGAAATCAGCCCGATGATGCCGGCAATGTCCACACTGTCGATGTTGGTGGGTATGGCCAGGCTGTCGGCGTGATACAGATAGAACAGCACGCCGTTGATCCCCTGGGAACTGCCCGATCCCACCTCAAAACCGTTCGGTGCGGTGAGATACATGCCAAGCGCGTCGAGCGTGGAATCAGGATTGACCACCACCCCGGCCCAGAAGAGGGTCTCGGTACCGACACTGTCGGGCAGCAGGATGCCGCCCACGCCCTGCAGGTCCGTGGGCTCGAAAGTGCTGGTATCGATGGCGCCCACCGCGTTGAAATCCCCATTGAACGAACCGAATGGGAACTGGGCGTAGTGGGCGCTGGCACTGCCCTGCAGGAAGAAGGAGCTCTGCTGGGCCAGCACCTGTCCGGCGCACAACCAGACCATGCAAAGCAGAATGAAGATCGAACGGTGTCTCATGTGTGGTTCCGGATTGGGAATGGGGTGGTCGAATTGAGTCGGCATCGTTGAATCGCCGAGGGGGGAGTGAGGGAATTTTCAGCCTATTCACCAAGCAAAAGGGCGGGGCTCGGGAGTGTAGCCTCGAGCGGGGCAATGGGTCGCGCTTGCCGCCCGGGTGGAAAAGTCTGCCCCTTCGGCGCTTGATCGACGCGGCCGATTCCGGAACTCTGCAGCTTCCGAACTCTCCAAGTCCTTGAAATTGAACCCTTTGAACCTGACCAGGCTCCAGATCGCCCGCGCATCAGGGATGGCACGGCCTTTGCCAAAACCCCATGAGGCCTGAGCCGGCCAATCAATCCGAATGGGGAGTAAGTCTCATGCGTTCGTGCGCTCCGTTGTTGCTGCTGGGAATCGCGGCCGTTCTGCCGGCCCGGGAACGCCTGCTCAATGACCCCGTGTTCCTCAACGATCTGCACGGGCAGCGCTGGGAGTTCATCGCCCAGAGCAGCCAGTTCGCCCTATCCGAGACCCACACGCGCATGGAAGGTGCGGCCGGCCTGACCTACGGTCTCAGCGACCATCTGCACTTCGGATTTGGCTTTCCCTTCATCAGCGAAACCATCGGCAGCCAGGCCAAGGCGGGCCAGGGCGATCTGGAAGCCTCACTTTGCTGGAAGTCCGCGGTGCCGGGCAAGTCCAACATGAGCTGGGGAGCACGCCAGACCCTGCTCTTTCCCACGGGCTTTCGCGAGGACCTGGAAGGCTTTTCCGCCTTCTCCAACCAGAACACCCGCAGCGAGACTCTGCTGCTGCTCGAACTGGACCAGACACGCTTCACCATGGACGGACACGTGGGATTTTCCACCGACGACCGCCGCACCAACACTCACAGCGTCTGGGGTGTGGGAGTCCGTGGCCGATTGTGGAAAGAGTGGGTGATGCTGGAAATGGAGCTGGGGCAGGAGCTGGACCTGGGCGACAAGCTCTATGATTACCAGTTCTATGGAGGATTGCGCAGCAATCTGCCCTTCGGGCTGACCTTCAAGGCCGGCGCCGAACAGCGCCTGGTGGACAACCTCGATCACTTCGGGGTGTATGCCGGCCTGACCTGGCATCTGCAGCACCGTGATCCGGTCACGATCCGCTCGCGCAACCTGCGTGAATCGATCCGCCACACCCTGGAACTGCGCAACCAGAATCCTGGCTACAGCGTGGAACCGGGCAACGAACTTGCCCCGACTCCACAGGCCAGCAGTTGGGATTTCGAACCGGTCCGTCTGGTGATCCTGCCTTTTGCCGATCCGGCCGGAATGCCCGTGTCGGATGTCCTCTGGGACACCTGCCTCAATCGCTTCGACACCGACAGTTCCCTGGCTGTGATCCCCCGCCTGCTGGTGGACCAGACGCGCGAGCGTCTGGGCCTGCCCCTGAATCTGCAGCTGAATGCCGAGCAGCAGCGCCAACTGGGCGCCAGCCTGGGTGCGGATTTCGTGGTCAGCGGAAGAATCCTGTCCAGCGAACCTGCGCGGCGCACGGGCCTTGATCTGGCGCCCCTGCTCAGCCGGACACGCCTGAGTTCCAGTCTGGAGGCCCAGATCCTGATGCTGGAAGTGGGCAGCGGTGCTCTGCACTACAAAGGGGTCATCAGTGCGGAAGCGCGTACCGAGCCCAGCCTGCGTCTGTTCAACGTGAAACAGGCTCACCGCGATGCCCTGCTGCTGGCTCCGGCCCGCAGTCGGCTGCTGACCAGCACGCTGGAGCAATGGACCCAGCAAGCGCTGGACGAACTCTTCTACGAATACAGTGTTCAAATGGTGGTGCGCTAGATGGACCGTCACTCCCTGCCCTGGCAGCACCTGCTGAGAATGCGCCTTGCGGGCCTGGTGGGCTGCCTTTGCCTGTTGGCCCTTGCCCTCTCCTGTGCCCGGCTTCCTAGCCAGGACACGAACCAGGCCCCGGAAATTCTGGCCATCACCGCGACTCCGAGCACGCTGAATGCGGCCAGCGAGATTCTCTTCAGCGCCCAGACCCGCGATCTGGACGGAGACAGCCTGACCGCCAGCTGGCAGATCAACCGCGGCAGTTTTCTGGCCCAGTACCCGGACAGCGCCCGTTGGCTGAGTCCCGATTCCACAACCTATGCTCGGCTGATCTATACGATCGAAGACAGCCACGGCAACCTGGCCGCCGACACTCTGTACTTCTGGGTTGAAAATCGCACGCCCCATTTCACTGAGCTGGGGCAGGACAGTCCGATCGCGCTCAATGGCAACACGCTGAAATTGTGGGCCCATGCGGTGGACCCGGACAGCCAGTCCGTCGTGCTGGCCTGGAACTCGCCCTGGGGAACGCTCTCCTCCACCATGGGAGACACCGTGCGCTGGACGGCGCCGGACACCACGCTGAACGCCTGGATCGCGGTGTCCGCAACGGACAGCTGGGGCAACTCCGCGAGCGACACCCTGGAAGTCCGCGTGTACTCGGAAATCGGCTGCGTCTGGATTCTGGACGCGGGCGCCGGGCGTGTGGTGAAACTGAGTGCCGAAGGCGATCCGCTGCTCGAGATTCCCGGCCTGAATGAGCCCGGCGACATCGGACTGGATTCGGAAAACCGCCGTCTATGGGTCAGCGAGTTGAATCCACCGGCGCTCAAGGCCTTCGACCTGCAGGGCACCCAACTGCTCGATCTGGCGGAGACCTTCGGTCGCCCCTCGCGTATCCAGGTCTGGCCGCGGACCGGCAGCGTGTATGTGATGGATGAAGACAGCGCCCGCATTTCGGAAGTACGTTTCAATGGAGAACCGGGCGAGCGCGTCCTGGATGGTCTGGACCGCCCCGGCGCCATGGCGATTCACCAGCGCACCGGCATGCTCTGGATTGCCGACGCGGGCAGCAACCAGGTCTGGCAGGTCCCGGAAACCTATTCGGGGGCCGTCTCGGCAGCCGACAGCCTGACCGGAGTCCGGGCACACAACGGCTTCCTGTATCCCTACGACCTGAGCGTGGAGGACAGTACGGGCGCCTGCTGGGTCGTGGACAAGAACGCCGCCAGACTCTACCGTTTTCTGGCGGACGGTCTGGACAGCCTGACGGTCAGCGGGTTCGACAATCCGGTAGCGGTCTCGGCCGGACATTCCGAAGGACTGGCCTGGGTGCTGGACCGCGGACTGAACGGGCGCGCGATCCGGCTGTTCTTCGATCTTCAGCAGACCCAGCACGACAACATTCGGTATCCCAAGGCCCTGGCTGCCAACCGTCTGGACGCTTCCTGCTGGGTGCTGGATGCCGAGCGCAATCAGGTTCTCAAGATCAATTCCCTGGGGGCACTGGCCGGAAGCTGGAGCGATTTCACCTTTCCCACCCGACTGGTGATCAACATGGGCTACTGAGAACCACAGGGCATCCAGGGCATTCTCGTCCCGGTCGATGGCATGGGAGCCCTGAATCCCGCGGGCTGCCGATGTCCATCCGGGCACACGATTTCAGCGGGTTCGATTCTGTACCGACCAGTATAGTCTTCAAATAACAACAGCTTCCAACACAACTCCACCAAGCACTCAGGGCTGGCGCAGAGATGTGGCCTGACAGCCCGATTCTGGATTCCCCCGGGCACCGACCCGATAGAGTTGCGAAGTCGCTGGTGTCGTGTCCGGAATAGTGATATGATCAGCGGTCATGCCCCCACATGGAAAGTCCTGACATGAACCTGAAAAAAGAGCTCAGCAATGCGCTCACTCTGCGCCCGCTTCGGAAGTACCTCGATCACAAACGCCGGCGCACTGTCTTCTACGACGCGTTCTCACGCTTTCGCGAGAATCCCGGCGCGGGAGTTGCCGACCACACTCTGCTGCGCAAACTGATCTACGGCTGGGACAATGAGAGCTGGTCCGCCTGGACTGAGTATCTCAGCGCCTGCCTGAAAGCCTGCGAGGACGTTGACGGTCCGGTACTGGAATGCGGTTCGGGGCTCTCCAGTCTGCTGATGGGAGTGGTGCTTCAGGATCGTGGTGGGCACCTGCATTCGCTGGAGCATCACCCGGAGTGGGCCCTGCGCCAGCGCCGCTTCCTGGATCGCTTCGACATCCGCAGCGTGACCGTGCACGACTCACCCATCAAACCCTATGGTGACTATGATTGGTACGGCCCGGCCATGGACCAGCTGCCCTCCGGGTTCGCCATGGTGATCTGTGATGGCCCTCCGGGCGTGACCAAAGGCGGACGCTTCGGCATGCTGCCCGTCATGCGCGACCGCCTCGCGTCGGGTTGCAGGATCTTCGTGGATGATGCCGCCCGCCCGGACGAGCGCAGCATGCTGGACCGCTGGAGTCAGTCGGAAGGCCGCGAGTACTCGATATACGGGGACGAGAAGCCCTATGGAGTATTGCAGCTGGCTTGAGGGAGACGGTGTCGCAGGGCAAGTCCGTCAGCGCTGCAGGATACCGTAGAAGAACAGGTTCATCAGTTCATCGGCCATCTCACGCGCGCTGCGCAGTTCATCCGGCTTCTGGAAGGCCAGGGTATAGACCCCGACCGCTTCGAAGAGGATGGAGGCCAACTGGTTCAGGTCGTAGCGGGCAAAATCCCCTCGCCGCACTCCTCGCCCCAACAGCGCCGCCAGGCGCTGATGAAAGCGCTCCCACCCATCGCGCGTGGCATTCTGCATGTCGCCGACATCTCCCGGACGCGGCTGGTCGCGGTATTGACGCAACATCAGGAAGAAGTCGGTGTTCTTGCGAAAGTAGATCAGCAGGAGCAGGACAATGGCACGCAGGTTGTCGCCCATGCTGCGCTCGGCATGGGATTCCTTGTCCAGGATTCCGCGCATGTCGGCCAGACCTTCTTCAAGAATCGTGAAGTAGAGGTGGTCCTTGTTGCGGAAGTACTGATACAGGGTGGGTTTGGAAAACTCGGTCAGCCGGGCAACTTCGTCCAGCGTGGTTCCGGTATAGCCATTGGCGGCAAAGAGCCGGCGGGCGGTCAGCAGGATCTCGCGTCGGCGCATCAGGCGCTCGCGTTCTCTGCGGCCCAGCGGAATCTCCTTGAGCGGAGCGTCTTCCTCCGGTTCCGCGATGTCTCCCCGCTCGATCCGGGGGTTCAGCAGGGCCGTTCCAAGATTCAGAAGTGAGCTGGACGGACGGAATTCTTCGTCCGCCTGGTATCTCAGCGGAATGGGACGCTCAGTGGATGCATCGTCTACCCGCGGGTAGCTGTCGCTCATTTTTGGCTTTCCCTGAGGATCTTGAGGGGGTGATTGGCTGTCTTGAAGCGCTGAAACTAACTCTTAGTCGATTGAAAACAAATGCCCTACCGGCTGGTAGCGTTTGAAACCGGCAGGCAGCAAACGGCAACCCGGAACCGGGAGAACGGCACGCCGCCAGAGCCGCGAAGACGCGACATCCGCGGGAAGGCCCATCCCGGGCAATTGTCGACCGTGGAATTTTCCTTGAAAAATCCGGTGCGGATCGCTTGAGTAGTTTTCCATTTCGCCGATGTATCAGTCAGCAGGACCGGGGAGGCCCGCATTGAACTTTCAGATCGAGACGAGCATGTACTGGACAGCCCTGATCATCAGCCTGTTGCTTGCGATCCCAGCCACCAGTTTCCTGATGGCACGGCGGACCCTCGCCTTGCGCAGCAAACGCCGCCGGAACCTGGAAAACGAACTGAACAAGCTCGAACTCTATCTGGAGCGCCAGCGCGAAATTGAGCAGCTGCGCGCCGATGATCCCGAGCGCATCCTCCATCGCGAAAGCGAGACTTTTCTGGTCGCCTGCTATTCCCTGATCACCCAGGACGATTCGTCCACCCGGTCCGGCAACTGACCCCGACCGGACTCGCCTTGCACACACCGCCCCACTCCCCGGTTTGAGCCTGCGGCCCACATCCCTATTTTCCGGCCAGATCCCGCCAGCAGAAAGCCGGTCCATGCCCCGTCCCCAAGAGTTCGCTCCTTCCAGGCTCTACCACCCGGCCTGCCGCATCATCGATCGTTTGCGTCAGGCGGGCCACCAGGCCTACATCGCCGGAGGCGCGGTCCGGGACCATCTGCTGGGGCGCACCCAGTCCGACCTGGATATCGCCACCTCCGCCACTCCACCCCAGGTGCGTGCCCTCTTCCGCCGAACGGTCGCCGTGGGCGAAAGTTTTGGTGTGGTCATCGTGCAGGAAGACACTCTCGCCTTCGAGGTGGCCACTTTCCGGGAGGATCTGGACTACGAAGACGGTCGCCATCCGCATGAGGTTCGCTACAGCACGGCCGAAGAGGACGTGCGGCGGCGAGACTTCACCATCAATGGAATGCTCTGGGATCCGCAGACCGAAGAGATTCTGGATTGGGTCGGGGGCCGCCTGGACATCCAGGCCCGCCAGATCCGCGCCATTGGCGTGGCGGACGAGCGATTCCAGGAAGACCGGCTGCGCATGCTGCGCGCGATCCGCTTCGCGGCCCAGCTGGATTTCACCATCGAAGCGAGCACCTGGCAGGCAATCCGGGAGCGGGCCAAGGATCTGGCACCGGTGAGCACCGAACGCATCCGGGACGAACTGGGAAAGTTGCTGGGGGCTCCGGGGTGGCGGGAAGGCCTGCGCCTGCTGCAGGCCAGTGGGATGGAACCGGTGATTCGCGAGCGCCTGCTGCACGACTGGCAGAATCAGCACCGGGGTCGCACCTGCCCGATACCTTTGGATGGCACGCTCGGGGCTGCGGCATTTTCCAGCATGCCCGCGGATCCGGCCATTCCCTGGTTGTTGCTGCTGCTGCCCGCGATTCTTGGCATGCCACCACATGCCACAGCTTTGACCCCACTGGGAAATGCCCTCGATTCAGCATCAGTCAGTCAGCGGGACGCCCTGCCGGGCTGGCTGCGCGAACTGGGCATGGCACTGCGACTGTCCCAGCGGGAGGCTCGGGATCTGGAAGACTGCTGCCAGGTCCTGCTGGCCCTGCCCGCCATCCGGGAGGCGCGCCTTTCCAGTCAATTGCGCCTGCTGCGGCACCCGGGAATGTCACGGGCCCGACTCCTGCTGCCGATCGTCTGGCCCTCGGGTCTGGCCGACCTGGAAACCTGGTTGCAAAACCAGTTGCACAGTCATGATTCAATGCTTCATCCCGTTCCATTCCTGGATGGCAATGACCTGATGGCACTGGGCGTTCCCCGCGGGCCGTTGCTGGGCATGTATCTGGAAGAGCTGGAAAACCTCCAGCTTGAACAACGGCTGGCATCCATCGAGGACGCCCGGCGGATGGTAGCGCATTGGCTGAGCACTGGCAGTATGGCTGGTGGCATGCCAGACCCATGCCACCCCTGATTCTGCCAGGCAAAGACATCACATCGAGGTCGAATTCGACGAGTTTCAGGAGGGAATCGTCGATGAACTCGCATCCCAAGGAATCCAAACATGGCCATGGCAAAGGATAACTCGATCTTAGCCAGTCACAATGGGAGAGCGTGCCACCGCATGGGAGACCGGTCTCTGCTCCCTCTGGCTGCAGCGATCTGCGTTTTGCTGATCCCCGTTTGTGCCCCCGTCAGCCCGGCCGCGGCATCGGATCTGCCGGAGCCGAACCAGCTGCGGCACCGCTGCGGATGGCAGCCTGCCACCTCCGGAGCGCTGCTGGACTCCCGAGTGGATTCGCTGCATGGCTGGGACGCCTTGCGTTATCAGTCCGAACTGAGCATCGAACCGGCGGCAGGCACCATTGCCGGCCACATGAGGCTGCTGTTCACCTCCGACGTGGTGCTGGACAGTCTGGAACTGCACCTGCATGCGCTGGAATGGGGGTCGCCGGAGATCGCCGGACAGCCTCTCTCCGGACAACGCTCGGGCGATCGCCTGATGATCGCTCTGGGTGAGATGGCACCCGCACCAGGTGACAGCGCCTGGCTCGAACTGGACTGGTGGGGTACGCCCACCACACCGTCCAGCCTGGGCATGTTCATCACTGCGGGGCAGGTCTACACCTCCTCGGACCCCTGGGGCACGCGCAATTGGATGCCATGTTATGACGAGCCCTTCGACAAGGCTCTCTGGAGTCAGACGATCCGGGTCCCCGAGAACTTCCAGGTACTGTCCAATGGCATCCTGAACGAGGTCACGCCCCACGGAGACGGCACCCACTCCTTCCACTACGAACACGCCCATCCTGTGTCCACCTATCTGCTGAGCGTGTGCGCCTACCCCTATTCGGTGATCGAGTCGGACTGGAATGGCCTGCCACTGACCTGGATGGTCTACCCCTCGCACGTGGATGAAGCGGCCACGCTTTTCGCCCGAGTGCCGCAGATGCTCACTCTGTTCTCGACTCTCTGGGGAGACTATCCCTTCGAAAGCTATGCCATGGGCGAAGCCCCGATCTACGGGGGCACCGGAGGCATGGAACACCAGACCTGCACGACTCTGGGCCACCAGATCATCGCCAGCGGCAACCCGGCCTACGAAACCATCGTGGCCCACGAACTGGCGCACCAGTGGTGGGGCGATGCCCTCACGCCCGTGCACTTCCGCGAAGCCTGGCTCAACGAAGGCTGGGCCACCTACGCCGAAGCGCTCTTCGTCCAGGACGCCGCCGGCGGCGACCCGCAGGCATTCCAGGACTACTTCGAGAGCCAGATCCGCCAGCCCTATCTCTCCTGGGACAGCGCCTTCGATCCCATCGTGGATCCCAGCGCCCAGAACTTCAACGATTTCTTCAGCGTGAACCAGTACGAGAAAGCCGCCTGCGTGATCCACATGCTGCGCTTCCTGCTGGGCGAGCAGGCCTTTGAAGATGCCCAGCGCCTGTGGTACACGCGCCATCGCAACGGCGTGGTCAACAGCGAGGACTACCGGGCGGTCATGGAAGAGGTGAGCGGGCTGGACCTTGGCGGCTTCTTTCAGCAGTGGATCCACACGGGCGGGTATCCCAGCTGGGATGTGGCCGTGGAGGCCCGTGACGCCGGAAGTGATTCGCGAGTGGTGATCGGGGTCGCACAGAGCCACCCCCGCATGAGTGATCCACTGAGCCGGGTTCCGGTCCGTATCTCCACCAGCCAGACGGAGCTGGACACGGTGATGCTGATCCCGGGCTCCGGCGCCCAGCTCGTGGTGACCCTGCCCGGCACCGACGCCAGCGTGGAGTTCAATCACGGCCTGGTGGCACTGGGCCGCAGCGAACTGATCACGGTTCCCGCTGACGCGGCTCTGCGGGTCACGGCCTGGAGCCTGAACGACCAGATCGGCGGAGACGGTGATGGCAATCTCAGCGAAGGCGAGAGCGCCATGCTGAGCATCACGGTTCAGAACGAGGGCTACAGCCTCTGGAACCTGGCCCTGGCTTTCGACCAGCTTCCGGACGGACTGCAGCAACAGGGTTCCTTTCCCACGGTGGAGCTGCTGGGCTGGGGCCAGAGTGTGACACTGTCGGGAATCCTGTTGCAGAACCAGTCGATCGAGAACACGCAATGGGCCGATGCATGGCTGCTGGCCACCCACGATGATGGCTCCGGGTTCCCGGTGCCCTTCCGCTTCCGGGTGGGAGATCCGGACTTGCTGCTGGTGGATGCCAGCGCCACCGGGGTTGGCTCACGCTGGTGGTCCCCCGAGCTGGACAGTCTGAGTGCCTTCCACGATCGAGTGCTGCTGGCGGACCTGCCCGTCAATGCAGCATCCCGCTACCGGAACCTGCTGCTCGTGACAGGCGAACAGGACCGGATGCTGCCCGATGTGATCGTGAACACGCTGGCCCAGTTCCTGTCGGGCGACGGCTGGGTCTGGATCAGCGGGCAGGATGCTCTGGACGCCTCCGGCCCCGGTAGTGTGGCGGCCTGGCTGAACGTGACCATTGACAATGACGACGTGCCCGCCGTGTACGCCACCGGCAGCCCGGGTGGTCCGCTGGATGGCCTGACCGCCCTGCTGATCGGAAGCGGAGGCGCCGCCAACCAGACACGCCCGGATGCATTCTCGAGCACGGACCCATTCTGGGAGCCCGTGATGCAGTGGTCGTCGGGCGAGACGGCCGCTCTGTCCTCCCAGCAGTTTCTCGTGCTCGGTTTCGGGCTGGAAGCCGCCAGCGGCATGGGCACCAGCGATTCGCGCCGGGACCTGATCGATCGCTGCCTCGCGGTGCTGGATCCGACATGGGTCGGTGTGGGGGCTCCGGGTTCCGGAACTCCCGTCAGCCCCAGCGTCCGGGGCAATCTCAGCAGCGCCCCCAACCCCTTCAACCCGCGCACGCGCATCAGCCTGGAGCTTGCGTCTGCCGGAATCATCCGTCTTGATGTATACGACCTGAGGGGAGCGCGAGTGGCTTGCCTCCACGACGGCCGCCTCGAGCCGGGCCAGCATTCTTTCGATTTCGATGGAAGTGGACTTGCCAGTGGCTTGTACCTGGTGCAACTGGAAGAGAACGGAGTACCTCTGACCAGTCGGAAACTGCTGCTGCTCAAGTGAGCGGTCGCCTGTCCATGGGTGCCTGGTTGTTGCTGATATGTATTGAAAATTTCCTGAAGGGACTTCTGTCGGGAAGTCAGCACGAAATCACTTGGGATGCGGCCGCCATGCCAAGTGGTGCGTACGTCGCTCGCCTGTGTTCCGAAGAAACCGTCACCACTCGCACGCTGGTGCTGGTCAAGCAAGAGGACGATACACCTTTCCAGACACAACGGTGCCGTGGATGAGTGATCCACGGCACCGTTTTCTCGTTCTGCTGGAGAAGCGTTTCAGTTGCTGGCACTGACCCTGTAGATGCCCTTGAATGAGGCATCACGAGCCTGCACGAAGGGTGGCGCATTCACGGTTCCCACGACCGTGCCATCCTCGTTGGACAGCCAGGGCTCGTCGAAACGTCGGATCACGTATGCGTTGGCTCCCGAGACGGGAGTCCAGTCCAGGATCAGCTGGGGTCCGTTGAGCGTGATCTCCAGATCGTTGACCGCCGCCGGAGCCAGATTCAGGCTGGCTGTGGTGAAGGAATGAGCCGCGTGTCCGCCCACGTTGATGAAGCTGCCCCCTGTGAGCAATTGGTTTCCCTTCAGACACAGACTGCGGATCCAGGTGGCCGACGCGGGTTGGGTCTGCCCCATGGCCATGTCCTGCCAGCCATTGCCCGTGTATGCAGCCAGACCGCGGGACGGAACTCCGCCTATGGACTCGAAGGAGCCTCCGGCGAGCACGATTCCCCCGGGCAGTTCCTTGAGCACCAGAACCGAGGCCGGTGTCACGGCTCCTTCGGCGATCCAGCCCCCGGCATCCGTGTAGCGCGCCAGTCCCTGGCTCTGGCCTCCAAGCTGGAAATCTCCCGCTGCCCAGATCTCATCGCCGCGCGTCATCAGTGCCAGCACGAGACCCGGCAAGCCGCCCTGAAGTGCGTCCCAACTGTTGCCATCCCAACGGGCCACCGAGGCGATGGCCTGCCCGTCCACTGAAGAAATCTGCCCGCCCACCACCAGACGACCGCTGGCATCCAGGGCGAGGGCATCCACCGATCCTAGCGCTCCGCCCTCGGGATCCGGTTCACCCAGGGCTTCCCAGCTGTCCGTTTCACGATGCCACACCGCCAGACTCTGGGCCAGGGATTGGCCATCGCGCTGCAGCCAGAAGTATCCACCGGCGTACAATCGGTTTCCGTCCGGTGTGGGCAGCAGACAGGTGATGGTACCCTGGGGACCATCGAAGGGCTCTCCCATCTCGACCCACTGCTCGAGCGTGCGATTCCAGCGCCGCGTGCCCGAGAAATCCTGCACGAACACGTCGCTCTCGGTCACCGCCATCGCGGTGGCGTTCACATCCAGGGTGAAAGGGGCCGCCGTCCACTCCGTTCCCGTCCACAGGGCGGGCTGGGGCAGCAGACTTCCCCGTGCTCCCTGATAGTTGCCGCGGACCAGACTGCCCTCCGCCCCGAAATCCAGTATGCTTTCCACCGCGGAATGGTTGTAATACACCGACCCGAAGAGTCCCAGAGCTGGACCCGCCTCATGAGTGGGCCGCCACCCGGTCTCGCTCTCGAAGAGCGCCGCATGCAGCACGGGAACCCCGTCCAGCGCGGCGAATCCTCCCGCGGCAAGGATCTGGCCCTGCCCGTTGCTGGCCAGGGTGGCCACGCCACCGCCGCCGGAGTCAAGGACGGAGACACTCTCGCCCAGATTGTTCTGGCGATGCATGAAGTCCTCGCTCCAGCCGTTGCCGGCCCAGACCTCATCTCCCTCGAGCAGCAGGCAGGTGTAGCCCTGGGCGATGGGGCTGGTGGGTGCCGTCCATTGATCATTCTCGAACCGGACCAGGCCATTGGCGCCCAGCCCATTCCAGTTGGTGAAGGTGCCCGCGACCCAGACCACGTCGCCCTGGCAGGCCACCGCGTAGCTCTGGCCGTTGCCGTGCACGGTGGCGCCCATGGTCGACCAGCCGTTGCCATCCCAGCGTGCGACACCTGAACTGCTGGCGCCGTCGACACGGTCGAACCAACCGGACACAAGGACCCGCCCCTGAGCGTCCTCGGCGAAGTCCATCACCGTGGGATCCAGAATGCCGGTGTTTCCGAGAGGGGCGCCGATGGATGGATCACGCACTCCATCCACCAGCCGCAGCAGGCCATTGACCGTTGCTCCCTGATAGCTTTCGAAATCACCGCCGACCCAGAGCGCGCCCGCGGAATCCACGAACAGCGAGTAGACTCGTTCCCACTGGCCCAGTCCCGTGACACCTTCCCACTGGCTGCCATCCCAGTATGCCAGATGAGTTGCGGGCTGGTCCCCGACGCTGGTGAACACTCCACCCACGGCCAATCGTCCATCGGGCAAGGTGGCCATGGCGAAGACGGTGCCGTTCATCCCGTTGCCCGGGTCCAGTGGCGACCACTGGCCGTCCTGCAACACCGCCATGTGCCGCATGGCTCGCCCGGCCACCGACTCGAAGTTGCCGGCCAGAATCCAGCGGTCATTCTGCCAGATGGCCGCGTTGACCTTGCCATCGGGCCCGTTCAGCGCGAAGTCCGCACTCCACTGGGCTTCCAGCGCCAGTACGGGAGTGGTTGATCCCAGCAGGGTGGCCCAGCCGAAAGCCAGGGTGTACCATCGGGCGAAAGTGCTTGTCATGTTGTGTCCATCCTGCTGATCAGTGGTTGGTGCGCGAAACGTACCACGGCCAAGAGGAAAGAGGAACAGGAAAGGGCATTGGCGCAATTTTCTTCGGGCAGGCAAACTCTCCGCCATTCCAACCCATGCCCGTGCGCTGTGAAGGCGATTCTTCAGCATCCAGGGTCTCACGAGGCTGCCACAGCTTCAAGAATATTCACCGAATTGACATTGCTCAAGGCGACGAATGAAAAACTTTCCATTTCTGGCAGGTCGTTTCACGCCGCCGTGTGTTGACTCCTGCCTCGAAGCTGGAGTCCGTCGTGAACTGCAATCTGTCCGGCACACAGTCAGCACCCAACCACAGCCTGTTGTGGGCCCCACTGGTACCCAAGCTCAGGAACCGAGGCATGATCACTTTCGGCCCCATCCCCTCGCGCCGTCTCGGGCGCAGCCTTGGCATCAACAACATCCAGTCCAAGTCCTGCAGTTTCAGCTGTGTCTACTGCCAGGCGGGACGCACGGACTCGCTGGATGTGGAACGCCGTACCTATTTCGATCCGGCCTACGTGATCGACCAGGTGGAAGCCCGGGTGGCGCAGCTGAAGGAACAGGGCGAGGTGGTGAACCATCTCTCGATCGTTCCCGAAGGCGAGCCCACCCTGGACCTGAATCTGGGACTGATCATCAAGGGCCTGAAACCCCTGGGCGTGCCCATTGCCGTCATCAGCAACGCCTCGCTGCTCTGGATGGACGACGTGTTCGAGGAGCTGGCCCTGGCCGACTGGGTGTCGCTCAAGGTGGATTCCACGCGCTCCAGTGTCTGGCACGCCATCAACCGCCCGCGCCGAAGCCTGGACCTGGACATCATCCTCAGCGGCATGCTCAGTTTCGCCGCCCAGTACAAGGGACATCTGGTCAGCGAGACGATGGTCATCAAGGACATCAACGACAACGAGGAGGACTTCCTCTCGCTGGCGTCCTTCCTGGGTGAGCTGCAGCCGAAGACCGCTTACATCAACCTGCCCACCCGTCCGCCCGCCGAACGCACCATCGCCACACCGTCCGAGAACGTGGTGAATCGCTCCTGGCATATCCTGCGCAGCGCAGTGGACCATGTGGAGTACCTGCTGGGCGAGGAAGGCAATTCCTTCTCGAGCACGGGCGACCTGCGTGAAGACCTGCTGAGCATCACGGCCGTGCACCCCATGCGCCTCGAAGCGGTGCGTGAACTGGTGCGCAAGACGGGTTCGGAGTGGGTGGTGGTCGAGGAGTTGCTGGCCAAGGGCTACCTCAGCACCTGCGACTATCGTGGCGAGGTGTACTACTTGAGAAAGCTCTGACCCGCTGCGACCATCGTCAATGGAAATGAAGAACCCGGCCATGGCCGGGTTCGTTTCTCCGTGGGCATAAGGACCCCGGAAACGAATTGCCCGGGTCCTGCTGATGAACCCGGGCAATATCACTGTGGAAAAAGGGAAAGAGGCTGCTGCTGTACCCGAGGGTACCGGGATGGCGTCGGTCCTCCTGCATCAGGAATTCAGCGGACGACGGCCCCTCTGCCGCAGCATGCTGCGGAAAGCGGAGTCGGTGCAGCTGGTGTGTCGTGAAGGAGAGTCTGCTTGCCAATCGAAGGCCGAATCTAAGCGCGACCGGCTTTGAAGTCAAGCTGAAATCGGCTTTCTGAAAAATCAGTCAAAAACCCGTCTAGAGCTCCCAACTGTCCAGCTGCTTCAATCGCTCCTCTTCTTCCCAGCGCTTCAGGATCTGACGGCTGCGCCATTTGCGCACACTCCATACGCCGATCGCCAACATCAGGATGAAGCCCCAGACCCAGTTTCCGATGTCCTGGACCAGGTATCCTCCAAAACGATCTCTGGCCCAGTCGTGCCATTCATCATTGAAGCCGTACCAGCCGCCGCCCGTCACCTCGTCAAAGGCCTGCTCGAAAGGCACTCCTTCGCCCATCCTCAGCATCAACTGGATCAGAGTGAAGCGGCCATAGCGTTCCTTGAAGAAAATCACGGCGCTTTCGGCCTGCAGATAGGCCAGTTGCGCCTGTTCGCTGGAAAATCCGAAGAGGTTCTCCAGGTCCCAGAGGTCCATCATGGTGCCGCTGCCCAGGGCCGTGGCCATGGTGAGGGTGGACCCGTTCTGGCGGATCTCGCCGGATTCCTCCACCGCGATGCCCTCGCTGAGCCAGACCGGCAGACGATTGTCGCCCACCAGCCGCCCGGTTGCGAGGTGAACCATTTCGTGCATGATGGTGCCTGTGGGGTCCTCGTCCACCGTGGACCAGCGTGGGCTCTTCATCACGATCAGGTTGTCCGCGGGCCGTGCCAGTGCGGCACCCCAGTGGGGAAATCCCCCTCCGGACAGGCTTTCGAAGTGGTCGGTGTCCCAGGCGATGATGACCCGCGCTCCGCGGAATCCCACCAGACCGAACTGCTCGGCCAGCCGGTTTTCGGACAGCAGGATGGCATTGATCGTGCGGCCCGCATAGCGCTCGTCATCGGGATGGTAGCTGAGGGTGAAGTCCGCCACTCGCCGACTGACGAATTCGGACAGGGGCTCACGGCGCGCATGCAGTTCGGGCAGTGCGGCCAGAACCAAGAAGGCCACCAGCAAGATGCGCGCAAGGATCAATCGGGAAATGCGGCTCGCCAATGGGGCGCGCCGGCAGGGTGGGGTTTGAAGCTGGGTCAAGCGGGAATCCTTTCCAATTCCCTTCCCTGACAGGGATCCCGAGAATACGCATTTCCAAGCTGGGATCCTCCACCTGTTCGTGCCTGACGAATTTGCCCGACTTCCACGGGTGCTGGCTTCCTGCCAACAACCATGGCTGGCTCCGTGGGTGACCCCGTGGGTGGCGCCGTGGGTGGCTCCGGGCCGGGCAGGATGCCTGGCTCCGTGGGTGGCGTCCCGCCAGCACCTTCCGCTGGCAGGAAGCCAGGCTTGAAGCCAGCATCCGATGAGGCGAGGTGCTGGCCTACATCAGGGACTGCGGGTCCACATCCACGATCAGGCTCAGATCCTTGCTGCTGAGGCGGGACTCGAAATGGGCGCGTGCCGATCGTGCCAGCTCGCGCAGAGCGCGGCCCGACGGATCGGCACGGCGCGTACTCTTGAGCACGATCTGGTAGCGGAACTCGCGGCGCACCTGGCGCACCGGGGCCGGCCCGGGTCCCAGAAGCTGCACGGCTCCCCGGCGCTCGTTCATCCAGGCATGGAGTGCCTCGCAGCAGTTGGCGCAGAGAGTCTCATCCAGGGATTTCACGACCAGACGACAGAGCCTGCCAAAGGGCGGATACCCCAGAGCCTCGCGCTGGCCAAGTTCGCGGTCGGCGAAGGACTGGAAGTCATGGCGGGCGGCATCCTGCAGCACGGCGTGCTCGGGGTCGAAGCTCTGCACGATCACCGTTCCCGGCTTCTCGCCGCGCCCCGCTCGACCGGCCACCTGGCTGACCAGCTGATAGCCCCATTCCTGGGCGCGGAAGTCCTGAAGATTCAGTTCCGTGTCGGCGTTGACCACGCCCACCAGGGTCACGGCCGAGAAATCCAGCCCCTTGGCCACGCTCTTCGTGCCCAGCAGGATGTCGTAGTTGCCCGAGTTGAAATCACGCACCATCCGGACATAGGCGTCGGCCGCGAAGGTCGTGTCGCGGTCCATGCGCATCACGCGCGCCTCGGGAAACATCTCCTCAAGCTCCTCTTCCACCTTCTGTGTGCCGGACCCCAGCAGGAGCATGCTGCCCTCGTGACAGGCCGGGCAGCGCGCGGGTACCGGAATCTCCAGCCCACAGAGATGGCAGTGGCACTTGTTGTCCGTGCGGTGCCAGGTGAGACTGATATCACAACGGATGCAGCGCAGTGCCTCACGGCAGGCCTCGCACTGGATCCAGGGCGAATAGCCACGCCGGTTCTGGAGCACGATGGCCTTGTTGCCCGAGCCCACCGTCTCGACAAGGCGCTTGATCAGGGTGTCCCCGAAGGCGCGCACCGTGCGCCCCTTGCCCGCGATCTGCTCCAGAGTCTCCTTCATGTCCACCAGCTGGACTTCTGGCATGGGCCGCCCGCTCACCCGGCGGGTCAGCGTGATGCGCTCGAACTTGCCCTGATTGGCATTGTACCAGCTCTCCATCGAGGGAGTGGCACTGCCCAGCAGCACGGGAATCCTGAGACCGGCCCCACGCAGCAGGGCTGCATCACGGGCATGGTAGCGGGGCTGGGGCTCGAACTGCTTGAACGAGCTCTCGTGCTCCTCGTCCACGATGATCAGTCCCAGATCCTGCAACGGCGCGAAGAGCGCGCTGCGCGCTCCCACGACCGAGCGAATGCGTCCAGCGCGAATGTCCCGCCAGATCGAAAATCGCTGGCTGTTGCCCAGCCGGCTGTGGATCACAGCCACATCGCTGCCCAGGAAAGCCCGGAAGCGCGCGACGATCTGGGGAGTCAGCGAAATCTCCGGCACCAGCACCAGCACCGAGAGGCCCAGCTTGCGGGCCCGCCGGGCCAGTTCCAGATAGACCTGGGTCTTGCCCGAACCGGTGATTCCGTGCAGCAGAAATCCCTTGTGTCGCCGTCCCGGATCGCGGGGCTTGCGGATGAAGGCTCCCACCCGCTCAACGGCCAGCGCCTGCTCCTGGTTGAGCACCAGAGTCCGCACGCTGTGATCCGTGTCGTAACTGTCTTCGACGGAGTCGGCCACCAGATCCTGGCGCGCGATACCCCCGTCGATCAGACCCTGGATCACACCCGACCCGAAGCCCAGAGCCATCAGTTCCGAACGATCGACGGGAGCGTTGCGGGCCAGCAGCAGCGCATGCAGGGCACCCTGGCGCGGAGCACGTCGGAAATGGGCCTGCTGCTTCTCGAGCAGCGCCGGGTCACTCACCTTTTCCAGGCAGAGCACCTTCTTCTCCATGCCCTTGGTGCGGCCGCCACCCACGACTGACCGGGCCAGCAGCCATCGGCTGCGCACCAGCAGGTCCAGATCGTATACGAAAGGACGATTGCCCAGCTCGCGACTGAGCAGCGACTTGCTCACGGGCGCCATGGCCGCCACGGTGCGCAGAATGAACTCCCGGTTGGGAGTCAGGCGAATCGGCAGGCGCGTGTCCGGGTCCGGATTGGGTTCGAAATGGCACTGGGCCGAGGCGTTGATTCCGGGCGGAAGCGCTGCTCGCAAGGCCTCGCCCCAGCTGCAGAGGTAATAGTCGGCCAGCTGGCGGCAGAAGGTGAGCGTTTCCGGACTGAGCAGCGGCTCCTCATCCACCAGATCGACCAGCGGCTTCAGCTTGATCGGCTTGTCACCCACGACCGGCGGTGCTGCGTCCAGACCCACGATGTAACCCGTGAGTGTACGACGCCCCAGAGGCACGATCACCCGGGAGCCCACCCGAACCACCTCGCGCCATTCGTCGGGAATGGAATAGCTGAACACCCTGTCCAGCGGCAACGGAAGCACCACCTGGGCCTGACGCGGACTTTCCATCAGTGTTCCATTCTCCGGATGTCTTCCCCGTGATGCTCGAGCAGATGGGTGCGCAGGGCTTCGTGCTGCTCGAGGCGCGGGTCGCGGTCCACCAGCGCGAAGGCCGCATCCCGGGCCTGCACCAGCAGGTCACGATCCCGCACGATGTCGGCCAGCCGGAACACCGGCAGCCCACTCTGGCGAGTTCCGAAGAAGTCCCCGGCCCCTCGCATGCGCATGTCCACTTCGGCGATCTCGAAACCGTCCTGGGTGCGGGCCATGGTTTCCAGCCGCTCGCGGCCTTCGGCACTCAGGGCCTGCCCCGCCAGCAGGATGCACCAGGATTTGTCGCTGCCACGGCCCACCCGGCCCCGCAACTGGTGCAGCTGCGACAGTCCGAAGCGCTCGGCCTGTTCCACCACCATGATCGTGGCCCGCGGGTTGTCCACGCCCACCTCGATGACGGTGGTGGAAATCAGGGCCTGCAGGTCTCCGGCAAGGAAACGCTGCATCACCGCATCTTTCTCCCGGCCCTTCATCCGGCCATGCAGCAGGCCCAGACGACAGCCCGCCAGCTGGTTGGCCGACAGTTCCTCGAAGGCCGCTTCGGCGGCCCGCAGATCCAGCTTCTCCGATTCCTCGACCAGCGGATAGACGATGTAGGCCTGTGCTCCGTCGGCCAGTTGCTGTCTCACGAAATGAAAGACCTTGTCGCGCTGACTCTCGCGACGCCAGGCGGTGGTGATCGCCAGGCGTCCTGGGGGCAGTTCGTCGATCAAGGAGAGATCCATGTCGCCGTAGGACACGATGGCCAGAGTGCGCGGAATGGGTGTGGCGGTCATCACCAAAGTGTCCAGAGTGCGTCCTTTCTGCTTGAGCAGGGCGCGCTGCGCGACACCGAAACGATGCTGTTCGTCGATGATCGCCAGGCCCAGCCCGGCGAAGTCCACCGATTCCTGGATCAGGGCGTGGGTTCCAATCACGATCTGGCTCCAGCCGGTGCTGATTTCGGCCAGCGCCTTGCGCCTGATTTCGCCCTTGCGCGAGCCCGTGAGCAATGTCACACGCACGCCCAGTGGATCGCACCAGCGGGTGACGGTGCGGAAATGCTGTTCGGCCAGAATCTCCGTGGGGGCCATCAGGGCCGCCTGGCTGGAATTGGCCACCGCGATGAGCATGGCCACCAGGGCCACCAGGGTCTTGCCGCTGCCCACGTCGCCCTGCAGCAGACGATTCATCGGCTCGGGGCTTCGCATGTCCTCGTGGATCTCGCGGATCACGCGTTTCTGCGCTGCGGTCAGGTCAAAGGGCAGGAGCTCGAGCAGGCGATGCACGTGCTCACCCACCACCGGAAAGGCCATGCCCGTGTGTTGCTGTTTCAGCGTGGTGCGCCGGAAGGCCAGCATCAGCTCGAGGATGTAGAATTCCTGAAAGATCAGGCGCCGGCGGGCGCGCATCACCGCATCCAGGTCGGCCCCCAGATGCACGTCGAGCATCGCCTGGTTGCGGCCCACGAGGTGGAACCGTTCGAGCACCTCGTCCGGGAGGAACTCCGGGTACAGGAATGGCGTGTCACGCCACAGCTGCCGTACCATGCGATGCAGGGCCCGACTGTCCAGCCAGGCCTTGCGCAGTTCCTCGCTGAGCGGGTAGATCGGCACGATCTGCCCCTGGTACTCGAAACCCGCTTCGCTTTCCTCGTCGATGGCCAGCTTCTCGAGAGCCGGGTGTTGCATCTGCCAGCCCCGGAACTTCCCCACCCGCCCGCTCACGGCCACCACATCGCCCACGGCCAGGGCATTCTGGATCCAGCGTACACGGTTGAACCAGACCAGGCCCAGGCTGCCGGACCCATCGTGGAGCATCGCTTCGAAACGCACCGAGCGGGCGTAACCCTTGGTGCTGGCTGCCACGATCCGGCCCACGAAGGTGTGCTCGCCCGGTTCTGACAGCTCGGAGATCCGGGTCACACTGGTACGGTCGAGATAGCGCCGGGGAAAGTACTCGAGCAGGTCAGCACCCGTCGTCAGCCCTGCCGCGGCCAGAACCTGACCCTTGCGCGGCCCCACACCCTTGAGCCAGGTGAGTTCCTGAGTAAGGATGGGATTGGGCTGCATGACGGCTCGCGAAGCTGAAAAGGGAAAACGGGGCTGTCGTTGGACAGGCAGGATCACCGGGATGGAAGGTAAATCCCCTGGAGGGCGAAACAAAACCTGGAGCAGGAATCCGCAATCAGGACAGGGGCGGTTGGATGCCGGAGTCCAGCAGGCGATGCACACGCCCGGTAAGCACGCTGGGCAGGAAGGGCTTCTGGAGGAACTCATCGCGGCTGATGATCTTCTCTTCGCTGAAGCTCTCGTTGGTATACGCGGACATGTAGAGAATCTTCATGCCCGGATGCAGGATGTTGACCTGCTTGCCCAGTTCCATGCCATTCATGCCGGGCATCACGATGTCGGTCACGATCAGGTCGAACCGCTGGCGCGCATCGTTGAGAATGGTCAGCGCCATTTCCGCGCTGTCGGCCATGTTGGTCTGGTAGCCCGCATTCAGCAGCACCTGGTTGACCAGTTCGCGCACTTCCTTCTCGTCCTCGACCACCAGGATCGACTGGCTCTCGTGTGCGGGCTCGGCCTTCTGGCTGTCCTTTGTTCCACGCGTTCCCGCCGCGACGGGAAAGTCGACCATGAATTCGGTGCCGATGCCCGGGCGGCTGTCCAGGGAGATGGTTCCCTTGCAGCCGACCCTGACCACGTTGTAGACGGTGGCCAGACCCAGCCCATTGCCCTTTTCCTTCTTGGTGGTGAAGAAGGGCTCGAAGATCTTTTCCTGGATTTCGGGCGGAATCCCGCTGCCGTTGTCCGACACACTCAGGCGTACAAGGTCCCCCTCGGACATTCCCTGGGGCAGGGCGTTGTCCGACGAGTAGTGGATCGTCGATGTCGTGATCCGGATCCGGCCGACTTCCTTGATCGCGTCACGGGCATTCAGCACCAGATTCATCAACACCTGTTCGATCTGGGTGCGATCGGCAAGAATGCAGGGAAGTTCGGGCTCGCTCTTGAATTCCAGACTGATCGAACTGGGAATCAACCGTTCCAGCATGTGGCACAGATCTCCCGCGACCTCGTTGAGATTCAGCAGCTCCTTGCGCTGTTCTCGCGGGCGGCCGAATTCGAGCAGTTGACTTACCAGAGTTGCGGCCCGCTCGCCCGTGCGCATGATGTCCGTCACCACGGACCTGACGGGGCTGTCATCCAGCTTGAGCAACAGCAACTGGCAGGATCCGTGGATCGCGGTCAGGATGTTGTTGAAGTCGTGTGCCACGCCACCAGCCAGCTGGCCCAGCGCTTCCATCTTCTGGGAATTGGCCAGTTGCTTTTCCAGCGCCCGACGCTCGCTGACGTCACGCACGATGGTGATCGTATGCACCCGGTCGTTGTCCAGAGTGACCTGGTTGCAGGTGACCGCGGCCAGAATCGGCTTGCCAAACCCACGACGCAGCATGACTTCGCCGCTCAGTGGCCAGCCCTCTCCTTGCAGATCACCCCTCTCCCGCAGCACTTCGCGATCGGGAAGCACGGATGTCTCGGGCTTGCCCTGAAGTTCTTCCATGGTGACACCGAAGAGCTTTTCGAAGGCCGGGTTGACATACCGGATGGTGTCATCCGCATTGCTGACGCAGATTCCTTCGCGCGAGCTGCGCACCGACTCGGCCAGCATCAGGGTTTCGACACGCAGCGCTTCGTGATCCGCGAGGGATTGATGAAGTTCGGCGCTCACGCTCTGCAGATCCGTGCTCTGCTGCATGACCTGTTTGCCAATGGCACGATTGCGCTGCTGGAGCGCACGAAGATAGAGCGCGGTCATCATGGTGAAGAGCAGACCGACCACCAGCATGCCCCACTTGATGGAGTGGGGGTAGCTCGAGAAGAATTCGTCACTGGGGCGGATCACAAGCACAAAATCCTGACCCGCCAGACGGACCAGACTCTGCCAGCACTGGGCATCCAGATCCACGTCGCAATCGAGCATCTGGGTGCGAATCGACTGCCGGCGCACTGCGGAATCTTCAGTCAGCCGAAAATCCTGGCTCGAATTGTACATGGCCACTTCCAACCCGCCCAGTGCCGTTCCCTGGAGTGCGGAAGCCATCAGGTCATCCAGTTGGAACACACCTTCCAGCAGACCGATCAGCAGCTCCTCGCGGAGGGTCGAATCGGCCGGGATGTCGAATCCCCGGTAGATGGGCTGGAAGATCAGGATCCCCGAATTGGGCCGTGTGTCCTGTACAAGTGACACCAGAGTCGACGCCGCGGCATCCCCCGAAAGGATGGCCTTGCGAATCGTCACACTGCGCATCGGGGGACCGGTTGCCAGACCCAGGGCATCTTCATTGCCCTCGAGGGGTTGGATGTAAAGAATCGGGTAGTAGGTCTCGCGGGTCCCCACGGGAGTCCGCTGGTTGTTGGCATCACGATCGGCGAAGAAGAAATCGTGAAATCCTTCTGCGCGTGCGATGGATTCAAAGCGGGTGCGCTGGGAGTGGGAGACCTTGGGTACCCATTCCAGCGCCTTCAGTTCCGGTTGGTTGGCAAGAATGTGAGACGCCACACGGTTGAAGTCCGCGCGGGTGAGAGTATCCTGATGTACCAGCAGCGGTGCATGGGTCTTCAGCAGTGCGGCCGTGTTGGACAGTTCGCGCTGCAGGGTCTGGCGCAGATTGGTCGAACGCAGCAGGAAGTCGTTTTCCATCCGGTCGGCAACCAGATTGCCGGTCATGTTCCAGGCCAGCACACTCAGGAGAATGCCGCAGCCCAGTACGAGCAGGACCAGAAGATCCGGCCACCTGGATGTGGATTTGACTGATGGGGATTGCATGATCGCCCCGCCTTGCGAGTCCCTGGAACCGTTGGACACGTTAATCGGCAGTCAAGCGTACCGTATTGATGTTCTTTGTGGCATTGACGGGCAGTTCGTGAGTCCCGGGAATCAGTCGGCACTTCTATTGTTTGTCCATCCTAACTTTTTTAGGTTGGGCCATGCGGAAAGATTCCAAGGATCGACTCTGGCGCCGACTGGGCATTGCAGGACTGCTGTTCTTCAGCTTGAAGGGCCTGCTCTGGCTGGCTTTTCTGACGATCGTCACCCTGAAAGGGTTCTTCAGATGACAACCTCCGACCCGCACCACCCCGAAGCCGATCACAAGGGGGCAAGCTCTCCGGATCTGATCACGAGCAAACTGCGGCAATTGTCGGCCGATCACCACCGCCAGGCCGAAGGGTCGGCATTCCAGCGCCTGCTGGTCAGCGGACAGCTGGGCCGCGAGCTCCATCTGGAATGGCTGCGGCAGATGTACCTGCTGCACCAGGCGCTGGAGCTTGAACTGGCTCGCTGTTTCGCACCCGCCCAGCCGGACGGCGGCTTTGACCCCCGAATGTGGGAGAAGACGGGACAGCTCAAGCTTGATCTGGTGTACTGGGGCGAGACCGGAATGTCATTCCAGCCTCTGCCCGCCGTGGTGGAGTTCTCCGATGCCATGTCCCGCTGGGCCGTGGCCTGCCCCACCGCCCTGCTGGGCGCATTCTATGTGCTGGAGGGCAGCACCAACGGAGGCCGGTTCATTGCGCGGGCTCTGCGCCAGGCGTGGCGCCTGAATGAGGGAGAGGGCGTCGCCTACCTGGATCCCTACGGCGATCAGCAGGCCACACGTTGGCAGGAGTGCAAGCTGCTGCTGGATCGTTGCATTCCTCCGGCCACTCACGCGGTCGCGGTGGAAGCGGCTCTGTTCACCTTCTCGACCGTGACCGCGCTGGGTGCACAACTGCTGGGAGAGAGACCCGACCCGGAGAAGGCCGACTGATCGGCTTCAGGCCCATTGAATGCGCGAGTCACTGCTGAAGAACTCCAGCGCCGACGAGATCTCGATGGCGGGAAACCGCTGATGCACGTGTGTCAGGATTTCGGGAATCAGCCGCCCCAGATCGAGTACCCCCTCATCCATCGGACCTGACAGCTGGCGACAGAATCGTTCGTGCAAGCCTTGGCCCAGTGACAATCCATCCATTCGGTACTGAATGCCCTTGAGCTTGCCGGGATAATAGCGGCCATCCAGAGCGTAAATCAGCTTGAGCAAGCGTGTCTGAAGCTGCAGCACGGTTTCGCAGTAGAAGGGCCGGTCTCCGCGGGCCGCGCCCATGCTCTCCAGGATGGCCAGAGGAGTCATCCGCAGGTTTTCCCGAAGCAGCTTGAGCTGCAAGGCTTCCGGCATGGGCAGCAGGCGGTTCTGCCAGTCGCGGATGCGCTGCTCGCCATGCATGGGCAGCGCTTCCAGGATTCCCGCCAGCACCTGATGAGAGACCGCTTCCGTACTGTGCTCCTCCAGAACCGACTGGATCAGCGCATCGGTTTCCACGCTGCCCCCGAAGCCGAAGTCCACCTTGACCCCCTCGATGCGCCGGTAGACTCCATAGCCATGCTCGGCGCTGCCGAAGTAGAAGCCGCCCCCGGATTCCACGGCCCGACGCTTCTGCTCCTCGAACTCTTCCTCGCTGTGCGGGGCATTCAGGTACAGAATCAGATCCAGATCGCTGCCCATGTCGGTGCAGCCAATGGCCGCGCTGCCGGTCAGCATGATCGCGTCCACGCGCGGGTCCTGCCGGAATTCCTCACAGGCACGGTCGGCCACGTCCAGCAGACGCTGGTTCAGGTTGGGTGACATGGTTTTCTCCTTGGCGCTGCTGTGTTGAACGATCGCCCTTTGACAGCGGCGAGCCGCCAGGGTTTCGGACCAGAGCAGAAGGGCCGCCCGCTGGAATCAGCGAGCGGCCCCCGACATGCCGGATTCGGACCCGAAAGAAATCAGCGCCTGCCGCGCATGGTCAGGGTCACCGTCGCTTCCCCGCCCGCGTCCAGCTCCACCGGAATCCGCGCCCGGTTGGCATCCTTCTTGACCGCCTTGTGGCTGCACTTGACGATGTCCCAGTCGCCCCAGGCGTATTCATCCAGGAAAATCGTCACTCGCCCGTCCTTCTTGTGATTGCGCACCGTGAACTCGATGTCGGTCTCGTAACCACGGCCAAAACTGCGGTTGTCCTTGACCACCCGCTCCACCACCAGATCGAAGGCGTCGCCCGTGGTCAGCTCGATGTCCTCGTCCACGGGCGTGTGATCCACGCGGTCCTCGCCGATCAGCTGCTTGCGGCCGGCGCTGTCCTTCTTGTACATGCGCACCTTGCCCGCGGGAATGGGCATGCCCGGGCCCTCGCCCTTCTTGTTGACGAAGCGCAGCAGGGTCTTCACGCCGCCACCCTGGCGGCTGCTGTAGACATACTCCTTGGTGACCTTGGTCTCGGTGGTGGGAAAGAGCGTGATCTCCTTGTCCTGGTTGTTCTCCAGCGTCACGGGCCGGGGCAGGGTGTACAGATGGTACTCGAAGAAGCTTTCCTCCTCGAAGCCCCGGGCACGTTCCCCCGCATCGGCCATCTTGAGGGCGGAATAGTTCACCATGACCTCGGGACGGGCCTGGTTCAGATCCCCGGCCACCAATTGCAGCCCCGCATCCTGCCAGCTCATGCCCGTGGTGTTGCTCAGGTTGACCCAGGCGGCCAGCTCCATCGAGGTGTCGTCCTGGTTCAGCAGGCACACGTACTCGGCCTGCCAGCTCATGCCTCCCGTGGTATAGGTCACGGTCACGTCCTGGGGGCCGGCCTTGCGGGCATCGATGGTCCAGTTCAGTGCGGGCCGCGTGCGCAATCCTTCGGGCAGCTCCGGGTAGCGAATCGCCTGCAGTCCACCGCGACTGAGGCTGATGATGCCGGTGGCGGTCTGCAACACGATGTCCCCGCTGTAGGACAGCAGTCGCCCGCTGACCTGCTCGCCGCCCTCCTTGAGCGAGACGCTGATCTCCTTGTCAAGGAAGCGCTTCAGCAGGGCGTCGCCATTGACCAGATCGTAGACGTAGTTCTGCTCGAGCAGGGCCAGACCGCTGCCGTCGAACAACACCGACGAGGGCTCGATGTACTGACTCACACCGTCGAAGGGTACCACCTGAACACCCTTCTCGAAAACCATCTGACGAGTCTCGCTGACCAGGCCGAAGCCGTTGCTGTACACGGTGATGTTGGCACTGTCCGCGTGGCTTCCCGTGGCGGCGACCAGCATGGCGGCCACTCCGCTCAGGGTTCTGCGGTGATCCATGAATGACTCCTCTCCTGTTGTGGGGTGTCGCCCCGCTTGAATCCGGGATCGGGCCGAACGGTTCCCAAGGGAAACTTACGCCGCCAGATCACCGGATTTCAAAGCTGCAACCCGGTTGCCCGGGGACGTTCAGCCCAATTGTTCCAGGCTGCGCAGAATCTTTTCCAGCGCGTCCTGGGCATCGGCCAGTTTGGCGCGCTCCTTCTCGATCACAGCTTCGGGCGCGCGTGCCACAAAGTCCGCATTGGCCAGCTTGGCTGTGCCACTTCTGAGAAAACCTTCCAGGCGCACACGCTCCTTGCCCAGTCGTTCCCGCTCCTTGTCCAGGTCGATCAGACCCGCCAGCGGCACCAGCACATCCAGACCTTCCACCACGCTGGCGGCCGCCGGGCGCGGACGCTCGCCACCGAAACGCACGGGGTTGACGAAGGCCAGTTGCTGCAGGTAACCCAGCACGGGGCGCAGGCTGTCCATGCGCTCGCTCTCGCCCTGAATCACCAGCTCCAGCTCCTGGCGCGGCTTCAGATTCTGCTCGGCGCGAATGTTGCGCACGGCGGTGACCACACCCTGCACCAGCCTGAACTCGGCTTCGGTGGTGTCGTTTTGCAGGCTCGTGTCCACCGTGGGCCAGGCGTGTTTCATCATGAACTCGCCCCAGGGTGCGGGTGTGCCCACCTCCTCCAGCTCGTCCCGCACGATGCGCCAGATCTCCTCGGTGATGAAAGGCATGAAAGGATGCAGCAGCTGCATCGAGCGGCAGAACACATGCAGGGCGTTGTGCAGGGCCGCACGCTGGCGCTCGGGATTCTCCTTGTCGTACAGGCGTGGCTTGGCCAGTTCCACGAACCAGTCGCAGTACTCGTTCCAGAAGAACTCGTACGCGGCGCTCAGGGCGTCGTTGGGGCGATAGGCCTCCATCGAGGCGTCCATGCGCGCGGTGGTGCTGTGCAGGCGTGAGACGATCCAGGTGTCGGCCAGCTCGGCCAGACAGGGCTGGCTGATGTCCACATCGGGGCCCAGCACGCTCCAGTCCTGCATCTGCACGAAGCGGAAGGCCTGCCAGATCTTGTTGGCGAAGTTTCGCCCCATCTCGAACTTCTGCTCCGAAAGCTTGATGTCCTGGCCTTCGGTGTTCAGCGTGACCATGCAGAAACGCACGGCGTCGGCCCCGTACTTGTCGGCCATCTCCAGCGGATCGATGCCGTTGTTCAGGCTCTTGGACATCTTGCGGCCCAGCTCGTCCTTCACCATGCCGGTGAAGTACACATGGGCAAATGGCGCGCGGTCCGTGAACTCCAGCCCGGCCATGATCATCCGGCTGACCCAGAAGAAGATGATGTCGTACCCGGTCACCATCAGTTGCGTCGGGTAGTAGCGGCGCAGCATGGGCGTGTCGTCGGGCCAGCCCAGGGTCGAGAAAGGCCAGAGCCAGCTGCTGAACCAGGTGTCCAGCACGTCCTCGTCCTGGCTGATCTTCTCCGAGCCGCAGGCCGTGCACGCGCTCGGGTCCTCGCGGGTCACCATCGTCTCACCGCAGTCTTCGCAGGTGAACACGGGAATCCGGTGTCCCCACCAGAGCTGCCGGCTGATGCACCAGTCGCGGATGTTCTCCATCCAGCGCTCGAACACACCCCGCCAGCGCAGCGGGTGGAACTGCACCTCGCCGTCGGCCACGGCCTGCATGGCGCGCTCGGCCAGGGGTTTCATCTTCACGAACCACTGGCGACTCAGGTAGGGCTCGATGACCGTGTGGCAGCGCGAGCAGTGACCCACGCTGTGCGCGTGATCGCTGGTGGCGCGCAGAGTGCCGTCTTCCTCGAAGTGTTTCAGCAAGGCCTTGCGGCAGTCGTAGCGGTCCAGCCCCCTGTAGGCCCCGGCTTCCTCGTTCATGCAGCCGTTGATGTCCATCACGATCACCGGTTCCAGCGAGTGACGCTTGCCCATCTCGAAGTCGTTGGGGTCGTGAGCTGGCGTCACTTTCACGCAGCCCGTGCCGAATTCGGGGCTGACGAACTCATCGGCGATCACGGGAATCAACCGCCCCACAATGGGCAGCACCAGCCGCTTGCCAAGGAGATGGCGGTACCGCTCGTCCTCGGGATGCACGGCCACCGCCACATCACCCAGCATGGTTTCCGGGCGCGTGGTGGCCACGATCACGGTTTCAGTGGTGGGATTTCCCTCCGCGTCGGCGACCGGATAGGCCAGCTGCCAGAGGTGTCCGGCGTGATCCTCGTGTTCCACTTCCTCGTCGGAAATCGCGGTGTGACAGCGCGGGCACCAGTTGACGATGTAGTAGCCCTGATAGATCAGGCCCTTCTCGTACAGGCGCACGAAGACTTCGCGCACGGCGCGCGAGGGGCCGGGATCCATGGTGAAGACTTCGGTGCTCCAGTCGGCACTGTCGCCCAGCTTGCGCTTCTGCTGGGTGATGGCGTCGCCGTACTCCTGCTTCCACTCCCAGACCTTCTCGATGAAGGCCTCGCGCCCCAGCTGGTGCCGGGTGATGCCCTGGGCGGCCAGCTTCTTCTCCACCACGGCCTGGGTCGCGATGCCCGCATGGTCCTTGCCCGGCTGCCAATGAGCGTCAAAGCCCTTCATGCGCATGCAGCGAATGAAGACATCCTGAACGCTGTCCTGGAGGCCATGCCCCATGTGCAACCGGCCCGTCACATTGGGCGGCGGCATGGTGATGACGAAGGGAGTGGAAGGGGAATCGGGAGCGATGGCGAAACAGCCAGCGTCTTCCCATGACTGGTAAATGCGGGATTCCACCGCGCAGGCCTCGTGGACCTTGCTCAGTTCGTGCCTTGACATGACCGCTCCTGAACGGGTCGTGCCTTCATGTTGCGGGCGTCGGGCCGGACGCCTCCGAAGGCAGATGTAAGGTTGATATGTATGTACGGGCGAACCCGCCAGGCCCGGAAGGCCGCAACATAACCAGCGGACCCGGGCAATCCAAGCTTCGCCAGACGGGTCAATGCGGTGAGGCAAGCAGCCGATACGCGCACAGAACCGGATGACTCCAATCAGAGGACAAGGCGATGCTCACCAGTCTGTATCAACGATTCCTGAACCTGTCGATCATGACGAAGATCGCCCTCACGGCGGGCTTCGTCGTGATGCCGCTTCTGGCCGTCACCCTGCTGAGTCTGAGCTTCATCAGCAGCCAGCACGACCATGCTGAGTACATCAATCTGGCGGGTCGTCAGCGCATGCTGGCCCAGAAGTTCACCAAGGAAGTCCTGCGCGAGCAGATCGAGCGCAGCGTGAGCAAGCGTGCCGAAGAGGTCACTCCGCAGGCGCTCTCTGGCAAGACCGCTGTCCTGTTCGAAACCACGCTCAAAAGCCTGCGTTTCGGCGGAGAGACCTGGCTGGATCTTGCCATGCAGGAACCTGTGCAACTGGAAGGGTCCACGGACGAAGAGATTCTGGAGCATCTGGGCAACGTGGACGGCTACTGGCAGCAGCTGGTCCTGCAGGCCGGCACCTTCGGGCAGACCCAGTTCGGCGATCCTGCCTTCAGGGCCGCCATGTTGCGCCTCGAGGAAGCGACGGCCGTCGTGCTCCGCGAAATGAACGAGGCGGTCGAGCATTACCAGGCCGAATCGGATCAGGTGGGCCATACGCTGATCTCCATGCAGCTGGGTGCGATCGCCTTCGCGGTGGTGGCCCTGATTCTGGCCCTGTTCATCATTCAGCGGCGGATCTCCGCTCCGGTTCGTCTGGCGGCGACCCGGCTGAGCCAGATTGCCGCGGGGCAACTGAAACTGGATCCGCTGCCTGTGGAATCCGAGGATGAAGCGGGCAAGCTGGTCCAGGCCTGCAACGACCTGTTGAGCAGTCTGTCGGTGCTGGCGGTGAAGGCGGATGACATCGCCGAAGGGCGCTTGCGCTCGAAGGAGGTGGAACAACGCCTGTCAGGTGGCAAGGGTCTGGTCCAGGCGGCCCGCGAGATGGGACAGGAGGAATTCAGTGGGCTGCAGGGCGACCTGGCCAGTTCCTTCGAGAGCATGCTCACCACCTTGCGCGTCCTGACCGTTCAGGCCCGGCTGATCGCCGCCGACAAACTGAACGAGCCAGTTCTCAAGGAGCAGCAGCCCGGCGAGCTGGGATTGGCCTTCGCTGAGATGAATACGAACCTGAATTCACTGGCCGGTGTCGCACGCGAGCTTTCGCAGGGGCAGTTCGGCATCGAGGACATGCAGCGCCGACTGCGCGCCGGTGAGGAACTGGACACAGCGGCCCGCGAAGGCACCCGTGCGACCCTCAACGGGCGCCGGGGAGAACTGGCCGATGCCTTCAGCGCCATGCTGGTGCAGTTGAAGATTCTGACCGTGCAGGCGCAGGCCATCAGCAACGACCGCCTGGACAATCCCAGCCTCAACAATCATCAGCCCGGTGAACTGGGCAGCGCATTCGCCAGCATGATCTCACGGCTGAAAGGCTTTGCCGTCAATCTGGATCACCTGGCTCAGGGGCGCCTGGACAGGACAGACACACAGGGCGAGCACAGCGACGGTGTGCTGGGCAAGGCCGTGGGCAACACGGTGCAGCGCCTGCAGGAAGTTCTGCAGCAGGTAAGTTCCCTGATCCAGGCCGCACACGAGGGCGAATTGACGAGACGCCTGGACAGCAAATCCTGGAGCGGAGCCTGGGCCGAGCTGCTGGACAACATCAATGCCATGCTGGAAGCGATCACGGCACCGGTTAACGAGGCGGGTACCGTGCTGGCCCAGGTGGCCAGGGGCGACCTGCGCCGGCGCGTCGAAGGCGACTACCGCGGCGACCACCAGGTGCTCAAGAACAGCATCAACCAGGTGGTGGACAGCCTCTCGCGCACCATCAGCAAGGTTTCGGACACCGCCGACTCCACGGCACGCACGGGCGCCCAGCTGAGCAGCGGTTCCGACTTGATCGCCGAAGGCGTGAGCCATCAGGCGAGCACGCTGGAGCAGATTTCCAGCTCGCTGGAAGAAATCACCAGCATGGTCAACCAGAACGCGGATCACGCGGGCATGGCCCGCACCCTGTCGGAGACGGCACACCGCAATGCGGAAGAAGGCGGCAGCGCCATTCGCCGCATGACTCAGGCCATTGGCAGCATCAAGTCCAGTACGGACAAGACCGCACGCATCATCAAGACCATTGATGAAATCGCCTTCCAGACCAACCTGCTGGCGCTGAACGCCGCCGTGGAAGCGGCCCGCGCCGGCGAGTCGGGCAAGGGCTTCGCCGTGGTGGCCGATGAAGTTCGCGCGCTGGCCCAGAGGTCGGCGGAAGCGGCACACGAAACCACGGGCCTGATCGAAGAAGCGGTGGGCAACGCCGACAATGGCGTGCGCATCAGCATGGAAGTGGAAGCGGCTCTGGAGCGCATCCTGAGCGGTGCGGCCAAGGTGAACAGCCTGGTCCAGGAAATCGCCGTGGCCAGCCGCGAGCAGAGCCAGGGCGTGGGTCAGATCAGCACGGCCGTCTCACAGATCGACCGGGTCACCCAGAGCAATGCGGCCAGTGCCGAGGAAAGTGCCGCGGCGGCCCGCGAGCTGGAGCGCCAGATCGAGAGCCTGCGCAAGCTGGTGCACACCTTCAAGCTGGACAATCGCTTCCTGTCCGATCTGGATACGGACTCAAGCGATGGGGCACCGGATACGGTCGATGACACGTTCGTCGCCACCGCGGACAATGGCGGCACGGATGACTGGCCCGCACTGGATGACGAGGACTCGGTGGAAACCGAAGATTCCTCCTTCGCGGAATTCGACTTCTGACGATTGGCCAAGCCGGAACATGTCTCGGGGTCTTCCAGCCGGAAGACCCCGATCTTCTCATGGGCGCACCGGCCCTCGCCTGCGTGACACTTTCCCGCGGATGTCCCAAGTTGGGCCCATGAGACCCATGAAAGACGGCCTGAATCCCGCGGCCATCGACCGCATCCTCCACTCCTTCTCCACGTCCGGTTCCGGATTCGACGCCGCAGGCTTCCGGAAGCGCGCGCTGGCCGGCCTGGACCAGCTGGAACTGAAGCAGCGGGTGGAACACATCACGAACGCCCTGGCACACTCCCTGCCCACGGCCTGGGCGGACGCGCTGCCGCTGGTGCTGCGAGCGGGAAGCCAGTTCCCTCCCGGGCAACCCGGCGACAGTCTCGCGGGATTCGCGGCCTGGCCCGTGATCCACTGGGTGCCCCGGGCCGGCCTGGCCCACCCGGGCGACGCACTGGACGCCCTGCGTCAACTTACCGTGCTGTTCACGGCGGAGTTCGCGCTGCGGCCGTTTCTGTGCCAGTTCCCGGAGCTGACTCTGGAAAGACTGCGGATCTGGGCAGGCGATCCGGACTGGCGCGTGAGACGCCTGGTCTCCGAAGGCTCGCGCCCACGCCTGCCCTGGGGCGAGCGGCTGCGCGAACTCCAGCGCGACCCATCTCCCATGCTGCCCCTGCTTGAGCGACTGCACGACGACCCGGAAGACAATGTGCGCCGCAGCGTGGCCAATCATCTGAACGACATTTCAAAGGATCATCCCGGGCTGGCCGTCGAGCTCTGCCGCCAATGGTACACGCAGAGCGGAGAAACGTCCCTCAAGCGCCACGCCCTGCGCAGCCTGATCAAGGCCGGCGATCGGTCCGCTCTGGCTCTCGTGGGAGTGGGCGCGGCCCTGGATGTGAGACTTGTCACGTTTTCGCTGGACACTCCCCGGATCCGTCTGGGCGAGGCGCTGGAGTTTTCCTTCACCCTCGAGGGCCAGGATCAGGAGCTGGAGCTGGACTATGCCCTGATCTTTCCGGGCAGTCGAGGGCAGGAACGGCGCAAGGTCTTCAAGCTCAGTCGCGGCCACCTGTCAAAAGGCCGGAGCAGGAGCTGGCAGCGCAGCCATCCTTTGAAATCCATCACCACCAGACGCTACTACCCGGGACCGTGCAGCCTGGAGTTGATCCTCAACGGGAGCGTGGTCCATCGAGTGGGATTTCAGCTGGAGATTCCGGAGCTGGCCTGAGACTGTATGGAAAAGTTTCCACCCTGCGGAAAATTTTCCAGAAGTGCCTGCTCCTGTTGTCATGCGCGCCGCCCGGTTCGACTCCCCGATGCCGAAACTCTCCGTCGGTGGTGGGCCACCTCGGCCGCGACTCGCCCGGATCCAGGCCGCGCGAGCTCGCGTGCTGGCCGGGAAGCCACCATGGTGGCCGCTGCCCGGCACCCCGCTTTGGGTTCACTCCGCCGGTCGTTCCGGTCGGCCCACTGGCTCGCATCCTCGGGACGCATGAGGCACGATAGTTGCCAACAACTCTATCCGGATCGGGCAGGACCGTCGCGACTCGCCCTGCCTTTCCGTTCAAGACCAACTTCAGGACCCCCCATGACATCGCGCGCATTCTCCGCTTCTTTCCGGCCCTTGCACACCCTTGGCCTCCTGATGGGCCTGGCCGCCCTGACGCTCTGCCCACCGGACCTGCAGGCCAGCATGTCCCCGGATCAGACGACGAACAACCGCTCCAGCGGCTGTCTGCTCGAGCTGAGACCCGAGCTGCCGGAAAGCATCCCCGGTACGGCGGGATTCAGCTTCCGTCTGCCCGGTGAAGGCATGCTTGGCATGGCGGGCTGTCCCGACCTGCCGCTGATGACGCGCCTGGTCGAGATTCCCGCGCGCAGCGGAGTGCGCCTGGTCATCGACGAGGAAGTCTGGACCTCGCTGGGATCGGCAGCCGTCGAGCCCCTGCAGGAACGCCTGCACACCGAAGCTGACCTGCCGCTGGCCTGGATCCAGGATGCCACGGTCTACGGCAGCCAGGACTTCTGGCCCGCCCAGCCCTTTGCCCTGAGCGACCCGATGCTGCTGCGCGACACGCGCCTGGTGGAGCTGCAGGTCGCTCCCCTGCGCTGGAACCCGGCCACCGGGGAGCTGCTGCACCTGGAAAGCCTGCGCTGCCACCTGGTCTACGAGGGCGAGAACCCCGTGAATGCGCTGGATCACGAGCCCCGACCTTCGGCGCTCTTCGGGCCACTCATCGCGCGCTCCGTGATCGGACTGCAGCGCGACGGGGAACTGGCGGATGTCACATTCGAGAGCGCGGCCCTGCCGCTGAATTATCTGGTGGTCACGCGCACATCCTCGCTGAGCAACGACCGCTTTCAGGACTGGATCGACTGGAAGTACCGCAAGGGCCATCACATCACCGTGGTCACCGAGAACAACGTCAACTGGAACACCACGGGCATCCGCAACCGGATCATAAGTGAATACGCGGGCGAGTTCCCGCCGGACTACGTGATGCTGGTCGGCGACGCCGATGGCGGCGGCACCATGATGCTGCCCACCAGCAACAGCCAGTACGACCACTTCTACGCGATGATCTCGGGCAATGACGTGCTGGCCGACGTGGTGGTGGGGCGCATTTCGGCACGCAACACGACCACGCTGACCACCATCTTCAACAAGATCCTGGCCTACGAGCTGACCCCCGACCTGTCCAACCCGGACTGGCTGCACCGCGCCTCGTTCCTGACGGGCGAAGGACACTGCGGCCTGAGCATGAAGCAGCTGAGCCGCAGCATCGCCTTCGAACTGGTGGACGACTACGGCTACACCCAGATCGACACGGCCTGGTGTGCCCAGAGCCCCAGCTACGTGCCCAACTGGTACACCCAGGGCATCAGTTTTCACAACTACCGCGGCTGGGTGGGCATGGAAGGCCTGGACAGGAACGCGCTGCTGAACATGACCCAGGGGAACCGCACCCCCATCAGCGTGATCTTCACCTGCAACTCGGGCACTTTCAACGATCCGTTCTACGAGCCGGCCTTCACCGAGACCTTCCTGAGGGCGGGCACCGCCACCACCCCCGGTGGCGGCGCCGCCGCGATGGGATTCTGTACTCCCAATACCCACACGGCCTACAACAACATCGTCTGTGGTGGTTTCTGGTCCGGTGTGCTGGACTACCGCATCCGCCAGGTGGGCACGGCCATGTTTCTGGGCAAATACGAATTGTATCGCAGCCTGCCCAACGGTGACGTGAACATCAGCAACTTCAGCTACTGGGCCAATCTGATGGGCGACCCGGGCATGAATGTCTGGGTTGGCGAGCCGGATGTGCTGAGCATCGACGGTCTGCCCGCCAGCCTGCCCAGCGGGTCCACACGTTTCGAGGTGCACGTGGTGGACCAGCAGGGCAACCCCGTGAACCGCGCGGCGGTCTGCCTGAGCCAGCCCGACCTGTTCCAGGACGTCGCGTTGACCGATGCGGCGGGTCTGGCCGTGTTCACCCTGCCGGAGGATCTGGATGATGCGTATCACCTGCGGGTGACCGCCACCCACGACGATTGCGTGCCCGCACTGGCCGAGGTGAATGTGACCCAGGCGGCGCTGCCCATGGTGGACACGCCCATCTGGAACGACACCCAGAACTGGGCCATCCCGGGCGAGCCCTACGAATTGCTGCTGACCGTGCACAATCTGCACGATGAGGCGATCAGCGGTGCCACTCTCAGCCTGCAGCTTGACCCCGCGCAGGGTGTGGCCAGCGTGGACCAGGCGAGCATTCCCGATCTGGAACCCGGCGAATCGGCCCAGATTTCGGCCCCCTTCGTGCTGACCCTGGACCCCGGGCTGACCGACTCACCGGACATCTCGCTGGACCTGCTGCTGGAAGCCGGGCCGCTGACCGTGCTGCACCGCGTGAACACGACCTTGCGGGCACCGCGCATCGAGGTGACCGACCCCAATGCCGACGATGTGATTCTCGAGCCGGATGGCACTACCAACCTGACGGTGACCCTGCACAATTCGGGTGAGCTGGCCGCCGCCCCGCTGAGCTTCAGCGCAGAAGTGCAGGGCAGCAATCTGATCCAGTTGACCGCACAGCCTTCCTCGTTTGACCTGAACGCGGGGCAGAGCAGTTCTGATCTGGTCTTTCCGCTGGCCATGGACCCGGCCGCCTGGCCGGGCACGCGGGCGATCCTGGCCGTGGACTGGAGCGACCAGGGCGGACGCCATGGCTCCTTCCGTGTGCCACTGGCCGTGGGCGCAGGCACCGTGTCCGAGCCCTGCGGACCCGACGAGTTCGGCTATCTGGCCTGGGAGAACAGCGACAGCTGGTCCGAGGCTCCTGTGTTCGACTGGGTGGAAATCGCTCCCGCGGCCGGTGGATCCGGCACCCTGCTGAACCTCTCGGATCACGGCGACGAGCAGGATGATGCCGTGCTGCTGGACCTGCCCTTCCCGATCCGCTTCTACGGCATCGAGTACGACCAGATGGGTGTGTGCTCCAACGGCTTCGTCAGTTTCGGGCCGAATGCGCATCTGGAGACCGACTTCCGCAACCACTTCCTGCCCATCGGCATGGGTCCCGACCCGATGATGGCCGTGATGTGGGACGACCACTATCTGGGCGCCGGTTCCGAAGTCTGCTGGTGGCACGACGAGGAGAACGCGCGCGTGGTGGTGGAGTGGTACAATGTGCTCACCAATTCCAACGGCTCGCACAACACATTCCAGCTGATCCTGCCCGATCCGGCCGTGACACCCGGCCCCAGCGGCGAGGGCGAGTTCACCTTCCAGTACCTCAACTTCGAGAACAACCAGTCCAACGATCAGGACTTCTCCTACTGCACCATCGGCATCAAGGACGAAACAGCCCTGCGCGGACTGACCGTGACCAATTATGATACCTGGAGCCCCAACGCGACGGAGTTCACGGGGAATCGCGCGATCCGCTTCACGGTGCCGCTCTCGATTCCCGTCGGGGATGGTGCCTTCGGGCCGGTAACCGAGGGACTGTACTTCCAGCTTGGCGACGAGGAAATCGACAGCGCGGCTGACACCCTGTACTTCGAGAACATCGGCGAAGGCCTGTTGCCCTGGAGCGCGCATGTGGAGCTGGATCACGTCTGGCCCCTGGATGGCTCACGCAGCTCGGGTGGCGACGACCACGGCTACTCCTGGGTGGACAGCGACTCCCCGGATGGCCCCGTGTTCCAGTGGGTGGATGCGCTGGCGGACGGCACCGCCGTGGACTTCAGCGGCAACGACACGGCCTTTGGCCCCGTGGCGCTCCCCTTTGCGTTCCCCTACTATGGCAGCCTGCGCGACTCGCTGTACATCAGCCCCAATGGCTGGATCAGTTTCGGCGATTCGGGCAGCTGGTGGCAGAATTCGGGTGGACTGCCCACCACCGACGGCCCCTTCGATGCGATTGCCGTCTGGTGGGACGACCTGATGCAGAACGACGATCTCAGCGGCCATTGTGCCTGGCGGGCGACTGACGACAGCCTGATCGTGGCCTGGATCGCCACTCCTCACTTCAACCCCGAGAGCTACGGAGGGCCCTTCACCTTCCAGGCGATTCTCGAGAGCAATGGCCGCATCACCCTGCAGTACGACGAGATGACCGCGAGTGACAGCGACAGCGATTCGGGCACCATCGGCCTCTCCGGCCCCGACATCAGCACCGGTTTCGTGATCCGCCACATGCAGCTGGCACGCAACCAATATGCGGTGCGCATCACTCCGCCCGCCTGGCTGAGCGTACAGAACAGCTCGGGCAGCACTCTGCCGGGAGCCATCGCCCAGGTTGTGGTGCGTGCGATCAATGCTCCCAATGCACTGCTGATGCCCGCGGGAGACTATACGGCGCGCGTGATTCTCTCCTCCGCCGGCATCGAGGGGCTGGAGATCCCGGTGGGGCTCAGCGTGGGCACCACGGGTCTGCAGGACGAACCTGCCCTGCCCGAGACCATCACCCTGGGCCAGCCGGTGCCCAATCCCTTCAACCCGACAACCCGGATCAGTCTGGAACTGGCTTCGCCCACCCGGATCAGCCTGGGAATCTTCAACATTCGCGGACAGCTTGTGAGCAAGCTGGTCGAATCGCAAACTGTTGCCGCCGGCAGCTGGAGCTGGACAATGGATGGATCCGGACTGGCCAGTGGAGTGTACCTGCTGCGACTGGACAGCCCCAGTGGCTCGCAGGTCCGAAAACTGATGCTCATCAAATAGGCGCGTTCCGGGCGCCACACACAGGAAGGAATGACACGTGGAACGAAGGTCATGGCGGCACACCCTGCTGCTGGGCACATTGCTGTGCCTGCCTCTCACTGGACGTGTGGCCTCGGCCACGGAAACCCCCACCGTGAGCCAGCAGGTCCAGTGGGCCACTGCGGACACGGGAGTCCGGCTCACTCTGCGATTCCCACAGCCCGATGTGGAAGACATCGACGGCCAGCGGATCTACCGCATCGAGAATGAAGGCCTGATCGGCGAGGCGGGATCCCCCGACCTGCCGCTCGTGAATCGTCTGGTGCGCATCCCCGACCGCAGTGACGTGAGCCTGAACATCCTGGCCGAGGACTGGCAGCCACTGGATCCGGTGCGCGTGCGCCCGATGCAGGAACGCCTGCACACCGAAGCGGACCTGCCGCTCTCCTGGCTGGAATCCCCCGCGATCTATGGAATGGATGGCTGGTGGCCCCTGCAGGCGGTCAGCATCAGCGAACCGATGATCCTGCGGGATCAGCGCGTGATCCAGCTCAGTGTGGCTCCTCTGCGCTGGAACCCCGCCAATGGCGCACTGGAAGAACTGGTCACGCTGGATCTGTCGCTGGACTTTCATGGCCAGAATCCCGTGAACCAGATCACGGCCCCCATGCCCCACAGCCCCCTGATGGCCGAGCTTGTGGGTGACGCACTGATTTCGCCTCCCCCGGCCGAGGGCACCCTGCGCGAGATCGAATGGCACACGGCCGAGCGTCCGCTGAACTATCTGGTCTTCACTCCGGGCACCGCGCTGCAGAATGTGCGCTTTCAGGACTGGATCGACTGGAAGTTCCGCAAGGGACATCACATGACCATCGTCACCGATGGTGACATCAGCTGGAACAGCACCGCGATCCGCAATACCATCATCTCCGAGTACGGTGGCGAGTACCCGCCCGACTACGTGACGCTGGTGGGCGATCCCGACGGTGGAAGTTATGTCACACCCACCAATGGCTCACAGTATGACCACGCCTACGCGGCGATCGCGGGCAACGACATCCTGGCCGACGTGGTGGTGGGGCGCATCAGCGCGCGCAGTTCCACCCAGCTGAGCACCATCTTCAACAAGATCCTGGCCTACGAGCAGGACCCCGACCTGGCCAACCCGGGCTGGCTGCACCGCGCCTCGTTCCTCACGGGGCAGGGCCATTGCGGGCTGAGCATGTCCCAGCTCAGCCGGGGAGCCGCTTTCAGCCTGGTGGACAACTTCGGCTACACCCAGATCGACACGGCCTTCTGCGCGGCCAGCCCCAGTTATGTGTCCACCTGGTACAACGCGGGCACCAGCTACTACAACTACCGGGGCTGGATCGGCATGGAAGGGCTGAACACGACCACCATCCAGAATCTGACCCAGGGACGCCGCACCCCGGTCACGGTGATCTTCACCTGCAGTTCCGGCGACTTCGCCTCGGGCGGCGATCCGGCGTATACCGAAGCCTTCCTGCGGGCCGGAAACGCCGTCACCCCCGGCGGCGGCGTGGCCGCCATGGGATTCTGCACCTCCCAGACCCACACCGCGTACAACAATGTGGTCTGTGGCGGATTCTGGTATGCGATTCTGGACCAGGGCATCCGCCAGGTGGGCACCGCGATGTTCCGCGGCAAGTATGAGCTGTTCCGCAGCCTGCCCCCGGGCGACTCGAACATCAGCAACTTCAGTTACTGGGCCAACCTGATGGGCGACCCGGGAATGAACATGTGGGTCGGCGAACCCGATGTGTTGCAGATCAGCGAAGCTCCGGCCACCCTGTCCGCGGGTGATACTCGCCTGGCCCTGCGTGTGACCACCACCGGCGATCAGCCCGTGGAGAACACGGTGGTCTGCGCCAGCCAGCCCGACGGATTCCAGGTGCTGGGCCTGACCGGTCCCGATGGCCGCGTGGTGCTGACCCTGCCCGTCCTGGACGAAGCCAGCCCGCTCTGGATCACCGCCAGCCACGATGATTGTGTGCCCGCGATGCAGGACATCAGTCTGACTTCCGCCAGCGCCACCCCGAGTCTGGGCTCTCTTGAGTACGACAGCGACGGCAATGCCTGGGCGCTTCCCGGTACGGTCACCAGCCTGGACATGCGGGTGAGCAACCCCACGGCCAGCACCCTCAGTGGTGCCAGCCTGACCCTGAGCCTCGAGCCCGGTGTGGGCACGATCCAGGTGGCCAGCGCGGCCTTGCCCAGCATTGCTCCCGGCCAGAGCGCCAACCTGCTGAGCTCCCTGCAGTTCACAGTGGACGGCGATGTGTCCGGCGACGCTCCCGTCTGGCTGGACCTGAGCCTGGCCTGGGATGGCGGCAACAGTGTGAGCCACCGTGTGCTCGCCGATGTCCGCACTCCCCGGCTGGAACTGAGCAATCCCAATGTGAGCGGCCTGAACCTGATGCCCGGCACCACGAGCAACCTGCAGGTCGAGATTCTCAACTCGGGCAATCTGGCGGGCAACAACCTGAGCCTGGTGGCGTCTTTCCCCCAGGAGTCACGCTTCACGACCCCGGGCACTCCCGTGACCCTCAGCCTTCCCGCGGGCGGTGGCAGCGACCAGCTCTTCGTGCCCGTCACCGTGGACGCCGAGGCCTATGCCGGCAACAACACGATGCTCGACATCGCCTGGACCAGCCCGCTGGGCATGGGCGGCAGTTTCAGTGTTCCCGTGCGCTGCGGTGCCGGTGTGCAGTCGGAACCCAGCGGTCCCGATGCCTACGGCTACTACGCCTGGGAAGACAGCGACGCCGGAGAGATGAGCATGGCCTACGGCTGGATCGAGATCGCCCCCGCGGCCGGAGGTACGGGCACGGTGCTGAACCTGACCGACACGGCCGACGAGGCCGATGATGCGGCAATGGTGACCCTGCCCTTCGACTTCACGCTCTACGGTGTCACCTACAGCGAGATGAGCGTGTGCTCCAATGGCTTCGTCAGCTTTGGTCCCGATTCCCACCTGGAAACCGACTTCCGCAACCACTACCTGCCGGGCGCGATGGGCCCCCAGCCCATGCTGGCGGTGATGTGGGACGACCACAAGCTCACCGGCGGGGCCCAGGTCTGCGTGGAGTATCTGCCCAGTTCGCACATGGTGGTGGTGGAGTGGTACCGGGTGCGCGGCAACTCGCAGGGTGGTCCGAACACCTTCCAGTTGCTGCTGCTGGACCCCGCCGTGTACCAGACTCCCACGGGCGACGGTGATTTCGTGTACCAGTACCACACCTTCATTGACGACCAGAACAACTCCCAGGACTTCCCCTACTGCACGATCGGTGTCGAAGACCACACCGGCACCCGCGGGATGACCTTCACCAACTACGACCACTGGGATGCCACCGCGACCCCGATCACCGGGACCCGCTCGATCCGCTTCACCACCCTGCAGCAAGCACCCGTGGGCGGAGTGCTGGAAGTGCTGTCGCCCTCGCTGGACTATACCTTGAGCTCCACCGAGGCGATGCAGGAAACCGACTCCCTGCGCCTGGGCAATTCCGGCACGGGCCTGATCAGCTGGAATGCGCGCATCGAGGTGGAGGGTGACTGGCCGCCGTCTCCTGCAGGCCTGCTGCGCCCGGCGGCCTCCCGTGATACGGGCGGTCCGGACTCCTTCGGTTACCGCTGGATCGACAGCGACGAGGACAGCGGCCCCGAGGTCAACTGGGTGGCCCCGGGAGACGACGCGATTGCCGTGGACTTCGTGCAGAACGACGCGGCGGCCGGCCCCTTCGAGATCGGTTTTGACTTCTCGTACTACGGCCAGCTCTTCAGCAGCCTGTACATCAGCCCCAATGGCTTCATCAGTTTCACCGACAACGCCAACTACTGGAACAACGCGATCGGTGTGCCCAATGACCTGGCCCCCGACAACGCCATCTGCGGCTGGTGGGACGATCTGCTCCAGGAAGCGGACCTGAATGGCCATGTGTTCCGCAGCCACAGTGCCGACAGCCTGGTGGTGAGCTGGGTCGACACGCCGCACTACAACCCCGGACAGTTCGGTGGCCCTTTCACCTTCCAGATCATTCTGGAATCCAACGGCAGCATCACGCTGCAGTACGGCGAGATGACCAGTGGCAACCCCCTCAGTGACTCGGGCACCATGGGCCTGCAGGGACCCTCGGCAGAAGAAGGTTTCGCCATCCGCCACATGCTGATTTCGCGCAGCGACTACGCCGTGCGCATCAGCCCGCCCTTCTGGCTGGAACTGAGCACCAGTGGTGGATTGCTGGGCGCCCAGCAGACCACGGCCGTGCCGGTGGTGGCGCGCAACGAGCCCAGCGGCCTGCTGCTGCCCGAAGGTGTCTGGAATGCGCGGATCGTGGTGGAGAGTGGCGACCAGTCCTTTGACGTGCCCGTGACCCTGACCATCGCCGAGGTGGGCGTGGGTGGCGACCCGAATGCGAATCCCTACCCCACCGACTTCAGCCTGGGCCGGGTCTGGCCCAATCCCTTCAACCCCACCACCACGGTGGAGCTGGGCATTCCCGACTCGCGTCCCGTGCGCCTGCGCCTCTACAACCTGCAGGGCCAGCTGGTACGCACCCTGCTGGAGGGCAGCCAGGCGCCCGGCACTCTGCAGCTGACCCTGGATGCCTCGGCTCTGGCCAGCGGAGTCTATCTGCTGAGCCTGGAAGGCGATGGTTTCCAGCAGACGCGCAAGATCGCCCTGGTGCGCTGAGCCCGGCGGACAGTCCAATCGAAAGCGCCCCGCGGGAGACTGCGGGGCGCTTTTTCTTTCCACAGGGTGACATCCCGGGGCCGCCAGCGAATTTCCAACCAAGGCTGCTCAGCTTGGATGCCAGCTTGGCGATATGCAAACTGTTGGCGCCCACTTCCGGACCCATACAATAATGGACGGGGTCGGCCAGCGCCGCACGGCCATTCGCATGAATGGTCCGCCCTGCGCGAAACAGTCCGATGCTTGTCAAACCGGCGTGTTCCGGGCGCCGTACCCTGGAAGGATCCATTGGTGACTCACATCTCATGGCGGCAGATGATGCGGCTGGGTGCACTCTTGTGCCTGCCGCTCGCCGGATACACATCACAGACCGGAACGGTCAGTCAGCAGGCCGATTGGGCCGCTGCCGAGAGTGGACTTCAGCTCAGCCTGCAGTTTCCCCTGCCCAGCGTGGAAGACATCGATGGCCAGTCGATCTTCAGGCTGGAACACGAAGGTCTGCTGGGGCAGGCGGGCGCTCCCGATCTGCCGCTGGTGAACCGCTTGGTTCGCATTCCGGATCGCGCGGGAGCCAACCTGAGAGTGCTGGCCGAAGACTGGCACCCACTGGATGCCACACGCGTGCGCCCGCTGCAGGAACGCCTGCACGTCGAGGCGGAACTGCCGCTGCCCTGGATCGAGGATGCCGGGATCTACGCGCTGGACGGCTGGTGGCCGCAGCAGGCGGTATCGCTCAGCGAGCCGATGATCCTGCGGGACCAGCGTGTGGTACAGCTGAGCGTGGCGCCCCTGCGCTGGAACCCCACCACGGGCGAGCTGGAAGAGCTGGCTTCGCTGGAGCTGGCCCTCGACTTCGCCGGCGAGAATCCGCTGAACCAGATCACGGCTCCCATGCCATCCAGTCCGCTGATGGCGCAACTGGTCGGCGACGAGCTGATCGCTCCTCCGGCCAGCGAGGGCGCCCTGAGCGAGATCGGCTGGCACACGGCCGAGCGGCCGCTGAACTATCTGGTGTTCACGCCGGCCAGCGCACTGAGCAATGGCCCCTTCCAGGACTGGCTCGAGTGGAAGTTCCGCAAGGGTCACCACATGGAGGTGATCACCGACGCGGACATCAGCTGGACCACCACGGCCATCCGCAACACGGTGCTGGCCCGGTTCAACGGCGATACTCCTCCCGACTATGTGATGCTCGTGGGGGACTCCGACGGGGGCAGCTTCCAGACTCCCACCCACCCCAGCCAGTACGACCACTACTACGCCACCGTGGCCGGCAACGACGCGCTGGCCGACCTGGTGACCGGGCGCATCACGGCGCGCAGCGCGACCCACCTGAGCACCATCTTCAACAAGATCCTGGCCTACGAGAAGAACCCCGACCTGGCCAATCCCAACTGGCTGCACCGGGCCTCCTTCCTGACCGGTGTGGGACACTGCGGCCTCAGCATGTCGCAGCTCAGCCGCAGCGCGGCCTTCAGCCTGGTGGACCGCTACGGCTATACCCAGATCGACACCGCCTTCTGCGCGGCCAGCCCCAGTTACGTCTACAACTGGTACAGCTCGGGCACCAGCTACCACAACTACCGTGGCATCTACGGCATGGAGAACCTGAGCACCAACACGATCATGAACATGAGCCAGGGCCGCCGCACGCCGATCGCGGTGATCTTCACCTGTGCCTCGGGCGATTTCAATGCGGGCGCGGACCCCGCCTTCACCGAAGCCTTCCTGCGGGCCGGCAATCCCGTGACACAGGGCGGGGCGGCGGCCGCGATGGGCTTCTGCACCATCGAGACGCACACCGCCTACAACAACATCGTCTGCGGCGGTTTCTGGTATGCCATTCTGGACCTGGGCATCCGCCAGGTGGGCACGGCCATGTTCCGTGGCAAGTACGAACTGCTGCGCAGCCTGCCGCCCGGTGACGCCAACGTGACCAACTTCAGCCAGTGGGCCAACCTGATGGGCGACCCGGGCATGAACCTCTGGGTCGGCGAACCCGATGTGCTGCAGATCAGCGAGGCTCCCGCCAGCATCTCCGCTGGGGATACGCGAGTGGCGCTGCGCATTCAGACCACCGGCGGAGCCTCCGTCGAAAACGCCGTGGTCTGCGCCAGCCAGCCCGACGGCTTTCAAGTGCTGGGTCTCACCGGGGCGGATGGTCGGGTGGTACTTGCCCTGCCCGAACTGGATGCCGCCAGCCCGCTCTGGATCACCGCCACCCACGACGATTGCGTGCCCGTGCTGCAGGATGTGGCCCTCGGTTCGGCGCCGCTTCCCGGGCTGAGCAATCTTGTCTACCAGAGTAGCGGCAACGCCTGGGCGCTGCCCGGCAGCCAGACCAGTCTGGACCTGAGCGTGACCAATCCCCTGGCCACGGCCATCACGGGGGCCACTCTCAGCCTGAGCCTGCCCGCCGGAGCGGGCACGCTTGAGCAGGGCAGCGTCAGCCTGCCCAGCATCGCCGCCGGGCAGAGCGCCAGCCTGCCGACCCCCTTCCTGTTCACGCTGGACGCGGATGTCAGCAGCGGCGAGCCGGTCTGGCTGGATCTGGACCTGAGCTGGGATGGCGGCAACAGCGTGCGCCACCGGCTGATCGCCGATGTGCGCACTCCGCGGCTGGAACTGGGCAGCCCCAACCTGGCGGGCACGAGCCTGCTGCCCGGCCAGAGCGGCTCCCTTCAACTGCAGATTCTCAATGCGGGCAATCTGGACGGTGCCGAGCTGAGTCTCGTCGCGTCCTTCCCCGCCGAATCACTCTTCTCCACACCGGGCACTCCCGTGACACTCAGCATTGCCGCGGGCGAGAGCAGCGACCAGCTCGTCGTGCCGGTGAGCGTGGCCCAAGAGGCCTTCGCCGGCAACAACAGCATGCTGCGAATCGACTGGAGCAGTCCGCTGGGCCTCCATGGCAGCTTCGTGGTACCCGTGCGCTGCGGGGCCGGTGTGCCCCACGAACCCACGGGCCCCGACGAATACGGCTACTACGCCTGGGAGAATGACGACGAGGGCGACCAGAGCATGGAGTTCGGCTGGCTCGAGATCGCGCCCGATGCCGGTGGCTCGGGCACCGTGCTTGATCTGAGCGATCACGGCGACGAAGAGGACGACGCGACCCTGGTGAACCTGCCCTTCCCCTTCACGCTGTACGGCGTGTCGTACACGGAAATGAGCGTGTGCTCCAATGGCTTCGTCAGTTTTGGGTCCAACGCCCATCTGGAAACGGAGTTCCGCAACCACTATCTGCCCGGCGCGCTCAGCCCCAAGCCCATGCTGGCCGTGATGTGGGACGACCACAAGATCACCGGCGGGGCCCAGGTCTGCGTGGAGTACCTGGAAGAATCCCACATGTTCGCGGTGGAGTGGTACCGCGTGCGCGGCAATTCGACGGGCGGCCCCAACACCTTCCAGCTGCTCCTGCTGGACCCGGCCGTCTACCAGACCGACAGCGGCGATGGCGACTTCATCTACCAGTACAACATGTTCCAGAACGACCAGAGCAACGCCCAGGACTTTCCCTATTGCACCATCGGGCTCGAGGATCACACGGGCACCCAGGGGCTGACCCTGACGAACTACAACCACTGGGACCCGACCGCAACCCCCATCACGGGCACCCGCGCGATCCGCTTCAGCACCCAGCGCCAGGCCAGCTCCGAGGGCATACCGGCTCCGCAGGAAAGCGCGCTGGACTTCGCGATGAGCGATCTGGCCGACGAAACGGCCAGCGACACCCTGCACCTGCACAATCTTGGCGGCGGCCTGATGACATGGAGCGCGCGCATCGAGTTCGACACGGACTGGATCTCGTCGCCCGCTCGCCCGGCTGACAGCCGCGACGCCGGGGGTCCCGATGTCTACGGCTACCGCTGGGTGGACAGCGAGGAGGCGGGCGGCCCGGCCGTCCACTGGGTCACCCCCGACGCCGAGGCGCTGCTCGTGGACTTTCAACTGAACGACTCGGGCGTGGGTCCCTTCGCCATCGGTTTCGACTTCCGCTATTACGGCCTGACCCACGACAGCCTGTACATCAATCCCAATGGCTACATCAGCTTCACCGACAACGCCAACCACTGGAACAATGCGGTGGGTCTGCCCAACTCACTGGCGCCCGACAATGCCATCTGCGGCTGGTGGGACGACCTGCTGCAGAACACGGATCTCTCCGGTCACGTCTTCCGCAGCCATCGCCCCGACAGCCTGATCGTGTCCTGGGTGAATGCCCCGCACAGCTCCCCGAACCTGTCCGGCGGCCCCTTCACCTTCCAGATCATTCTTGAGAACAATGGCCGCATCACGCTGCAGTACGGCGAGATGAGCGGCAACAATCCGCTGAGCGACTCGGGCACCATCGGCCTGCAGGGCCCCGAGCCCGCGCAGGGATTCGCGGTTCGCCACATGCAGATCTCCCGCAGCCATTTCGCGGTACGGATCACACCACCCGGATGGCTCGAGCTTGGCACGACCAGCGGATTGCTGGGCGCGCAGCAGACCGTGGCGATTCCGGTGCTGGCCAACAACAGCCCCATGGGTGTCCTGCTGGCCGAGGGACTCTACCAGGCCCGGATCATCCTCAACGCGGCCGAGCAGAGTTTCGAGATTCCCGTCAGCCTGGCCGTGGGCAACGTGGACGTGCGACCCGGGCAACCCGTCGAGACGCCACACGACTTCAGTCTGGGCCGGATCTGGCCCAATCCCTTCAATCCCATGACCACCATCGAACTGACCGTGCCCGACGCCCGGCCCTTCAGCCTGCATGTCTACAATCTGCAGGGCCAGCGCGTCAGGACCCTGCTCTCGGGCAGCCAGACCCCCGGCACGCTCCGGATCGCGCTGGACTGCTCCGATCTGGCCAGCGGCGTGTACCTGCTCAGTCTGGAAGGGAACGGCTTCCGCGACGCAAGGAAGATCGTGCTGCTGCGGTGAGGGTCATTCACAGCCTCGTCACTGCCAGACTCGATGTCGGCAGACCCGATGCCGTCATACTCGTCATCCCCGCGCAGGCGGGGATCCCTTGCTGTTACACGAGCCACCCAATCTGATCCCCGCCCCTTTGTGGCACATCGCCCATGGCCCCCATCCCCCCTGCCTTCGGCAGGCCTTCCCCCGCTGCGCGATGGAAGGAATTCTGGCTTCGCCTCGGTACACGATCGCTGCCTGCCAAGCCCCGAATGGGGCATCACACATAACTAGCCCGTGGGGAATCCACGGGCGGACGCGGGGGAGCGTCACACAGTGCGGTAGCCCGGATGAAGCCACCGCATCTGTAGCGTCACGAAAATCGTCCCGGCGCAATCCGGGTTGTGTGGGAATCCACGGGCGGACGCGGGTGAACCGAAGCGTGATGTGTGTGCCATGAATCACCCCAAAGCGTCGCTTTGGGCATGCTCCCCGCGGCTGCACAAATCTTGCCCTGCGAGCGGCTTTGTTTGATTCCCCTGACATTGGAGCATGTTGTTTTTGGCTCATGAATGGTTCTCTGGAACCCAAAACTTTATCGGGGATAGGACAGATATCACAAGTTGGTGTCACGGGACGCAATCGGCTGCACTTGATGGAGAAAGACGCATTTAATGGGACAGTCTCAGGTTCGTAACTATGTGCATCTCGTTTTCTCAACCAGGAACAGGGCTCCGCTTATCCGCAAGGAACTTCGCAAGAAGCTGTTTGGATACATCTACTCCATCATCGAGAAATCAAACTGCAAACCACTGTGCATCAATGGGGTAGCCGACCATGTGCACATTCTGTTCGGTCTTGGGCAGACAATGGCCCTGTGTGACCTGGTCATGCTGGTCAAGACCTCTTCATCTCGATGGGTAAAGTCCCAGTCGGCCGACCTGGCTTGCTTTGCATGGCAACATGGTTATGGGGCCTATTCTGTGTCACCAACGAACTTGTGCAAGGTTCGACGGTACATAGACAATCAGGAACAGCACCATCGGAACTCCACCGCCGAACAGGAACTGGCTTGGTTCGATTCTTTGGATATGCCCATTTGACGGGGATGATGGCCAATCAGGTGGGACAGGCGCAGCAAATCCGCCCCGAAGGGGCACTGTTTCGTCAGCCCAAAGCAACGCTTTGGGTGGAGCACGACCAATCCCTCCTGCACCTCCGGCACCCCACCCATTGGCCGGGCACCGTGTCCATGGGTGGGGCAATCACCCCAAAGCGTCGCTTTGGGCATGCTCCCCGCGGCTGCACGAATCTTGCCCTGCGGGCGGCTTCTGTCTCCTGCACGGAATCTGCCAGCTGGACGAAAATCCTGCCCACGCCGCCAACCTTTCGCTAAACTGGGCGCACCATTTTCTTTGGCCGATGCCATCGCCCGCGAGAGGCCGCCCATGCTTCGAATCATACTGTGCCTGCTGCTTGCCACTTCCGCTGATGCCGCGATCATCGGCGTGCCCGGCGACCAACCCACCATCCAGTCCGCCTTTGACGCCAGCACCTCCGGTGACACCGTGCTCGTCGAGCGCGGGACGTACTTCGAACACCTGACCGCCCCCGGCCATGGCATCACCCTGATGAGCCACTACCCGGCCACAAGGGATTCCGCAGACTGGCTGGAGACGATCCTGGATGGCGGCCACAACGGGACCTGTCTGGTGATTCCGGACACGGATCAGGAATGGATTCGGCTGGATGGCCTAGTTGTCCAGAATGGTGCCGGCACCGACATGGCCGGTGGAATCTTCGGAATGGAAGAATCCTGTCTGGAGTTGGCACACATCATATTCAGAGGACATACTGTTTCTGGTGGCGGTCCCTCAGCCTCGGCCCCTGTGTTGCGATTGCGTGCAGCATTCAAACGATTGAAGATGCGCAACATCCTGATCAAGAATGGTGCGGCTGGCACAGATAGAAACGTCCGTGTTGATCTTGATCTGAGTCTTCAAGTAGACTCGCTTGTGTGTGATGGAACCGGTGACAATGGAAGTGCTGGATCGTTCATTTCGACGGACTCGGCATGGGTCAACGATGTACTTGTCCATGGCTACCAAACACCGGTCTTTGCCACTGATTTTGGCGGAAGAGCGTACAATTTCATCGATGGCTTTGAAGCACAGAACTTGATAAGTAGTTATCCCCCAAACCTGCAACTTGGGATAGGTCGCGGTACCGTGAAGAATGTCCACTTTCACGACAATCTCTACACCGGCAACGGGCCTGTCAGCATGCTGCAGATTCACGGTCAGGGTGTTCACATTGACAGCGTCCGCGTCATCGGCAACTCGACGGCAGGGTACGACGTCGTCGAGCTGGAATGCCCGCGGGATGAACTTGCCAACATCTACACGGGTACGATCGAGCATCTGCTTGTGGAAGGGAATCACGCGGGGGGGCCAAACCAGCCCGGCAATCTGCTGGGTGGCCGCATCGCCAGCATCAAGAACTGCAACCTTCTGAGCAGCAAAATTACGGGCAATGTCTCGGAGATGCCCACGCCTCTGGACTCGTTGGACTTCTGGAATATGCATTCAGGGGCTGCACTGTACGTGCACCATGATGGATTGGATACCCTGACAATCGAGAGTGTTGAAGTCAGCCACAACGTCGTGATTGACCACGCTAACTACTGGGCCATCGTCGCGGATTTTGGGCCAGACGATTTTGGCCCGAACCACGAAGGTCGCGCATTGTACTTGCTGCTTGGTGATACGCGGCAGGCCATCGTGCACAATTGCATCTTTCATGACAACAGGCTGTCGGCTGTCATCCCAGAAACAAACCAATCGTTTTCTTTGGGTTCCACAGTCCGGATCGAAGGCGGAATCGAAAACATCCCCTGGCGCACCAGACTGCTGGTGGAAAACTGTTCCTTCACCGACAACGACGAAGGATGCCTGCAGATCTTCGGGCACTCTCGGTCAGAAGTCCGGAACTGTGTCATCAGAGGCCCGCACCGCTATGGACTCTGGCTGGACAGTGACATCGGATTGGTGGAGAATGTCTTGATCGACAGTGTTCAAGCAAGGGATTTCGCGAACACATGGCTGCCCAGCCACCAGGCAGCCGTCGTGTTCTATTCCAGTTACGACAGTCCGCAGCAAACAGAAGTGCGGAACCTGACCATCACTAACAGCGGCGTGCGGAATCTGCTGGTTGGGGACATCGCGGACTATCCACAGAGCATCGTGCGCAACAGCCTGATTGCGAACAATTCCTTCCAGCACCTGGAGGCTCACTGGGGCATCATCCCCAACGATCAGCCCATCGAGTTCCTGTCGTGCTCCCTCCCAGTAGCGCCAACCGCTGGGGAAGGCAACATCATCGGAATGGATCCTGGGTTCGACCCAGAGCTTGGCTACCCATTTCTGGCAAGAACTTCCGTGTGCATTGATTCCGGTGATTCCAGCATGGCCTTCGATGATCTGGAAGACCCCGACAACCCCGGTGTCGCCCTCTGGCCCAGCCAGGGGGGGCTGCGCAACGACATCGGCTACACCGGTGGTCCCCGTGCGGGCACACTGGATCACCTGGTGGCCGTGCGTGCGCCGCTCAAGGAACCCCGGGCACACCCGATCGGCTTCGAACTGAGGCCGGCGTTCCCCAATCCCTTCAACCCCATGACCACCATCGAACTGATCGTGCCCGACGCACGGCCCTTCAGCCTGCATGTCTACAATCTGCAGGGCCAGCGCGTCAGGACCCTGCTCTCGGGAAGCCAGACTCCCGGCACGCTCCGGATCGCGCTGTACGGCTCCGATCTGGCCAGCGGCGTGTACTTTCTCAGCCTGGAAGGAAACGGCTTTCGCGACGCAAGGAAGATCGTGCTGCTGAGGTGAGGAGACAGATCGTGTCGACGCTGCAGACCATGAAAGGCCCCCATCCCCCCTGCCTTCGGCAGGCCTTCCCCCGCTGCGCAAGGAAAGGGATCATGGCTTCGCCTCGGTACAGGATCGCTGCCTGTCAAGCCCCGAATGGGGCATCATGCATACGTAGCCCGTGGGGAATCCACGGGCGCGTGTGGGGGAGCGTCACTCAGCGCCGTAGCCCGGATGAAGCCACTGTATCCGTGACCCCACCGGAATCGATCCTGCGCAATCCGGGTTCCGTGGGGAATACACGGGCGGGTGTGGAAGAGCGTCACTCAGCGCCGTAGCCCGGATGAAGCCACCGCATCCGTGACTCCACGGGCATCGTTCCGGCGCAATCCGGGTTCCGTGGGGAATCCACGGGCGGACGCGGATCAACCATGGCCTGATGGTGTCGACCCATCATGCACTTCAGATATTCGCACGGGCCGGACGCATTCCAGCCCTGTTTCCAAGCCCTTCCCAGGGCCAGCCAAGAGTTTCCTGCATCTCACCCAGGCGTGTTCCGGGCGCCGCAGCCAGGAAGGGCCATCCCCGATGGAACAATCAAATCGACATTGCGTGCCGTGGTTCGAGCTGCTTGCCGCACTACTGTGTCTTGCAGCGGCCGGAAACGCCAGCCAGACACCGCAGGTCACGACCCACGCTCAATGGGCTGAGGCGGGCGCGGGTGTCCGGCTGAGCATGGAGTTTCCCCCACCACGGAGCGAGACCCTCGAGGACCAGCAGATTCTTCGCATCGAGCACGAAGGTCTGCTGTACGAGGTGGGCGCTCCCGATCTGCCCCTGGTGAACCGGCTTGTGCGTATTCCGGATCGTGCCGGGGTCAGCCTGAGGATTCTGGCCCAGCACTGGCAGCCACTGGGGACGGTCCGGGTGCGACCCCTGCAGGAACGCCTGCACACGGAAGCCGACCTGCCGCTGCCCTGGGTGGAGAATGCGCAGATCTACGGCAGCGATGCCTGGTGGCCGTCGCAGGCCGTGTCACTCAGCGATCCGATGATCCTGCGGGACCGGCGCGTGGTGCAGGTGAGCATTGCGCCATTGCGCTGGAACCCGGTCAGCGCCGAGCTTGAAGAACTGGCTAGCCTCGAACTGTCGCTGGACTTCGCCGGCGAGAACTCCGTGAATCAGATCACGGCTCCCATGCCCTTCAGTCCGCTGATGGAGAACCTGGTCGGGGACGAGCTCATCTCAGCTCCCGATGCGGAAGGTGCGCTGCGTGACATCGCATGGCACACGGCGCAGCACCCGCTAAACTATCTGGTGTTCACCCCTGCCAACGCTCTGGGCAATGAAAGCTTCCAGGACTGGCTGGAGTGGAAGTTTCGCAAGGGGCACCGCATGCAGGTGATCACCGACGACGACATCGCCTGGGCCAAGGAAGCCATCCACGAGGCGGTGATCACCGAGTTCAGTGGCGACAACCCGCCCGATTACGTGATGCTGGTGGGCGATGCGGACGGCGGCAGTTTCATGACCCCCACCCATACCGGTCAATATGATCAGTATTACGCGACCATCGCGGGCGACGATGCGCTGGCCGATCTGGTGGTGGGTCGCATCAGCGCCCGCACCGCGGACCACCTGAGCACCATCTTCAACAAGATTCTGGCTTACGAGTTGAGTCCCGATCTCGAGAATCCCGACTGGCTGCACCGGGCATCCTTCATCACCAGTTCCTACAACTGCGACGAAAGCATGCCGCAATTGAGCCGCGGGGCGGCAATCCGTCTGGCGGAGGATCACGGCTACACCCAGATCGACACCGCGTTCTGCGCCAGCAGCGCGACCTGGGTACCGGGCTGGTACGAAGCGGGAACCAGCTTTCACAATTACCGCGGCTGGATCGGCATGGAAGGGCTCAACACGGCACAGATCCTGAATCTGGCGCAGGGACCGCGAACACCGGTCACAGTGATTTTCAGCGAAGCGACGGGCAATTTCGTCTCGGGTTCCGACCCCTGCTTCGCGGAGGCTTTCCTGCGGGCGGGCACACCCATCACTCCGGGAGGTGGTGTGGCCGCCATGGGCCTCTGTACTTCCAACATCCACACCCACCATGCCAATCTGGTCTGTGGTGGGTTCTGGTATGCCTTGCTGGACCTGGACATTCGCCAGGTTGGCACGGCCATGTTCCGCGGCAAGCTCGAGCTGTTTCGCACATTGCCACCCGGTGACCAGGCCATCACCAACTACGGCCGCTGGACCAATCTGATGGGTGATCCCGGCATGAATGTCTGGGTGGGCGAGCCTTCGGTGTTGCAGATCGCCGAGGCACCCGCAAGCATTTCCGCGGGGGACACCCGGGTGGCGCTGCGCATCATCACAGCTGAAAACCAGCCCGTGGAGGGTGCGGTCGTCTGTGCCAGCCAGCCCAGTGGCATGCAGGTGCTGGGGCTGACCGGCCCCGATGGACGGGTCGTCCTCACATTGCCCGCGCTGCTCGAAAGCGACCCTCTCTGGATCACCGCCAGTCATGACGACTGTGTGCCCGTGATGCAGAACCATTCGTTGACGCCAGCGAACATGACGCCCAGCCTGGAAGCCCTGACCTGGCAGAGTGGCGGCAATGCCTGGGTACTGCCCGGCAGCCTGACGAGTCTAAGTCTGAGCGTGCTCAATCCGCTGGCCACCCCGATGACCGGTGCCACACTGAGCCTGTCGCTGGCACCTGGTATCGGCACCATCAGCCAGGGTACGGCTGCCCTGCCCACGATACTTTCCGGCCAGAGTGCCCAGTTGCTCACGCCGCTGCAGTTCACTCTGGACAATGACGTGAGTGACGACGATCCCGTCTGGCTGGACCTGACGCTGGAATGGGATGGCGGCGCCGGTGTGACGCACCGTGTGCTCGCGGACACTCGCACGCCCCGGCTGGAATTGCTGAATCCCAATGTGAGCGGCGTGGTGCTGCAGCCCGGCAGCACGGGCCAGCTGCTGCTCGAGATCCTCAACTCGGGCGCTCTGGACGGGAACGATCTCAGCCTCAGCGCCAGCTTTCCGGAAGAGTCGTGGTTCTTTACGCCCTCGACTCCAGTCACACTGAGCATTCCCGCGGAGAGCAGCAGCACGGCACTGAGTCTGCCGATCACCGTGTCGGACCAGGCCTTTTCCGGAAGCATCGCCACGCTGACCATCAACTGGACCAGCCCCCTTGGAGTGCAGGGACAGTTCCTGGTTCCCGTGCGCTCGGGCGCAGGCCTGGTGAGTGACCCTACAGGACCGGACGAGTACGGGTACTACGCCTGGGAAGATGGGGACTCCGGCCCCATGGCGCTGGACTACGCCTGGCTTGAAATCGCCCCGATGGCGGGTGGGACTGGCACCGTGCTGGATCTGACGGACAACGCCAATCAGCAGGACGATGCGGTGATGGTGACCCTGCCCTTCGCCTTCACGCTGTACGGCGAGAGCTATGACGAAATGGGAGTGTGCTCCAACGGCTTCGTCAGCTTCGGACCGAACTCGAATCTGGAAACGGATCTGCGCAATCACCTCATGCCGGGCCCCATGGGTCCGCAGCCCATGCTGGCGGTGATGTGGGACGACCACCTGATTCCTGCTGAGGGGCAGGTGTGTGTGGAGTATCTGGAAGACCTGCACATCTTCGTCGTGGAATGGTATGGCGTACGGGGCAATTCCAGCGGAGGGCCCAACACCTTCCAGCTGTTGCTGCTGGATCCTGCGGTACATCAGACTCCCAGCGGCGATGCGGAGTTCATCTACCAGTACCGCGAGTTCCGCAATGACCAGAATCACTCCGAGGACTTTCCCTATTGCACCATCGGGCTGGAAGATCACACGGGCACCCGCGGCCTGACCCTCAGCAACTACTCGCTGTGGGACCCAACGGCCACCACGATCAACGGAACCCGCGCCATCCGCTTCAGCACACGGCAGCAGGATCTTTCCGGCGCAATGCTGGAAGTGTTTCCCGGCTCGATGAATTTTCACATGAGTGATACTCAGGCCACCGTCGCGACGGATTCTCTTCATCTGACGAACACGGGCAGCGGCATGGCTGCCTGGAACACACGCATCATCCTGGTGGGCGACTGGCCGCCCACTGCCACGGATATGCCGCCACTGGAGGTTCCCCGCGAAGCAGGTGGCCCCGATGCGTCCGGATACACCTGGATCGACAGCGACGAACCCGATGGCCCCATGGTCCACTGGCTGGCACCCGACGAGGACGCGCTCCCGGTGGTCTTCGCCCAGCACGATCAGGTGGCGGGTCCCTTCGCGATGGGCTTCGATTTTCCGTTCTACGGCCAGAGTTTCAGTACGGTGTTCATCAGTCCCGATGGCTATCTCAGTTTCAGCGACAGTACGGCGCATCCGGACAATGAGCCCGGCCTGCCCAGCGCTCAGGCACCGGCCAGTTCCATCTGTGGCTGGTGGGAGGATCTGCTGCGGGACAACGATCTGGCAGGACATGTCTTCCGTCGACAGAGTGCCGACAGTCTGGTGGTGAGCTGGGTGGAAGCGCCAAGTCAATTCGGCACCCATGGCGGGCCGTTCACGTTCCAGATCATCCTGGAATCCAGCGGACTCATCACGCTGCAGTATGGCGACATGCACGACAATCTCCTGTCCAGCCGCCATGGCACACTGGGTCTTCAGGGGCCCGGCCCCGAGGAGGGTTTCGCGATTCGTCACAGACTTCGCGCACGCAATGAGTACGCGATCCGGATCACACCGCGCTTCTGGCTCGAAATGGCCAACTACAGCGGCATGCTGGGTCCACAGCAGAGCCTGGCCATTCCCGTGACCGCAAGCAACACCCCACTGGGCCATCTGATGCCTGAAGGTCCGTATGCTGCACGCATTCTGCTGACAAGCGCCGAGCAGACATTCCATGTTCCCGTGAACCTGTTCGTGGGTGATGTGACCGTGTCACCGGAACCGGTTCTGCCTGCCAGCTTCTCTCTGGGCCAGGTCTGGCCGAACCCATTCAATCCCACGACCACGGTGGAGATCCGTGTGCCAGATACGCGTCCCTTCCGTCTGCGCCTCTTCAACCTGCAGGGGCAATTGGTGCGCACGCTGCTGAATGGCAGCCAGACACCCGGCACGCTGCAGCTCACGCTGGACGCTTCCGATCTGGCCAGCGGTGTGTACCTGCTGAATCTGGAGGGCGATGGGTTCAGTGACGCCAGGAAGATCGTGCTGCTGAGGTGATGCGACACATTCAGGGAGATCCGGAACGCCCCGCTGCTCACGCGGGGCGTTTCCACTCATGGGGCGGATCGTGGCGTTCTTGCGGGGCAAGACATCGTTGGTCCTTTCTGCGACGAAAGGCCCCCATCCCATCACGCCTGCGGCGTGCCTTCCCCCGCTGCGCGAGGGAAGGGAACATGGCTTCGCCTTGGCACACGATCGCTGCCTGCCAAGCCCCGAATGGGGCGTCATACATAACTAGCCCGTGGGGAATCCACGGGCGGCTGGGCGGGAAGCATCAATCAGAGCCGTAGCCCGGATGAAGTCTCAATATCCGTCACACGACTGGAGTTGCTCCGGCGCAATCCGGGTTCCGTGGGGACTCCACGGGCGGCTGGGGGGGGTAACCGACAGGAAGAGGGTGTGCGGTGCAATTCTCGAGGTTCCCGCATGCGCGGGAATGACGAGTTTTGTGTGTCACCCGATTCCCACAACTCAATCCTGGAAGCCGGCCTGGCGGTGGCTTCCGTCGCAGTGGGGCTTGCGGGACGAGGCGCCGCAGCGGCAGAGGGCTCCGCCCGTGCAGGTTTCGGGCTCGCTCGTGTGACGCAGGATCCAATGTCCCGAGAGCAGGATCGGGCCATGTTCGCGGAAACTGACCTTGAGCGGGCCCGAATCGGGAGTGGGACTCAGGCTGCGGTAGCCGGGGCTGCCTTCGGCCTTGAACGGGGCGCGGCGGTGGCTGCCGTCGCAGAAGGGCCGGTTGGAGCTGTTGCCACAGCGGCAGAGTGCGGCGGCCTTCATGTGTTGCACCGTGCCGTCCAGGCGCGTCAGCTCGATCCGGCCCCGCAGGTAGAGCGGGCCATTGGCGGAGACGACCACCTGGTTGCCCAGAGGGAACTCCTCGGGGGTGGTGCCATCCACGCGCCTGCAGGAGAGGGCGCCCGTGGGGCAAAGTGCCACGGCACGCTCGATCTCGGCCGCGCCGCCCTCGTCGGGCATGATCCAGGGACGCTGGGCCGTGTCGAACACGGCGGGCAGGGTGCGCACGCACTCTCCGGCATGCAGGCAGCGGCGGGCATTGAACTCGACCTGGATCGATTTGCCGGAGTACAGTTTCGATTCGGCCATGGGGTTCTCCCGGGCAGGACGACGGCCCCGCGTGATCCGTCAGGGGCCGTTGCAATTGAAATGGGCGGGCACCCGCGGGTGCCCGCCCCCGTGTGTCGGTTCAGGCCTGCAGACGGGCTTTGAGGGTGACCTTGGGACCGGCCAGCGCCTTGGATACCGGGCAGCCCGCCTTGGCGGTCTCGGCGTGAGTCAGGAAGTCCTCTTCCGAAATTCCCGGGATTTCCGCTTCCAGGTCCAGCTCGATCAGCGCGATCTCGGGGCCCGCCTCGAGATGCACCTTGGCCGTGGTGTGAATCCGGCGCGGCTCGAAGCCGGCCTTGGTGAGCACGGCGGAGAGGAACATCGAGAAACAGCCCGCATGAGCCGCACCCAGCAACTCTTCGGGATTGGAGCCGGGACCTTCCTCGAAACGCGAGGCGAAACTGAACGGCCCCTCCCAGGCACCGCTGCCCAGAATCATCGTGCCGTGACCATCCTTCAGGGTTCCGTTCCATTCGGCGGAAGCACTGCGCATTGTCATGATCGACTCTCTTTCTGATGTGGGGACCGGAATTCGCTGACCAGGGCCGACAGCCCGGTCAGGAGGCCCGTTCCCGTAATGGACCGCACGGCTCAGGTGCCGGCGGTATCGGATTCTGTCGACGTGGCTCCCGTGGGCCACTGGATGCCGAAGATCTCTTCCAGCACCTGGCGGACTTCCGCCTCGTCCCGCAAGCTGCGCCCCGAGGTGCCGGATGCATCCTCCACGCTCAGCTCCCGATCGCGCAGGTGCGTGCGCCGTTCGGGAGTGACACGCTGGGCGATCAGGCCTTTCCGGAAGATCGATCCGGGATGGGTGGCAGTGTACCAGTTGGCCAGCTCCATGTCCACCGCCTGCTGCTCCTGCAGGTCGAAGGCGTACAGATCGCGCCAGTCGCCGTCCTCGGGAATCTGCACGACCCAGAGTTCCCCTTCCCGCACAAGGCGCGTGGTCCACAACCCGACCCGCGATTCCGCCCCTTCACGAAACGGCAGCGGTTCCAGCAGACCGTGAGCGCCAAAGCCCACATCGGCCAGCCACTGCTCCTGTCCCGCGCTCACCAGCAGCAGCATGTGAGTGCGCGGCAACACGTGCTGCCCGTGCCAGCGTACGCGCGCCGACAGCCGGCGTACACCGAAGCCGATTGCTTCCAGCATCAGGGCCAGCAGGGAATTCTGCTCGAAGCAGTAGCCACCGCGCCTCTGCTCCACCAGCTTGAGCTGCAGACCGGCAGGATCCAGACGCGGCACTCCGCCCAGCAGCACCTCGATGTTCTCGAAGGGAATCGTGCGGGCGTGCGCCATGTGCAGCGAGCGCAGCACCGCCGGGCTTGGCTCGACCTCAGGGCAATGCCCGATACGTTTCAAGTAGGCGGCAAGTTCAATGGCATTCTGGGGCAGGCTCATGAAATCAGTCCCATCTTCGACTCTGTTTTGCTTGGGCGCGCGCCACGGGCATCACACTGGTTTCAGTCGGTCCGTGGCACGAATGAAACCCTGGGTCAGACAACCAGCTGGGTCATGCATCGAGCCGTCTACTTCGGGCGTGCCGTTCTCAACAATGGAATGCTCTGGCTGTGAGCGTCGATCCGGTCCGCGTGTCGCTCATCCAGGGGAAGATCCTGCCGGTGTTTTCTCCAGGTCTCGATGAAGGCCTGGACCGTGCGGTCGGCTGCCGCCAGTACCAGTTCCCGAGGAATCCGGGCTTTGGCCGCGAATCGTTCGAGTGTGTCCCACGACAGGTCCAGCATCGATCTGGTTCCGGCCAGACTGAGCGCCATCTCGCGGTCATCGGGAATCCAGGCGATGGTGGAAACGAAATCGTAACACGGTGCCAGACGCGGATGCCGTTGGTCGGGGTAGATCAAGGACCAGTTCTTCAGGTGCATGTCGGCGTTTCCGATCAGCGCATTGAAGACCAGACGGCTCACAAGTTCGGCCAGATCATCGCCCCCGGAATCCCGCCAGAGGACTCTGGCCAGACTCTGGCAGCTCGCCTTCTCGTATTTGGCTTCAGGATAGACACCATAGACCTGGGCGAAATCCTCGATGTGAATCGGTGATCCATCCCCGGCTCTGTCAAAGCGTCTGACGGCAAGCGCCTGACCGGCGAAGTCCTCCATGCCGATCGGCAGACCTTCGATCTCGCGGGCTGGAATCAGCCTGACCTCGGGTACCTGCATGCCGATATGTCGTGCCAGCTCCAGCATCGAGTACTCGTTTTCTGGGACGCGGGCATACAGGGCCGAGGGCAACTTGATGATCCAGTTTCCGCCAACGCCTTCTGCCGGAATGGTCAAACCGCCCGCCGCCTCGAGAATCGCGGAGAATTTGAGCTGAACCCCCGCCAGAGAAAAGCGCATTCTCGAGGGTGAGTTTGCGGAGCCTGATTCAACCGTGCCGCGCTCCTGTGCGGACAGCAGTGTGAACACATCATCCAGCTCCCGGGCTTCCACGGTCAATGCACCAGGCAGATCCTTGCCCAGCACGGCCAGCAGAAAGAACTCCCGGCTTGATTTCACGCCTGCCCGCTTCGCCAGGTACTCCCGCAGAGCTCCTTCCGGCAGAAGATTCGAGAAGAACGGGTGCAGGCGCATGCGCGTTGGATGAAACTCCGTCAGCAGCTCGCCGGCCTGGTCCATGAACCCAAGTCCCAGAGTGGGGCGATCTGGGTTCTGGATGTAGTCGTCCTCAAGCACGAGGAGGTTCCTGTCGTCCGCAAGGCGACTGATGGTGGCGATTCGCCTGCCGTGCAGAAGAATCTTCAGATCGGACGTGTTGCCTGTGGCGCCGCCTGTCATTCGTCGTCACCCAGGCGGTAGGCGGGCTGGCGCTCGAACGGGGCCTCGCCCATGATTCCAGCACTCAGCTGACGCAATTCGGCCAATGCGCGGCTCACTTTTTCGGGGTCCTGGGACACCTTCCCGATCTCTCGCAACAAGTCCAGCACGCGCCTCTGCCGTGTGTCGGGAATGGCAGGCACCATGGACAGAAGTTCAGCGAGCGTCTGGTCGACAAGTTTCCCATTCTCTGCGCTGACCGCCTGTGTGGCCAGTCGCTGTCGTATCCTGCGGATCAATCGGGCGGTGGACTTCTCCCAGGCATCGTTCCTCCCGGGAGAGCTTTGCACCTTGGAGCCCAGGACGCTTTCGGCGAGCAGGACCTGCTGACGGGGAATCAGCATCAGTTCAAGGTCGAGGGCGCGTGCCAGGTCGAGAAATGTGGACAGTTTCGCATCCACGACACCTTTCTCGATTCGGGATACATGGCTTTGCGGAAGCCCCGTTGCCAGGCCAAGTTCCTTCTGGCTCAGTCCACGGCGAATCCGGGCAAGCCGGATTGCGGTTGCAAGCTCCTGGATATCATGGCGCATCGGCGGACTCCGGTCGGTGGTTGCGGAATGGGTCCGGCAGAACATACTGCTCAACGCACCGATCGTCAATTTCAAATGCTTTTCCGCGCATAATTTTTGTAAAGTATATGCGTCAACAAATATTTCTAGCCATGTAAAGCAGTTGCTCGTTCCGTGTCAGCTTTGTCGCCCCGCTCAGGAAACCAGGCGAGCCAGGCGCGGGGATTCCCGCTTGATCAGGCTGATCAGCCGATCGATCGTCAGCAGGCGGCGCATGGATCGCATGACAAGATTGACGGCCAGCGCGGCCAGCGCCACGCTGATCAGGATCACGGGGACCAGCAGCTGCCACACGGCTGCCAGATCGTAGAGGCGGGAGGTCGCGATCAGCACGCTGAGCACCGAAATGGGCAGGGCCATGATGGCGATGCCGGTGCGCAAGACGGCCAGCGCCGTGCGCTTCTCCGCCAGCAGCAATTGGATCTCGTTGATGTGCAGGGCAAACATCCGGTCCTCGGGTGACATGTCTTCCCCGATCGGCAGGTCCAGAACTGGCTCATCCATGAACGATGCTCCCTTTCGTCCCGCGTGTTCCATGCTGCGACCCAGGACGACACCGATTCATCAAGACTCCGTGCACCAGGTGCGCACCCGCGACTCAAGCCCCTGATGACGTGGGTGACCCGGCTCGTCTTCCAGGTCACTCATCGAATGCTGCTCACGCAAGTGCCGCATGCCCGCGGCATTGGCCCAGTACCAGAAGCCCCAGTGTTCCAGGCTCCAGCGCGCATCCCAGGGATTGGCTTCGTAGTCGATGTATACCAGTTCCGTTCCCCGGCGCACGAAGTTGGGCGGAAACCAGTCCAGGTTCAGCCCCTCGGCCTTCGCCATCAGCGACATCCGGCGCAGCGCGCGCACCAGCTCGAGATCCACCCGATCATCGGCCGCCAGCAGGCAGCCCGTGTCACCGGCGATGTACTCCTTGACCAGACAGTTTCCCTCAGGATCGAAGCACAGCGGCTCGGGTAGCGGAATGCCCGCCCGGCTCAGGACCTGCCAGGCCCCGCGCTCGTGCTCGACCTTGTTTCCCGAAAAGCGGTAGAACGAGCACGGCTCGTCGTGCATGGCCTTGTAGACGACCAGCTCGCCAAGGGCCGTGCGAGCCTTCCAGGAATAGCCCGACTTTCCGCGGCCCAGAAGCTCCAGCAGTTCAAGTGGTCCGATGGGCGTCGTGACGCACATTCCAGATTCGAGCAGTCGCGGATCGGACACGCGCCCACTCATCCCGACACGAGCACGGAATGGCCGCTGAGCAGCTCCTTCAATGAGTCGATGAAGGAGGCGGAAATGCTGACGGTGAATTTTTCGCTGCGGAATACCAGCGGTCGCTCATCCTGGGACTGCAGACAGAAGTATACATCCGCCTGGCCCTTGTGCTGCTCCAGCAGACGCTCCAGTGGCTCCATGAGCGATTCATTGAAGGTGGAGGCCTGGATTCCGATGGTGAGACGGTTTCCCAGCAGACTGCACATGTCCTCGATGGGCAGCACATCCTCGGCCAGCAGGGCCACATCGTCCTCGTCGCGGATCGAGAGCTTGCCCTTCATCGTGACCATCGCATCGGCCTGCAGCAGAGCCTGGCAGCGGGGCAGCGAATCCTCGAAGACCATGAATTTGATTGTGCCGGTGAAGTCTTCCAGCGTGCCCATGGCCATGCGCTTGCCGCGCTTGGTCAGCAGGATGCGGCACTCGGTGATCATGCCGCAGGCGCGCACGGGGCTGTTGTGTGCCAGAGTGGGCATCTTGTCCAGCGAACTGGTGGAAAAGGAACGGATGTCGTCGCGGTACTGCTCCAGCGGGTGCCCGGAAATGTAAAAGCCCACCAGTTCCTTCTCGCGGGCCAGGCGATCCAGATCGGTCCAGGGCGCCACGTCGGAGAGGCGCGGCTTGGGCAGCTCGGTTTCCGTATCACCACCGCCTCCGAAGAGACTCATCTGGTTGCGGGACTCCTGCTCGTGCAGCACCTGGGCGTAGGACAGCAGCACTTCCACATTGGCGAACAGCGAGGCGCGGTGTTCTTCCAGGCTGTCGAGCGCACCGGCCTGGATCAGGCTTTCCAGCACCTTGCGGTTGGTCAGGCGCGTGTCCACCCGCTCGAGCAGGTCGAATACCGACTTGAAGGGACCTTCGGCCCGGCGCGCGGCCAGAATGCACTCGATGGCCGCCGAACCCACATTCTTGATCGCGCCCAGCCCGAAACGGATGTCGCCATTCACCACCGAGAATTCCGACTCGGACTCGTTGATGTCCGGAGGCAGCACACGAATGTTCAGCTTGCGGCATTCTTCGATGTAGAGCACGACGCGCTTGGTGTCGTCCTGGTCGTTGGTCATGACGGCGGCCATGAATTCCGCCGGATGATTGGCTTTCAGCCAGCCCGTCTGGTAGGCCAGCCAGGCGTAGGCCGCGCTGTGTGACTTGTTGAAGCCGTAGTTGGCGAACTTGAAGAGCAGGTCCCAGATCTTCGTCGCGATGTCCTCGCTGATGTCCTGGGCGCTGGCCCCTTCGAAGAAGATGACTTTCATCTTCTCCATCTTGGCCTCGATCTTCTTGCCCATCGCACGGCGCAGTTCATCGGCCTGCCCCAGGCTGAATCCGCCCACGGCCTGGCCGATCTGCATCACCTGTTCCTGGTAGACGATGATGCCATAGGTCAGCTCCAGATACTTCTCGAGAATCGGATGCAGGTAGCTGATCTGCTCGCGCCCGTGTCGGCGATCGATGTAGGACGGAATGTTGTCCATGGGACCGGGGCGGTAGAGCGCGTTCATGGCGATCAGGTCGTCCAGGCGCTCCGGTTGCAGGCGCTTGAGATGTTCCTGCATGCCCGAGGATTCAAACTGGAACACACCCACTGTGTCACCGCGCCCGAAAAGTTCGTAGGTCCTGCGATCGTCACGCGGGATGGATTCGATGTCGAACTCGATTCCGCGCGCCTTCAGGTGGCGCTGGGTGTCCTTGATGATGGTGAGGGTGCGCAGACCCAGAAAGTCCATCTTCAGCAGGCCGACCTCGTCGATCCACTGCCCGTCCCACTGGGTGGTGATCACATCTTCCTGGCCCTTGGGACCTTTTACCTTCTGCAGGGGCACGAACTGGGCCAGCTCGCCGGGAGTGATCACGACGCCCGCGGCATGCACACCCGTGGCCCGGTTCAGGCCTTCCAGCACTTCCGCATGCTGCCAGACCTGGGCCATGCGCTTGTCGGTCTCGAGCAATTCGTTCAGCTCGGGCAGCTGCATCCGGCAATTCTTGAGGGTAATGGCCTCGCCATTGGCCAGTTTCTCGGGAATCATCTTGGTGATGTGATCGGTCTCGGCGAAGGTCAGCCCCAGCACGCGGCCCACGTCCTTGATCACGGCCTTGGTCTTCAGTCGGCCGAAGGTCACGATCTGGGCCACGCAATCGTGCCCGTACTTGTCGCGCACGTACTCGATGACTTCGCTGCGGTGCTTGTCCTCGAAGTCGATGTCGATATCGGGCATGGAGACGCGTTCGGGGTTGAGGAAGCGCTCGAAGAGCAGCCCGAACTCCAGTGGGTCGATGTTGGTGATGCCCGTGGCATAGGCCACCATCGACCCGGCGGCACTGCCACGGCCGGGGCCCACCCGGATGTCATGCTGGCGCGCGTAATCGATGAAGTCCTTGACGATCAGGAAGTAGCCCGGGAAACCCATCGCCTTGATCACGCCAATCTCGAACTCGAGCCGGTCGCGGTGCCCCTGGGGCGGATTGGGTCCGTAGCGCCAGATCAGTCCTTCGCGGCAGACCTGGGCAAAATACTCGTCCAGAGTCTGGGCCGGTGAGTCGGCCGGAATGGGAAAGGCGGGCAACTGGCGTGCGCTGAAGTCCAGTTCCACATTGCACTTGTCGGCGATTTCAGTCGTGATCTTGCAGGCATCCTCGAAGCCGATCATCAGGTCGTACATCTGCTGCTGGCTCTTGAACCACAACTCCGTGGTGCCATAGCGCAGGTTGCGCGGATCGTGCTGCACCTGGTCGCGCACACGCACATAGATGTCATGACTGTTGACGTGGGTGGGCTCGAGGTAGTGCACGTCGTTGGTGGCCACCAGTGGAATCATCAACTGATCGCTCAGTTCGCGGATACGGGAGCGGGCCTTGTCTTCGTCGCGGATTCCGTGGTTCTGCACTTCCAGGTAGAAATCGTCGCCAAAGAGATCGCGGTAGAAGCGCGCGGTGTCCAGCGCGGCCGTCCAGTCGTCGTTGACCAGCGCCTGATTCACTTCTCCGGCAAGGCAGGAGGAGGTGCAGACCAGCCCCTTGTGATACTCGCTGATCAGCTCACGATCGACGCGCGGCTTGGAATAGAAGCCTTCGAGATAGCCCCGGCTGACCAGACGCAGCAGGTTGTGATAGCCTTCCATGTCCTTGGCCAGCAGGATCATGTGATAGTAGTTGCGCTGCCCGGGCACCTTGCGCTTGACCAGTCGCGAGCCGTGGGCCACGTAGACTTCGCAGCCGATGATCGGCTTGACACCCTTGGCGCGGCAGGTCTTGTGAAAATCCAGGGTGCCGAACAGGTTGCCATGGTCGGTCAGCGCCAGTGCGGGCATTTCCAGTTGAACCGCCTTGTCCACCAGCTGGGGCACGGTGGCCGCTCCGTCCAGCAGACTGTAATGGCTGTGATTGTGCAGATGGATGAACTCGGGCATGAAAAAGTCTCGCTGGTGTTGGTGACGAACCGGATGGCCCGTCTTGCTGCGGTTCTGGCCGTTGAAGATACCGAGGCCACAGGACAGCGGGGAGAGCCCCGCCCGATTCTTGCGTGGATAACCGGCCGAAGAGCACAATTGCCGTGGACAACCGGTGAACAACTCAATGGTATGGGCCGGGAGTGACGGGTGGCTGGTCTTGCAGCAGGCAGCACGCCAGCATCCTCCGCTGGCAAGGCAGCAGGCACGACGCCAGCATCCTCCGCTGGCAAGGCAGCAGGCATGACGCCAGCACCCTCCGCTGGCGAGGTTGCGGGCATGACGCCAGCATCCTCCGCTGGCAAGGTCGCGGGCAGGACGCCAGCACCCTCCGCTGGCTAGGCAGCAGGCAAGACGCCAGCACCCGCCGCCAGCGGGCATGACGCCAGCATCCTCCGCTGGCAAGGCAGCAGGCACGACGCCAGCATCCTCCGCTGGCAAGGCAGCAGGCACGACGCCAGCACCCTCCGCTGGCAAGGTTGCGGGCAAGACGCCAGCATCCTCCGCTGGCAAGGCAGCAGGCATGACGCCAGCATCCTCCGCTGGCAAGGACGCGGGCACGACGCCAGCATCCTCCGCTGGCAAGGCAGCAGGCATGAAGCCAGCATCCTCCGCTGGCAAGGATGCGGGCATGACGCCAGCATCCTCCGCTGGCAAGGCAGCAGGCACGACGCCAGCACCCACCGCTGGCAAGGCAGCAGGCAAGACGCCAGCACCCACCGCTGGCAAGGCAGCAGGCAAGACGCCAGCATCCTCCGCTGGCGAGGTTGCGGGCAAGACGCCAGCATCCTCCGCTGGCAAGGTCGCGGGCCAGACGCCAGCATCCATGGCCATTCAGGAGGTCAGCGGGAGCTCGATCAGCTTTGTATCGGCCAAAATTGTCTGCAATGAGGTGAGATCGCTAACACAGCGCTAACAGCACGTGAGCAAGTTGGGCCCAGCACGACCCCGACCGGGCAGCGAATCTGGCCCGTGGAGAATCCGTCGGGGATCTTCGTGGTACCAACTCAGGAGAACACCATGCTCACCCGTTCGATTGGCAAGGCCCTGCTGGTTCTTGGACTGGGATCCTTCGTCGCGGCCCAGGCGGCCGCCCCCACCGTGGATCCGGCCATTCCATCCTACAAGAAGGTGGAAGGGCTGCGCGGCACGGCCAACAGCATCGGCTCCGACACCATGAACAACCTGATGACGCTCTGGCTGGAATCCTTCCGCGCCATGTATCCCCAGGTGAACATCCAGATCGAGGGCAAGGGCTCCTCGACGGCGCCTCCCGCACTCATCGAGGGCACCGCCCAGTTCGGCCCCATGTCCCGCCCGATGAAGTCCAGCGAAGTGGACAAGTTCGAAGAGAAGTACGGCTTCGCGCCCGTGGGCATTCGCACCTCGCTGGACGCGCTGGCCGTGTTCGTGCCCGCCGACAACAAGATTCCCAGCCTGAGCCTGGAGCAGGTGGACGCCATCTTCTCGCGCACCTGCAACCGCGGACACGCCCCGATACAGACCTGGGGAGAGCTGCTGCCCGGCAGTTCCATCGCCGACAAGCCCATCAGCCGCTACGGTCGCAATTCCGCCTCGGGTACCTACGGGTTCTTCAAGGAAGAAGCCCTCAAGAAGGGTGACTACCTGGACACGGTGAAGGAGCAGCCCGGATCCGCGTCCGTGGTACAGTCCGTGGCCGCCGACCGCTCGGGCATCGGCTACTCCGGCATCGGTTACGCCACCTCCGGAGTGCGCGCCGTTCCCCTGAGCGAGAGCGACGGCAGCACGGTCTACGAGCCCAACCTGGCCAATGTGATCTCCGGTGACTATCCCCTGGCGCGTCCGCTGCTGCTGTATGTGGTGGCCGATCCCGACAAGGGCATGGATCCGCTGGTCCGGGAATTCTTGCGCTTCGTGCTGAGCAAGGAAGGTCAGCAGATCGTGATCAAGGACGGCTACCTGCCGCTGTCCGCCGAGATGGTCACACAGGAATTGGCCCGGGTCAAGTAGCATGTCAGGTTCCCGGGCCGTGTTCAGTCACGGCCCGGGCGCTTCCTGACGCAGCTTCACACGACACAAGATCGCCCAACAATGGTAAAGTCCGTGGCCATGACAGCCAGATCACAGACAGAAAAATCCAGCGCCAACAGCTTCCTCCGGCGTCGCCTTTTCGCGGATCGCGTGGCGGCCCGGGTGATCATGGCCGGTGGACTGAGTCTGATTCTGGCGATCGTGGTGATCTTCCTCTTCCTCGCCAAGGAGGTCCTCCCGCTGTTCGGTGGAGCCGAGCTTGGATCACCGTCCGTGATGGCACCCTCCGTCTCACCGCGGATGGTGGGAACCGATCCCTACCAGGACCTGGTCTGGAGCATGGATCAGCACGGAATTCTCCAGGTCTTCAACCGGGACGGTCTGCTGGTGCAGCAGCTGCCCCTGCCGCTGGATTCATTGGAGCTGCCGCTGCAGGTGGCCGTGGATGCGGGCGGTCGTACCGACCAGTTCACCGTGGCCACCGATGGGGGACGTCTGCTGAGCTGCCGGGTCCGCATCACGCGCACCACCTCAAACCCCGACAGCATCTTCAGCACTCTGCGCCTGCGTGTGGACGAGGTTCCCCTGCCCAGCGATTCCATGCGGAGCGGCATGGCACGCTTCGACAATCTGGTGATGGCCCGCGGGGACGAGCGCCTGCTGTGGGCCTGGACGGATGGCACACGCGCGCACCTGCTGCTGCAGGATACGGACGAGGACAGCTGGTACTGGCCGGAGCTGCCGGAAGAACTGGTCGGAACCTGCCCCGTGACCCTGGCCGCCGCACCGGGTGCCGAGCGCCTGGCTTTGGCGCTTCCCACGGGCGAACTGGCCGTGCTGGACCTGCGCCGCATGAACCAGCCCGAGCTGCTGCACCGCTGGCCTTCCGGCATGAACGGTCTGAGCGCGCTCACCTTTCTCAAGGGTGGCGGCAGCCTGATCGCGGGAGACAGCCAGGGACATCTGGCCACATTCCTCCCGCTGCCCACCGACACCCAGGGCCGCCATTGGGAACCGGGTGTTCCACTGCCCTCCCATGACGCGGGCATTGCGCGTCTGCAACCTTCGCCGCGTGATCGCAGTTTCCTCTCGCTGGACGAACAGGGGACACTCAGGCTGCAGGTCAGCACCAGCGGACGAGTTCTGGCCCAGGAAGTGCTGCCCGAAGGCAGCCGCCATGTGCTGGCCTTCAGCCCGCGTGCCGACGCCGTGCTCTGTGCGGGCACGATCGGAATCACGCGCCAGACCCTGGACAACGCCCACGCCGACGTCTCCCTCTCGGGCCTGCTGGCCCCCGTGCAGTACGAAGGCTATCCCGAGCCGGCCTTCATCTGGCAGTCCACGGGCGGCAGCGATGACTTCGAGCCCAAGTACAGCTTCATTCCGCTGATCTTCGGCACACTCAAGGGCACCCTCTTCGCCCTGCTGATCTCGGTGCCGCTGGCGCTGCTGGCCGCGATCTATGTCTCACAGTTCGCGCCCGCCTCGCTGGCCCGCACCATCAAGCCGATGATCGAGATCATGGCGGCACTGCCCAGCGTGATCATCGGTTTTCTGGCGGGGCTGGTCTTCGCCCCCTGGGTGGAAACGCACCTGACCTCCGTGCTCGCGTTTCCCTTGATCCTGATCATCCTCCTGCTGGGCATGATTCCGCTCTGGCGGCGCCTGCCCTCGCGGCTGCTGGAACACGCGGGCCCCCAGCTGGGCATCGGTGCGGGCATGCTGGTGATCTCGCTGCTGCTGGGTCGCTCGCTGGCCCCGGTTCTGGATGCCCACCTCTTCGGTGGCAGTCTGATCGCCTGGCTGCATGATCATCTGGGTCTGGTGTACGACCAGCGCAACAGCCTGGTGGTTGGCTTCGCCCTGGGTTTCGCCGTGATCCCCATCATCTTCACCATGACCGAGGATGCGCTGAGCAACGTGCCCGATTCCCAGGTGAGCGCGTCACTCGCGCTGGGGGCTTCTCGCTGGCACACGGTGCTGCATGTGGTGCTGCCCGGTGCGTCCGCGGGCGTGTTCGCCGCGATCATGCTGGGCCTGGGACGCGCCATCGGCGAAACCATGATCGTGCTGATGGCCACCGGCAATACGCCCCTGATGGACTGGAGCCCCTTCAACGGCTTCCGCACCATGAGTGCCTGCATCGCGGTGGAGATTCCGGAAGCACCCGTGGGTGGATCGCTGTATCGCCTGCTCTTCGCGGTGGCCCTGCTGCTCTTCGTGTTCACCTTCCTGATCAATACCGTGGCATCGCTGATCGGCGAGCGACTGCGCAAGAGCCAGGGGAGAATCTGATGAGTTCACTGCGCCTGCGCGCCCGGGACAGTGTGCCCGTGCTCTTCACCAGCATGGGTCTGGTGGTGATTCTGGGCATGCTGGTGCTCATGCTCTGGATTCTGCTCTCCCGCGGCCTGGTGGCCTTCTGGCCGCATTCGCTCGAGCGCATTGTGATGCAGGATGGCCGGGTGGTTCTGGGCGAAGTCTGGGACCAGGTCGACACCCCGGACGGCGAACGTCTGCGCGTGCGCACCGGCAATCGGGATCTCTGGGGTCAGGAATTCGTCCAGCTGGATGGCGCACAGGTGAGTTCCCGCGAACTGGCCGAGGGAGCTTTTCTGGTGGAACGCCTGAACCAGGGCATCTTCATCGGCATGCCCGGCGAGCTGCACATTCCGGATGCCCGCATCACGCCCGCGGATGCCGACTATCGCAGCAAACTGGACGACGCGCTGGACGTGGCGATCGCGCTGAACTCGACCCAGGAGCACACACTGGGCCAACTGCACCGCCTGGCAGGTCGCATCGCCCCGGAAGCCGGCGAAGGTCCCCGTGTCGATCGGGCCCGTGCGCAGTACACAGTGCTGGAAACTCGCCTGGACAGCCTGATCCAGCAGCGTGGCGCCGTGAGTCTCACCCTGTCCGCCATCGACGGAACCGACCTGGTGGTGCCGCTGGCCGATGTGGTGCGTCTGGTTCCATCCAACGAGCTGGGTACCATCGGACGCAGCGGAGTCTATATGTCACGACTCTGGGAGTTTCTCACGGCGGAGCCGCGGGAGTCCAATACGGCGGGCGGCGTGATGCCGGCAATCTTCGGCACCGTACTGATGGTATTGCTGATGTCCATCGCGGTGGTGCCCGTGGGCGTGATGGCGGCCGTGTATCTCAATGACTATGCCCGTCAGGGCTTTCTGGTGCAGACCATCCGGCTGGCGGTGAACAACCTGGCCGGTGTGCCATCCATTGTGTACGGCATCTTCGGCCTGGGTTTCTTCATCTATTTCGTCGGGGGTGGGCTGGACCAGCTGTTCTTCTCGGACAGCCTGCCCACTCCCACCTTCGGCACGGGCGGCATTCTGTGGGCCAGCCTGACCCTGGCCCTGCTGACCATGCCCGTGGTGGTCGTGGCCACCACCGAAGGGCTGCAGTCCGTGAGCCAGACCACGCGCATGGCCGCTCTTGCCCTGGGCGCGACCCGCTGGCAGATGATTCGCCAGGTGGTGTTGCCCAACGCCATGCCCGGCATCCTGACCGGTTTGATCCTGGCCATCAGCCGCGCCGCCGGCGAGGTGGCCCCGCTGATGATCACCGGCGTGGTCAAGCTGGCGCCCAGTCTGGCTCTTGACCTGGACGCCCCCTACCTGCACCTTGACCGCAAGTTCATGCACCTTGGTTTTCACATCTACGACCTGGGTTTCCAGTCCCCCAACGTGGAGGCGGCCCTGCCCATGCTGTTCAGCACGGCCCTGCTGCTGATCATCGTGGTGCTGATGCTGAATCTGGTGGCCATCCTGCTGCGCAACGCGCTGCGCAAGCGCTTCAAGCAGGCGGCGTTCTGATGATTGCCATGCCCACACCGGACCTGAGCGTCCCCACGAAGGAGAGTCGCCCGATGCCCGAACCCCTGATCGCGGTTCAGACCCACGAGCTGGAATTCTTCTATGGTCCGACTCGCGCCCTGCATGGCATCAATCTGCGCCTGCCGGAGAAGCGTGTCACGGCCTTCATCGGCCCCTCGGGTTGCGGCAAGTCCACTCTGTTGCGCTGTTTCAACCGGATGAATGACCTGGTGCCCGGGGCTCGCGTCGAAGGTCGCATCGAGATCAACGGCCGCGACATCCACACGCCGGGCACCCAGCTCGAGGAGCTGCGTCGCCAGGTGGGCATGGTCTTTCAGCGCAGCAACCCCTTTCCCAAGTCGATCTATGAGAACGTGGCCTACGGCCCCCGCGTGCACGGCGAGAAGGACCGGCACGTCCTGGATGAGATCGTGGAAAGCTGCCTGGTGCGCGTGGCTCTCTGGGACGAAGTCAAGGACCGCCTCAAGAAGAGTGCGCTGGACCTTTCGGGCGGCCAGCAGCAGCGCCTCTGCATTGCGCGCGCACTGGCCGTGGGACCCAGCATTCTGCTGATGGACGAGCCGGCTTCGGCCCTGGACCCGCGCTCGACGGCCCGCATCGAGGACCTGGTCACCGAACTGCGCGACCTGTACACCATCGTGATCGTGACCCACAACATGCAGCAGGCGGCCCGCATCTCCGACTACACGGCCTTCCTCTATGAGGGCAACCTGGTCGAGTTCAACGAGACCCAGCGCCTGTTCACCAAACCTGACCACGAGCAGACCAATGACTACATTACCGGTCGTTTCGGCTGAGAGGCCCCGGCACCAATCAAGAGTGAGTCGAGGAGAATCGATGACCCGCCACATGCTGCACGCACTGGACTCGCTCAAGGAGCGGGTGGAGGAGCTGGGCCGCACCGTCCTGGATTCCGTCGTGGATGCCACCGAAGCCGTGATGAGCGGAAACCTGGATCTGGCCAACCGCGTGATCCAGGGCGATTCCGCGATCGATCTGGAAGAAGTGGAAGTGGAAGAAGAGTGTCTGAAGGTGCTGGCCCTGCATCAGCCGGTGGCCACCGACCTGCGGCTGCTGGTGGGCATTCTCAAGCTGAACAATGACCTGGAACGCATCGGCGATCTGGCGGTGAGCATTGCCGGCCATGCCAACAGCATTCACCTGCCCGGTGACGAGAAGCTGGTGGACCTGATGAAGCGCCTCTCGCGGCGCAGCCAGGAAATGCTGCAACTGGGCCTGGACTGCCTGATCCGCCAGGACGGCGCGCTGGCCGAGCGGGTCTGCGCGGCCGACGACGACGTGGACGAACTGTACTCGATCATCCGCTCCGAAACCCAGTCGCTGCTGATGAACGAGACGCGCCTCGAACCCAGGCAGATCGAAGGTCTGATGCGCTTCGTGAGCGTGGCCCGCAGCCTGGAACGCATCGCCGACCACGCCACCAACATCGCCGAGGACGTGATCTACATGGTCACCGGCGAAATCTCGCGCCACGGCAGCCTGCGCGGCCTGCGCCCCTGGAAGGGCAAGGAATAGGCCGCATGCCGGGCGAAGCGCGGCCCGTCCAAGATCTGCACGCCCCACCCACCGTGGCGACCACGGGCGACACAGAAAACACCGCCTCGCGGCGGTGTTGGAAATCAGGCTGACATGAATGGTGTTCTGCGTCGCTCGTCTGCATTGGTGAGCGGAGCATCTCACTCCACTTCCTGACTACTCGGCCGCAGGCAGACTTCGTGCGGCGCGGAAGCCGATGAAGCTGGCGAAGCCGCCGGGAACCGAAGGCAGGAAGCGTCCGCTGGCCGACAGTGCGGCCTGGTCGAAGAGCCAGCAGCCGCCACGGATCACACGACCCGAGCCCGTGGGAGCACCCGCCGGATTGAACTCGGGGCTGGATGAATAGTTGCCCCACCAGTCATTGGTCCATTCGAACACATTGCCCCCCATGTCCTTCAGCCCCAGAGCCGTATCACCCCAGGTCAGCAGCCCCACGGGCAGCGTCCAGCCCACGCAGGGCACACCGTTCGCGGCATGGTTGGCGTTGCCGCAATTGGGCGTGGAGTTGCCCCAGGGGAAGGAACGCTGGTCGTCGAAGCGCGCGGCATATTCCCATTCCGCCTCGGTGGGCAGACGGTAGCCGCTGGCCGTGTAAGGATCATTGGCCGAGGGCGTGGCGGCCCAGTTGCCATTGTAATACGCGGGCAGTCCCTGCTGCAGGCTCAACCAGTCGCAGTAACAGGCGGCGCCGTACCAGCTCACCATCTGCACCGGATGCCGCCAGGGCAGATAGCTGCCGATTCCGCTGGCGGCCAGGGTGCGGCGCAGGGCCAATTGCCCGTCCAGCAGCACGATTTCCGAGTAGTAGGATCCAAGGTCCAGCAGACTGACTCCATGGGCCTGCAGAGTCGTGCCGACGATGGTGGCCAGACCCTGATCAAGCGCCCACTGGGCCGCCGCCATGTATTCCAGATTGGTGACTTCAGTCAGTCCCATCAGGAAGTCCTGCCCCAGTTCCACATCGTGCTCGGGACCGGCGACCGCGGCCTGGCCCATGGTGAAGGTTCCGGCGGGAATCTGAACCCAGGGCGACGGTCCCGGCACATCCGGATCCAGCGCGGATACACGGTAGAATTCCGCGGCTTCCGTTGACTGAACCACGTAGCGGGGAGCGGCGGTGCCCCCGACCCAGACGAATTCGCTGCGTGCCGCCCAGGGCGAGACACTGCGATAGACCGAGTAGGCCACGGTCGTGAGCGGGTTTCCGCTGTCATCGGTGGTCACGGGAGTCCAGCTCAGTTCCAGCCGGCCATCAGGCAGCCGCTGCACATGCAGGTCGTTCACGTCGGCAGGGGCGGCCAGGGCGATCTGGAAAGCGGCGAGAATCGAAAGGCAAATCATCGTGCGGCGCATGGTCACTCCGAAAAGAATGGGGAGCCGCTTCGGCAGACGCCGCATCCGTCCCACTGGAAGCAGGAAAAACGAATGCCACCCCGCCGGGCAGATCCTGGTTTGTGTTCACAAGCTGTGTGGGTTGGAATGTTCAGGGCACATGCCGCATCCGCCCAAAGCTGACGCGACTGTTCATTCCAATGGGTACCATCAAGCCAAATTCCGGGGCGATTCGCCAGCAATTACTCATCTCGAAAAACTTGTCAGGATCTGGAAGAGTCTCGGCCGGGGGGCCCGGGGAGGGTCGGGCGCCCACACACTCTCGCAGCAGTATTCTGGCATGCAGCGCGCGTGCTACACGTCGGGCCGCGTCCCGAAGGCCTCATCCATGGCTTTGCGCGCACATTCCGGGCAGTATCCATGGGAGAACTGGGTGTTGGCGTGGGCGCCGATGTAGGATTCCAGCGGCTGCCACTGGCCCTCCTTGTCGCGGATGCTCTTGCACTGCGCACAGATCGGCAGGAAGGCTTCCAGCACCTTGATTTCGGAGAGCGAGCGCCGCAGGGCTTCGGTGATTCGCCTCTCACGGTTCAGCAGGGTGCGGATGTGAGCCAGTGCGGACCCGATGGCCATGAAGGAGACAAGTCGGATCATCGTGTTCCAGACCGCAAGCGCGGTATTCTGGAACACATGCCCCGAACTCAGGTCCGCGCCGAACCAGACCAGGGCGCACAACACGGCGATGCCCACCGAACCGGCCCAGCCGAAGATCCAGGCCGCCAGCGAGACCGGCAGGAAATAGAACACGAAGAAGTTGAATTCGTACCCGGTGAGCCAGTCAACGATTCCCAACATCGGCACACAGGCGATGATCAGGATTCCCCACGACCACAGACGGACGCGGTTCGACATGATGTGCTTTCTGCCAGGTACGGAGACCGGGCACGCTTGATCGGGACATCGGGTCCCGGGTTTTCCGCAAGTGCCTCAGACGCGATACGGTTCATCAACCAGACGCTGCGAAATCCACCAGATGTTGCCATGCCCATCGCGCACGCCGCCCTGCCGGTCGCCGTAGGACATGTCACCCACGGCCATCTCCAGGGTGGCTCCGGCCTGCAGGGCCCGGGCCATTGACGCGTGCGCATCCTCCACGTACAGATAGAAGGCGGAGGCCATCGCAGGGTAGTCCGCGCTGGCTTCGCTGACCATGACGGTCGCATTGCCCAGGCTCACCTGCGCATTGGCGATGTGTCCATCGGGACGCAGGGAGCGCAGGACTTCCTTTCCACCCAGGCCATTCACAAGAAATGCCACAAAGGATTCCGCATCGTTCACGAAGAAGTACGGGGTGACCGTGGCAAACCCCTCAGGCTGTCGCACGATATCGCTCCTTTCGGCTCAGTCCACCTTCGAATTGAACAGGCTCAGGCCGTCCACCTTCAGCCGCAGCATCAGGAAGTCGCGCAGGCGGTTCTGTTCCTCGCGCCCGGGCATCTTCGTCCATTGGGCCATCACCACCAGCGAGAGCAGCGAGTCGGGAACGACGTCGTGCACCTTCTTTTCATGCCCCACCCCGATCGAGACCAGGTCGGGATAGAGCGCCGCCAGCTCCTTGCTCAGTTCGCCCACCGGAAACTGGGTCGAGCGCAGACGCACCACTTCGTCTTCCAGCACGCGTATCTGCTCCTCGCGCGCACTCAGGGCCGCATCGTTGCGTTGGTACAGATCCTCGAGAATGCCCTGACGCACCATCTGGCTCAACTGCTCCACGTTGGCCTGGCCGTCCACGGGCTGATTCAGTACCAGCTGGGTGCCTTCCAGTCCGTAGGTCCGCAGGCGTTCCTCGAGCATGGTCTTCACCTCGGGCGGCAGCGGTTGGCCCAGCAGGGTGGCCGTGATGGTGGAACCATTGCGCGAATACTTCAGGTCCACATTGAGAATGGCCCGATCATTGAACGCCAGATTCTCGCTGATGTAGCGCCTGGCCACCTGCTGGAAGCGGGCTTCCTGGATCACACGCCAACCCGTGAACGCGCTGGGCACGGCAATGGCGAAGGTCATCAGCACGATCAGGAATCGTGCACGAGTGACATGCTCCTTGTCCAGCTCGGCCACCCGCTCGAAGTACATCAGTCTCACGAAGCCCAGGGTGGCCAGACAGATGAAGAGCGCGTTGATCAGAAAGAGATGCATCGCCCCCAGGAAGAACCAGAGATTGCCCTGGGCCAGTCCGTAGCCCGCCGTGCAGAGCGGGGGCATCAGGGCGGTGGCGATCGCCACGCCGGGCACCACATTGCCCTTCATCGCCTTGCGTGTCACGGCCACCACGCCCGCTCCGCCACCGAAGAGCGCGATCATCACATCATAGAGCGTGGGGCGTGTGCGCGCCAGCAATTCGGACTGGGCATCCTCAAGCGGCGAGATCAGGAAGTAGAGCGTGGAAGCCACCAGCGCCACGCCCGTGGCCAGCAGCAGATTGCGCGCGCTGCGGCGCAGGAGGGGAAAATCGTTGGTGGCCAGGCCAAAGCCCGTGCCCACGATGGGTCCCATCAGCGGCGAGATCAACATGGCGCCGATCACCACCGCGGTGGAGTTGACATTCAGGCCAACCGAAGCGATCAGGATCGCGAAGACCAGGGCCCAGATGTTGCCACCCCGGAAATCGATGTCGGCGCGCACCCTTTGCAGGGTTCCATCGTAATCCGTGTCCGGTTTCAGCGAGAACAACTGCTGCATCAGAGCGCGCATCGAACTGCCGATGGTCGAGAGCAGACCACTGCTGGCACTGGTGTTTTCCATCACGATCCCATCCGGTTGGACCCGCGCGCGGGTCGGCAGGTTGATTGAGAAAAGCTGCGGGCGACGGATTTCCATGGAAGCGGCCAGCACTGGACAGGACCGGCCTTGCGAATGCTGATGGCGCCCCGGGCATTGGTTCCCGGGGCGCCATGATACCATTGACCATGTCAGGGCTCAAGCCCGTGCACCCGGACGTTCTGTGTCACAGGGCAGGGGTCACGGCATGCGGCTTCAGGCTGGCGCGCTCTCCTTGAGGCTGGCGCGCAGCACGAAGTAACCAGCCACACCGGAGATCAACGATCCCACCAGGATTCCCAGGCGCTCGAGTCCCTGCCAGTCCATGCCGCCTTGCTCGAAGGCCAACGAGGCGATGAAGAGACTCATGGTGAACCCGATGCCGCAGAGCAGGGCCGCTCCGTACAGAGGTCCCCAGCCGATACCGTCGGGGCGGGCGGCCAGTCCCAGTTTCACGGCGATCCAGCAGGCCAGCATCACACCCACCTGCTTGCCCAGGAACAGCCCGGAGACGATGCCCAGCGGAACCGGATGCAGTGTGTCAGCCAGAGTGAATCCGCCCAGCGGCACGCCCGCGTTGGCGAAGGCGAAGATCGGCAGTACACCGAACGCCACCCAGGGATGCAGCGCATGCTCCAGGTCCTTGAGCGGGCTATGTCCGGCATTGCTGCCGTGCTTGTTGCCGGTCGTTCCCAGAGGAATGAACATCGCCAGCACCACTCCGGCCAGGGTGGCATGCACGCCCGACTTGAGCACGGCCACCCAGAGGGGAATTCCCAGCAGAATGTAGAACACGGGACGTGTGACACCCGCCCGGTTGAGCAGGGCCAGTCCGCCGATCATCGCCCCGGCGATGGCCAGGGATCCCATCGAGAGTTCCGCCGTGTAGAACAGTGCGATCACGATGATCGCTCCCAGATCATCGAAGATGGCGATGCTCAACAGGAAGGCCTTCAATGCGGCTGGCACGCGTGGTCCGAGCAGGGTGAGCACACCCAGCGCGAAGGCGATGTCCGTGGCGGTGGGTACCGCCCAGCCCCGGGTGGCAATGGCGTCACCCCGGTTGAACACCAGATAGAACAGTGCGGGCGCGACCATGCCGCCGATCGCCGCAAAAGCGGGAAGGCTGGCCTGGCGCAGGCTGGAAAGATGGCCCTCCACGATTTCCCGCTTCAGCTCCATGCCCACCAACAGGAAGAACACGGCCATCAGGCCATCATTGATCCAGAGAATGAGGGGCTTGTGCAGGTCCAGCGCTCCAATGCGCATCTGGACGGGCATGTCCAGCAGGGAGAGATAATGGGCGGCCAGGGGAGAATTGGCCACGCTCATGGCCAGCACGGTGGCCAGCATCAGCAGCAGTCCTCCGGATGCCTCCAGTCGCAGAAAATCCTGCAGTGCCTGGCTCACACGGTCAAGGGTTGGGCGAGTCGTCATGGGCCATCAGGTCCTTTCGGCTTGCCGGCCCCTCAAGGGACGGCGAATCGGGTTGGTTCAGGAATCCGTGAGATCATCGAAGAACTCGACACGTCCGGTTTCGAGGGAGTACTCGGCACCGACGATCTGCAGTCCTTCCTTGTGGATCAGTTGCTCGAGCACTTCGGAACCGTGTCGCAACTGGGACACGGAAACCCGGATGTTGGCACGCACGGCCTGCTGCACCAGGGCGGCCGGGTTGTGGCGCAGGTCGGTCACCAGCAGGGATTCCACCGAAGGGCGAATGCGGTCCACGATCGAGCGCAGATTGCGCGACTGCACGTTCATCGGCTGCTGCAGTTCCTCGAGCGTGGCCTCGATCGCGCCGCACTGGGTATGCCCCAGCACCACCACCAGCCTGGTGTTGAACTTGGTGGCCGCGAATTCGATGCTGCCCACCAGCGAGGGTGCAACGATGTTGCCCGCGACGCGAATCACGAACAGGTCACCCAGCCCCTGATCAAAGACGATCTCGGCGGGCACCCGTGAGTCCGAGCAGCCCAGAATGATCGCGAACGGTGTCTGCCCGGAGGTCAGTTCGTTGCGCCGTGAGCTGCCCGAGTTCTCATGAAGGCTGTGATCCTCTTCCGCGAACCGGAGGTTTCCCTCTCGCAGGCGCTCCAGGGCTTCACGCGCTGGTATCATCGTCAGTCTCCCACTCGTGTTCTGAATCCCGTTGACCCGGACTGCATCAATCAGTGATCAGCACCCGCTCGATGCGGCGATCGGGCAGCAACCACATCAGTGCGACCAGGACATAGACGGCGGTGGCCAGTTCGGGCAGCACCATGGTCAGCATGATCGCGATGGAGTACAACCCGATCGAGACCTTGCCCTTCCAGTCCTGGCCGATCGCCTTGCGGAGCAGCGAATCGGGTCCCTGGGAGCGCACGATCGCCAGCTGCAGCACGAAATACGACAGGGCGGCCATCAGAAGAACCACCCCATAGACCGCCACCGTGGCCGCCGCAAAATGGTTTTCGCCCATCCAGCCCGTGGTGAAGGGCACCAGCGACAACCAGAACAGCAGGTGCAGGTTGGCCCAGAGAATCGGCGCGTCCACCTGCTCCACCGTGTGCAGCAGGTGGTGGTGGTTGTTCCAGTAAATGCCCAGATAGATGAAGCTGAGCACATAGCTCAGGAAAACCGGCACCAGCGGCAGCAGGGCTTCCAGTCCATCTCCATGGGGAACCTTCAGTTCCAGCACCATGATGGTGATCAGGATGGCCAGCACTCCATCGCTGAATGCTTCCATGCGCGAACGCTTCATCTTTCCCCCGTCCCTGTGGGCGCCCCGGCTCGATTCGTTGCCCCGACAGATATCCGGTGGGGATCAGCCCAAGACTCCGGACGGGGCGGCAAGGTTCCGGAATGTGGCCGAAAAAGGTCCTGTTTTCGATCCAGATTGCCAATGCCGAGTCGAGGCGCACGGTCGTGGGATTGGAAGGACCGTTCTCGCGACCCGATCCCGATCATTCTCCGGGGACATCCGTGCCTTGACGGCCCCGCAGGGCGGCCAGCACGCTGTCAAGTTCCGGAAGCTTCGCAGCGTCCTTGAACGGCGCCATGCGGCCGTAAATCTCGCCGGCGGCCTCATGGAACCCCTCGGGCACACCCGCTGCGGACAGTGTGGCCGCGATCTCGGCCATTTCCCCCTGAAAGCGCCAGGCTTTCGCGGTGACCCGGCGTGCCTGTTCCCGGATGCGCTCGCTGGAACCCGCCTGATCCTCATCCCAGCAGGATTCCAGTTCCCCGCGCACGCCCAGCGACTCAGCGGCGGCCAGCACCGCGCAGTTCAGCGCCGCCCGCCCCTTGGACACTGCCGCGTAACACATCTTGAGCGCCGAGGCCCGACCGATCCCGTCTCCGATCACGCGAGTCCTCAGAGGGGCGGCCGCAAAGCACTCGGCAAGCTCCTGCGCCATGGGTCCGGCAAGGAATAAAGTGGTCGAATCGGGGTGCCAGGCCGGAGGACCAATGATCGCGCCATCCACAGCCTTCATTCCGGCTTCGTGTTGCAGGCGTCCGATCTCGCGCATGCGGTCCGGCGAAATGGCATTGAAGTCGGCATAGATGCCGCGATAGCCCATCTCACGTACCTGGCGGGCCACGGCATCGGCCGCGTGCGGCGGGCAGATGCTGACCAGGATGGAACAGCGCTCACACAATTCCCGCAGGCTGGCGACTTCCTGCAGTCCGTGTGAGTCGGCACGTTCGCGCGTGGCGGGGCTGCGTCCCTCGGAAACCCAGCATGGCACACAACCGCTGGCCGCGGCACTGGCCGCCAGCGAGACCCCCATTGCGCCCGGGTGCAGAAAACCGATCTGGGTGCCTGTCATGGAATCACCTCCCGGTCCTTGTCGATTGCTGCAGCGGAACGGGTGCGCATGCTTGAGCTACAGAATGCGTGTGTACTGTGCATGGTGGTGCCGCATGTGCAGCCCCTGGAATCGCGCGAAGTCCCCCACGCCCACCGTCCCGAAGATGCCGCTGTGGACCTGCAGTCCACCGGCCACCCGTGTCCGGCAATCCTGCTCCAGAGTCAGCAGGGCCGCTTCAAGTCTTGCGGCTCCGGCTGCGGCCGTGGCGGATCCGGTGACCGGATTGAAGGCCCGGCTGGTGCGGGCGCGGGGCAGGCGTTCCTTGCGCAGAATGCGAAGGAAGAACAGACGGATCACCGGCCGCAGAAAGGACGGCAACACCGGAAAGCTGTTCTTCGTACCTCGCACGACAAGGGCCGATTCTTCAAGTGAACGCGCCAGATGCTCGGTGATCTGGGCGGGCGACCACTTGCCCGGGGCTGCGGGCTGGTTCCAGTTCGTCTCACAGGCCCGGATGGTGTCCAGAAGCTCCCGCAGGATCCGGCGATTCTCCGCGAGGCTCTGGTTCAGGTCGGCCACGATTCCCCCTTTGTGTGTCAATCCATGGTCTTCGCCGGCCACTGGACCCAGGTGTTTCATGGCCGGAAGCGGCCAACCCGGAGAGTGTGTCGGAGAACGGTCAAAGTGGGCTGCCGCACAGTTTGCAATATCTGGCATCCTGTTCGTGATCGCTCGAGGAGCAGCCCGGGCAGGCACGCCTTGCGGCCCGGCTCCGGCCCAGCTCCACGGTAACAATGCCCGTGGGAACCGCCACGATGGCATAGCCCAGCAACATGATCACCGACGCCAGGCTCTGGCCCAGAGGAGTCTGCGGGGCGATGTCCCCATAACCCACGGTGGTGATGGTGACGATGGTCCAGTAGATCGACTGGGGAATGCTGGTGAACCCGTGGGTGCTGCCTTCCACCACATACATCGCGGCACCCAGGAATACCGCGATGGTGAAGACGGTGGCGATGAAGATCGAAAGCTTGCGGCGGCTGTTGCGGATGGCCACCATCAGCACATCCGCTTCCCCGATGTACTCGGCCAGCTTCAGGACCCGAAACACTCTCAGCACACGCAGGATGCGGATGATCTGCAGATACTGGGTACCCGGAAGCACCAGACTGAGGTAGGTGGGCAGAATCGAGGCGAGATCAACCAGACCGAAGAAACTGCGGGCATAACCTGCTGCGCGCGGGGCACAGACCAGCCGCACCAGATACTCCAGCGTGAACAATCCGGTGAAGATCCACTCCAGCAGGAGCAGCTGGCTCCCGTAGTTCTCGCGGATGGAACTGACGGAATCCAGCATCATCGCCAGCACACTGAGCAGGATGGTCACGATCAGCACCAGGTCGAAGGCTTTGCCTCCGCGGGTCTCGTGGCCGAAAATCACGGTGTGCAGTGTGTTCCGCCAGGCCGCGCGTCCAGCGGGTGGACGCAGCGGATCGGGTCTTTCGGGCACGATCCACCTCCTCTTTGCCTTGCTCGCAGCGAGTGCCTGCCGCAGGAATGCGCGCAGCCTGCGACGCGTGAATCTGGCAAGATGGAGGCAGAAGGCCGACAGGAATCCGTCAGCTCAGGTCGCGCTTGCGCACCTGGAGGATCGTGATACGTCCCAGCAGATTGGCCCGGGTGCACATCCAGCGCAGGTGGCGACGGTGCAGGCCTTCCTTTTCCCGGTATTTGCGACCGAGCAGCTTGCGACGCAGGGAAAGGGCCAGCAGTGGATAGAGGATGGGCATGAACAGCAGCGAGCCCTTGCGGTAACGGTTGGTGGCCACGCCGACCACCTCGCCCCCGAAGCGTTCCGCGTGAAAGATCAACTGGGGCAGGCTGATGGGGTTGATGTGCTGCATGAAGTACGCCTCCATGCCCGGATCCAGCGGCACCGGCGCGCAGTCGCAGTACCCGTAGAGGAAGTGATGCCAGCGCGAGGACAGGCTGAGCACATTGGGAGTGGTCACGATGATCACGGCCCCGGGCCTGGCCACACGCAGCAATTCGCTCATGAAGGTGAAGTGGTTCTCGATGTGCTCCACCACCTCGATGCTCACCACCAGGTCGAACTGATTGTCCTCGTAGGGCAGGCTCTCGTTCAGGTTGGCCCTGCGGAAAGGAATCGTGGGGCATTGGAAGAGTTCGGGCAGAAAATCACATGCATCCACCTGATAGCCGCGTTCCTGCAGCTTGTGGCTGAAGTGGCCGTGACCGGCTCCCACATCCAGGGCTCGACGCCCCGCCCCTTCGGGCAGCAGGTTCTGGACTTTTCCATAGATGTTGGGCTGAAAGGTGATCGGCATGGGCACGGGGGGGCTCATCCATCCTCCGGATGTTTCCAGAACCTTGGCAACCGGCCATTCTGTATACGGACGATCGAACCAGGAAGGATCCGGGGCATCAGACAGCCTCGGTCGGCACAGGATAGAATCGAAATCTGGATTCTTTCGGGATTTCACCCGACCCGGGCAGGGGGTTGGTCGTCATGGTCGAAAGACATCCTTGGGGGACGCGCCAATAATCGCACTTGTCAGGCACTTGGAAAGCCAGAAATGCAGGCCCGACTGATTGACCCGGGGATTCAATCGCCCCCCACTCCGCCCCCCGCCGTAACCTCCCACCGTAGCTTCCAGCCGGGCCCGGCCTGAAGCCACGTCGGCAGACTAGGTCGAGACATAAACCGTCTCATATCATTTCACCAGCAGCATTTCCTGCATGTCGCTGAAGGTGCCGGCGACCAGCTTGCAGAAATAGAAGCCGCTGGGCAGGCCGCTGCCGTCGAAGGTGCGGCGGTGCTCGCCAGCGGGCAGCTGTCCTTCGGCCAGTCGTGCCACCTCGCGGCCCGCCAGGTCGAACACGACCAGACGCACGGTGCTGGAGGTGGGCAAGTTGAAGACCAGGGTGGTCGAGGGGTTGAAGGGGTTGGGGTAGTTGGGCTTCAGCCAGAAGCGGTCCGGAGTGTATTCTGCCTCGCGGAGCACGGCTGTGGCCCCCGCGATGCCGATGGTGTAGCTTCCCGTATACCCGCCATCTCCGTCACTGACAACGTCCATCAGTTCATGCTCGGGCTCGGGACTCTGGAAGATGGAATCCAGGCTGTTGGTGGTCGGATTCACCCCTCGCGCGGCATACAGGGGTGTCACATGCACTTCGTCGTTCACCGCATCAGGAAAGGCGAACTGCGAGGTGACGTAGGTCGTGCTGTCCAGGCGCACCTTGAAATGCACATGGTTGGCCCGACCGGGATACCAGCCGGGATAACTCGTGATGAAGGAACAGTTGCCCGCCGAGTCGGTGAGCTGGATCCCACGCATGAAGTCCTGTCCCACGGTGCTGCCGCCCTGCTGGACGTACCCACTGTAGAGGCCGTCCTTGTCGGCATGCCACACATCCACGATCACATCGGGAATTGGAGTGCAGTCTTCGTCCACCACGCTGATGTTCATGCGCAGGGGCAATCCGTCATGGTATACGCCCGTGTCCACATCCGTGCGAATGTCTTCGCGTATCAGGTTGGCGTTGAAGTAGAACGGCCCCGCGGTCTCCTGCGGCGTGAGCCAGCAGGTATCGGTCTCCCGCCCTCCCGACTTGGCCAGCACGGTCCGCATCACGGGCAAGGGCAACAGGCTGCTCACCCCCGCCACGCCCAACCCCTTGAAGAACTGCCGTCGATTCATGTCGCGCCCCCAATGCTGAACCCTACACCCTGGCGTGGTTCATTCGATACTGCTGGTGATTTGCCGTGTGTGATCGAAGTAACCATCTGACACCCGCACCGCCAACGAAAGAATTGGCAGCTGCAAGATCCTTGAACTTGCCAGACATCGTAGCCCGGATAAGCGCAGCGCAATCCGGGTCACCCCAAACAACGCATTCAGCATCCGAATGCCCGCAGGGGGGGTCCTGTTACGGAAGAATTCAGTGTGAGTTACCCGGATTGCGCTGCGCTTCATCGGGCCCGGCTGGAAGCTACGTCGCAAGGCATCGTCGTGAAATCATGTTGTTGCAGAGCAAGGATGTCAGGTCGTTTGCAACTGCTCGCGGAGGCGGCGGGCGGCGGCGCGTTCGGGGGGGCCGGTGTGGCCGGACTGGAGTTGGGCGATGTGATCCAGGCGGCCGTTCTCGTCCAGCCAGCGGGCCGTGATGCGCGTGCGCTGGCCGTCCCACTCCTTTTCGACACCCAGGTGGTGTTCGGCAGCGGCAGCGATCTGGGGCAGGTGGGTGATGCAGATCACCTGATGGCGCGTGGCCAGTTCACGGATCCGGCGTGCCACTGCCAGAGCGGCGCGACCCGAGATGCCCGTATCGATCTCGTCGAAGAGCAGGCAGTGCCCTTCGTGGTGCTCGCTGAGCACGGTGCGCAGGGCCAGCATGATGCGCGAAAGTTCTCCCCCGCTGGCGATCTCCTCGAGGGGAGCCGGTTGGCTGTCCGGGTTGGTGGCGGCCAGAAAACGCGGGCGCTCCGCGCCCAGCGGATCGTGTTCGGCAGCCGGTTCCATGACCACGCTGAGACCGCGGCCTTCGATGCCCAGCTCGAACAGCAGGGGATTGATGCGCGTGCAGAGCCAGTCGGCTCCCGCGGTCCGTGCCTCGCTCAGGCCAGCGGCGGCTGCATCCAGGTCACGGCCCGCTCGGGTCAGGGCCTGCTCGGCTTCCTGCAGGCGCTGCTCGGGATCACCCTGTTCCGAAAGCCTGTGTGACAGGCGCTCCTGTTCGGCCAGCAGGGCGTCCAGGCTGCCCCCGTACTTGCGTATCAGTTTGTCCATCACGGCCAGACGCTCGCGGACCACGGCGAGGCGCTCGGGGTCCAGCTCCACGCTTTCCGCATGATCCGCCAGGCTGCGCCCCGCCTCCTCGATCAGCACCAGACATTCATCCAGCTGGGCAATGCTGGGCTGCAGGCGCTTGTCCCATCGGGCCAGCTGACGCAATTGAGTGACGATCTCGGCCAGGCGCGCATGAATGTTGTCCTCGTTCTCCCACAGACTGTCGGCGGACTGCCAGGCACCCTGTTTCACTTCTTCCACATGGGAGAGCGCGCTCTGCTCCTCGGCCAGGGCCACATCCTCGCCCGGGCGGGCCGCAAGCGTATCCAGTTCTTCCAGCTGATAGGTCCACAGGTCGCGCAGCTCGCGATCACGTTCGCGCTGGCGCAGCAGTGTCGCATGAGCGTCCCGGGCCGTCTCCCAGGCCTGCCAGCAGTGGGTGTGCCGCGCGCGCACCGGTTCCACCGCGGGCAGCGAATCCAGCAGGGCCGCGTGTTGCACGGCATCCAGCAGGCGCGTCTGGTCGCGCTGGCTGTGAAGGTCCAGCAGGGTGGGAGCCAAAGCCTTGACCTGCTTCTGGTTGGACGCCTCTCCGTTCAGCAGGTAGCGACTGCGTCCGTCGTCACGCAGGTCGCGCTCGACGCGACACTCACCCTGTGGCGTGGTGAACACACAGGCCACCCGCGCGCCACTTCCCGTGCCGCCCTGAGTGCCTTCGCGCAATGCGTCGCGCGAGACGCGCTCGCCCAGGCAGGCGGCCACGGCGGCCAGCAGCATGGACTTGCCTGCACCCGTCTCACCCGTGATGGCGGTGAAACCGGCGGGAAACTCAAGCTCCAGCTGACCGATGAGGGCGAAATCGCGAATGGACAGACGGTCCAGCATGCTCTTCCAGGGAAATGGCCCGGCGCTGCCGGGGAGATTGTGTCTGCTGCGTCCGGAGACTCAGTCGCGGATCACGGCCACCTTGCCGCTGCCACTGCCCGAGGAGGTTGACACCAGCACCATGTACACTCCGGTGGGTACCAGGTCGCCGTTGCGATCCCGCCCGTCCCAGCCTTCTTCGGCCTGGCTCAGGGTCAGTCGGCGGATCAGCCTTCCGCCCAGATCGAAGACCGAGACCTTGGTATCCCCCGCGTTGGCCAGACTGGGTGAGGAAATCGACAGGCGTCCGTCCCGCTCTGGATGGAACGGGTTGGGATACACGACCGTGTCGTCCGCGGGCTGCTCGCCGTGATCGCGCACGGGAGTATTGGCGCGGAACAGGCCCATGTTGGTGGCCAGATACAGCCAGCCGCTTTCAGGATCGGCCAGCACCCGGTTGATGCTCAGACCCTGCTGGCCCGAGATCAGGCGATTGAACTCATTGACCCACTCCGGCTCCGAGAAGGCGATGGCCAGTGGGTCGTAGATGTTCAGTCCCCGATCCGAGGCGATCCAGACCCGGCCGCGCACATCCGTGGTGATTGTCGAAGCGGTCTCGGAAATCAGGCCGGGCACGAACTGGATCCGGCTGAAACTCTCGGGGCTGGTATTGAACAGCGAACTGTAATAGATGCCGTTTTCGGTGCTGACCCAGACGGTGCCATCGCGATCACTGGACAGGCCCGTGATCAGGCCCGAAGACTCGCCATCGGCATAGCCGAAGTTGTAGCGTGCATCGGAGAGGGTCACCAGAGTTTCGCGCCAGTCCCGCAATGATGACAGGCTGGAATTCGAGGACGGCCGATACTGGGCCATGGTCTTGTCCGTGTCACCGGTTTCCTTGCCGCCCACCCCAACCCAGATCTCGCGCGGGTCGGGCGCGGAGACGAACCAGGGATAACTGTCCCGGTCGCCCGCCACATGCCGTTCATAATAGTGCCGGTGAAAACCCGTGCTGTGATCGTTGTGCCAGGCCGCCGGAATCACCACCAGAAAGGAATCGACCCAGGCCCGGTGATTCACGAACCAGATGTTGCCCTGGCTGTCTTCAGTGACGTCGCTGACCAGCTCGAAGTCCGCCTCGTTGCTCAGGAAACCATAGACCTTCTGGTTGTCCGCCGAGCCGTTGCGATAACTGAGTGTATCCTGCCCTTCCCGGAAATGGAGCAGGCCCCGCCCCCAGGTGCCCACCCAGATGCCTCCCTGCTGGTCACAGAGCAGGCTGGTGGGGTACTGGCCCAGCCGATCGAAGCCGAAACGGTGACCGACCCAGCCATCCTCCGTCAGGTGATACAGGCCGTTGCGTCCGCTCTCCTCGGCCACACCGGCCAGCCAGAGACTGCCATCGGGAGCCAGGTCCAGATCCACGAAGCCCTCGGCGCCCGGCACATTCGGTGTGTGATACTCCGCATTGTCCGGAAAAGCGGGGTCCAGCAACCGCAGGCGCCCGGGCTGCTCATCGGGAGCCAGCGAGTACCAGAGCAGGCCATCATACACGCTGACGGCACGGCACTCCTGGCTTTCGTTGCGCGAGTGATGGCCGCTACCGTCCTGGAAATGCAACCAGCCGCCTCTCTCGCTCCAGGCCAGCAGTCCCTCTCCTCCGGCGGCCGCCAGCACGGTTCCCTGGGGAGCATCGGCCTCGACCCAGGTATCCGTGTTCCAGCTCAGTCGGCGCGACTGTCCCTGGCTGTCGGTGAGAAATGCCCAGAGCCCCGTGCCCGTGTCCACCAGCCAGGCCTTCTCGAGCGGCCCCATGCCTTCGGGCAGGGCCTGTGTGGCAAAACTGCCCAGGGTGCCGTTCCAGCCCGGGGCATGCGCGAATCCTGCGCCCGTGATCACATGCAGCAGGCTGCCGTCGCTGAGCGCGGCGTAGGGCACGGCCCCGGCCGGCAGAGAACCGAACTGGTGCAGATTGCTCTCCACCAGAAACTCGTCGCTCTCCGCTGCATAGTGGAAAATGGTCAGGCCGTTCTGGTGGCAGGCGATCACGCGGCCATCCCGGCCCGACAGATCCAGCACGGAAATGATCTGTGGATGGTCTCGAAACTCCAGGAACCCCCGGGACCACTGGCTGCCGTCCGCGGAACAGGCGGAAATGCTGGCATCGGAGCCGGCCCAGAAGACCCAGCCCGCGCCATCGCCGGTGACCTGACTCTGCTCCAGACTGACCATGTGACCGGTGATCGAGAAGTGCTGCCAGCGGTCCGTGTCCGGATCGAAGGAAAATCCACCGCGATTGGACGCTCCGAAGAGCTGCCCTTCCACGCTGCACAGTTCGCCGGCATCCGTGTAATCGGCCAGGTGTTCCCAGGTCACGGCGGCGTGGGCAGTGGGCAGTGACAGCAGCAGACAGGCTGCGATCAGCAGCCGTGAGACAGTTTGCCGGCCTTCGCGGAGCGCACGGGTGGGGGAATCGGTCATGAGAGCAGCGTTTCCAGTTGGGGCATCACCGGGGGCGATGCGGGCCCGGGTCAGATCCGGCTGGCCAGGTCGGCCATTTCAATCGCGGCCAACGCAGCATCCCAGCCCTTGTTGCCGGACTTGGTGCCCGCGCGTTCCACCGCCTGCTCGATCGAATCGGTGGTGAGCACGCCAAAGGACACCGGAATCCGGCTGTCCAGCATGACCTGGGCAATGCCCTTGCTGACTTCTCCGGCCACATAGTCGAAATGGGGAGTGCTGCCCCGGATCACGGCACCCAGGCAGATGATCGCGTCGACTCCTCCCTTGTCGGCCAGCAGGCGGGCCGCCAGTGGAATCTCGAAGGCACCGGGCACGCGGACCAGGGTCACGCTGTCCGCATCTCCACCATGGCGTGTGATGCAATCGAGGGCCGCATCCAGCAGGCGCGAGCCGATGAGGTCGTTGAAGCGGGCCAGCACGATGGCGAAACGGCGCCCCTGGGCGCTCAGCTGACCTTCAAGGGTTTGCATGATGTCCTCGCGGATTGGGCGGAAAGCGCACGCTTCCCGGGCGAAGGCCGGTGTTGCCGGCCGGTTGAACACAGGTCCGACGGATACCTAGAACATGTGTCCCAGTTTGGAGCGCTTGGTTTCCAGGTAACGGGCGTTGTCCTCGTTGGGCGGCAGTTCCAGGGAGACCCGTTCCACCACTTCCAGTTCGAAGCCCTGCAGTCCCACGATCTTGCGCGGGTTGTTGGTGATCAGTTTCAAGCGCCGCACACCCAGTTCGTTGAGAATCTGGGCGCCAATGCCGTAGTGGCGCAGGTCCGGCGGAAATCCCAGGGCCTCGTTGGCTTCCACCGTGTCGGCCCCCTCGTCCTGCAGGGCGTAGGCCTTCAGCTTGTTGGCCAGGCCAATGCCGCGGCCTTCCTGGCGCATGTAGACCAGCACTCCGCGTCCCTCATGCGCGATCATCCGCATCGCGGCATCCAGCTGGCCCCCGCAGTCGCAGCGCCGGGAATGGAAGATGTCGCCGGTGAGACATTCGCTGTGCACGCGCACCAGCACCGGTTCACCATCGTCAATGGTACCCTTGACCAGAGCCAGGTGATCGCGCTTGTCCACGGGCGAATAGAAATGATGCAGCGTGAACACGCCCCAGTCCGTGGGCAGTTTCACCACGGTTCGCGCGATGACCTGACTCTCGGTCATGCTGCGATAGTGGATCAGGTCCTTGATGGTGATCATCTTGAGCCCGAAGGTGTGTTTCACCTGCACCAGATCGGGCACCCGCGCCATCGTGCCATCGTCGTTCATGATCTCGCAGAGCACTCCGCCCGGGGCAAAGCCCGCCAGTTGCGAGAGGTCCACCGAGGCCTCGGTATGTCCGGCCCGGCGCAGCACACCGCCATAGACCGCGATCAGCGGGTGGATGTGTCCCGGGCGTGCCAGATCCGTGGGTTTGCTGGCGGGATCCATCATCACCGCGATGGTCCGCGAACGGTCCGCCGCGCTGATGCCCGTGGTGGTGCCGCTGACCGCGTCCACGCTGACGGTGAAGTTGGTGTGATGCAGGCTCGTGTTGGCCGGCACCATTTCCACCAGCTCCAGCTCCTTGCAGCGGTCCTTGTTCAGGGCCACACAGATCATGCCCCGGCCGTACTTGGCCATGAAGTTGATCTTCTCCGGGGTGGCCTTTTCGGCCGCCATGATGAAATCGCCTTCGTTCTCGCGGTCCTCGTCGTCCACCACGATCACGATCTCGCCGCGCTGGATGGCCTCGATCGCACTGTCGATGCTGTCGAAGGGCCGTTCTCCGTCGGCTTTCCTGGGTGTGTTCGTCATCCAACCCTCATCTATGTTCGGGAACACCCGAGGTTCCCGGAAACGCGGACAGTCGACGCCGCCGCGCAATGGCGTGTCCAGCCTGCTGGACAGATCAGTATCCCAGCTCGCGCAGGCGCTGCTCACTGAGCGAGCCACCGGCGGCCCTGCCCGCAGGCTCCAGGCCGTGCAGCAGCAGTTGTTCCACATACTTGGCCAGGCAATCGAATTCAAGGTTCACCGGGTCCCCGGCCCGCAGAGCTCCCAGAGTGGTGTTGTCGAGCGTGTGGGGAATCAGCGCGATCTCCGCGCTGCCGGCAGTGGTCGCGGCCACGGTCAGGCTCACACCCTCGATGGCGATGCTGCCGGTGCGGGCCACGTAGCGTGAATACTCGCGGGGAAACTCGAGCACGAAACGCTTGCCCGGGTGTTCGGCGCGGATCGCCGCCAGCCGCCCCACGCAGTCCACGTGCCCCTGGACATAGTGCCCGCCAATGCGTGTGCTGGGCGTCAGAGCGCGCTCAAGATTCACCTTCGACCCCGTTCGCAGGTTGCCCAGGCTGGTCTTGGCCAGTGTCTCGGCCACGGCCTGCAGCTGAAACTGCTGACCGTCGATTCGGACCACCGTGAGACATACACCATTCACCGCGATGCTGTCCTCGATCTTCAATCCTTCGAGCACACGCGCGGCCGAGATCACCAGCCGACGGCCCTGGCCCTCGACCGTACTGGAGGCGAGCACGCCCGTTTCTTCAACGATCCCGGTGAACATGGCGGGCACTCCTCAGCCGATGGGACGCAGGCGCAACCAGCAGTCAGCCCCATGGCGACGCTGGTCGATGATCTCGAAACCCCGGGGCAGGTCCAGTCCGTGAAAGGCTTCCAGGCCGCGTCCGAAAATGCGCGGGGCAATCAGGCACCAGGCTTCGTCCAGCAGTCCCTGTTCAAGGAACATGCGCAGCACGGTGGCACCACCTTCCACGAGCACACCGTTCAGACCCAGCCCATGCAGGGTCTCCAGCACGCGCGGCAAGGGCAGCAAGCCATCCTGCAGGGCCAGGCGGATCACGCGCACCCCCTGCTGCTCCAGACGGCTCACACTGTCTTCCGGAGCCTCTGTGCCACACAGCACCAGCAAGCCCAGTTCGCGCGCGCTGCGCACCAGACGCGAATCGAGCGGCAGGCGGGCGTGGGCGTCCAGGATCACACGCAGGGGATTGGGGCCTTCGGCCTCGCGCACGGTCAGCATGGGGTCATCGGCGACGGCGGTGCCCAGTCCGATCAGCAGGGCCGGCAGGCGTGTACGCAGGCGGTGCACTTCGCGCTGGCTTTCGGGACCGGTCACGGGAGTGGGGCGGCCACGGTTGAGCGCGATGCGTCCGTCCAGGCTCTGGGCCCATTTCAGGACGACCCGGGGACGCAGCTTGGTCTTGGCGGTCACGAAGTTGGCGTTGAAGGCGCGGCAGTTCTGCTCGAGCACGCCCACCTGCACCTCGACACCGTGTTCACGCAGCCAGGCGATGCCGCGACCGCTGACTCGCGGGTCCGGGTCCACCATGCCGCAGACCACGCGCCGGACGCCCTTGCGCACCAGCAGTTCGCAGCAGGGAGGAGTGCGACCGTGGTGGCTGCAGGGTTCCAGATTGACCACCAGCGTCATGCCTGCCGCGCCGCCGTCGGGAATGTCCTTCAGGCAGTCCGCTTCGGCGTGGGCCAGACCCAGTCCGTGGTGCCAGCCTTCGGCGATGACCTGCTCGCCATCAAGCAGCACGGCTCCCACCAGCGGATTGGGATGGACTCTGCCCCGGCCCTGTGCGGCCAGCTCGAGGCAACGATGCATGCGGGATTCCATGACGACCTCATGAAACAGACGATGCCCGATCCGTCGGGCGCTCTGGAACTGGGTCGGGGTCGGAGGGCGGGAAGCGGTCGTGCCGCAGTCCCAGCACTGACGGAAAAGTCGGAGCGCTGGCGGGCGACCCCCGGCCAGCACATCCTTGGGATGTCCTGGCGTCTGGATCGCCCAGGATTCTGCCGGACTTGGGGGCCATGACGGATATCGCGTTCACATGAGGCCAGATTTCTTGTCCATTTCGCAGCCTGTAGCGGGACTACCGGCAAGAAAGGGGCGAAAAATGTGAACCATGTGGGCGTGACAAGACGCAAGCACACAAGTCCGACAGACTCCCTGCTGCGGTCGGTGCCGTTCCTCTTCCATCCGGACTGTCACCGTCGGCCCCTGAGTTTCACAGGATCAGTCCCCGCCGCAGCAGGGAGTCGCGGGCTGTCACCGCCGATTGGGAATTTCACCCTGCCCCGAGGAACGGGCATCTCGGTCGGCGAAGCCGACCGGATGCCTTCGGAGTTTTCGCTGCGCGAAAACTCCGGGCCTGAAACCAAATCTCTCGTCGTGGGCATCTCGGTCGGCGAAGCCGACCGGATGCCTTCGGAGTTTCCGCTGCGCGGAAACTCCGGGCCTGTGTCAAAATCTTCTGCTACCAGCGTCTCGGTCACCGGGGGCGACCGGACGTCTTGCGGGTTTTTCTGCGCGGAAACTCCTGGCCATCATCCACTTCTCCCATGGTGAACCACGGAGGGAAACTGGGTCGGCGGGGCCGACTGGAGGGTGAACCGGGATCCGGGGCAAATGTTTCGGAGTTGCCCTTCGGAACTCGCGCACGGAAGCTAGTGTAGGGATGCTGGAGGCGCAAACCCTTGATCGGGCGCATGGGTGTCGGGCCGGCTTGACATGCGGTGCATCAGGCTCGCAGGCTTCTGCGGGATTCTCGCATCCCAAGACCGCAGCGGCTATCTTCGGCAGTCATCGACCGCTCACCCCACTTCCGGAGGCCCCATGAGCCTGCTCTGGCAGGGAACCCTGAAGAAGATGCCCGTGCAACACAGCCAGCCCGTGGGGTATCGCCTGCGCGATGCCTTTGATCCCGGGCTCGAGCTGGAGCTGAATCCGCTGCTGGGGCGTCGCCTGCGCCTGAAAGCCGAGGGCGGACTGCGTTGTGTCTGCTGCGGCAAGTCCACGCCCAAGTTCTTCGGGGAAGGCGCCTGCTGGAACTGCTTCCGCAGTCTGCCCCAGAACGACATCTGCATCGTGCGACCCGAACTGTGCCACTTCCACAAGCCCGACGATCCCTGCCGCGACCCGGCCTGGGGCGAGCGCCACTGTTTTCAGCCCCACTTCCTGTATGTGGCCATTTCCAGTGCGCTGAAAGTGGGCATCACACGTCAGGTGAACGTGCCCCATCGCTGGATCGACCAGGGTGCCAGCCGGGCCGTGCCCGTGGCTCTGGTCGAGGACCGTTTCTCGGTGGGGCGGCTGGAAAAGGCCCTCAGCGCACACCTCAATGACCGCACCAACTGGCAGCGCATGCTCAAGAACGAGGTCCCCGATCTGGACATCGAGAGCGAGGTCTCGCGCGTGATCGAAATGATTCCGGCCGAATTTGTCGATCGTGTGCTTCCCGAGCGCGTGGTTCACGAGTTCGAGTATCCTTCGCTGGGCTGGCCCTCCAAGGTGCGCAGCTACAATCTGGGCAAGACTCCCGTGCTCGAAGGCACCCTGATGGCCATCAAGGGCCAGTACCTGCTCTTCGATGCGGGCGTGATCAACATCCGCAGCCACAGCGGTCATGGTGTGATTCTGGAGGAACTGTGATCCAGCGCGTCTCCGCACTTCTGATCCTCCTGCTGGCGCTGGGAATCCAGGCCGCCGAAAGACCCCGTCTGGCACTGGCTCTGGGCGGAGGAGCCGCGCTGGGTTATGCTCATCTGGGCGTGCTGGCGGTGCTGGAAGAAGAGGGCATCGTGCCCGATCTGGTCACCGGTGCCTCAATGGGCAGCATCGTCGGTGGTTACTGGTGTGCGGGCATGCCGCTGGACTCGATCCGGATGGAAGCCAGCGAGCTGAATCTGTTCAAGCTGCTCGACTGGAAACTGGGCAAGCGCGGCTTCTTTGAATGGAAGAAGGTGCGCCGCCGCCTGGACCGCCGCCTGGGTGGCCTGGAGATCCAGAACCTGCCGGTACCCCTGATCGCGGTGGCCACCGATCTGTATACGGGCGACCGGGTGATGCTGGACCACGGCAACCTGATTGACGCCATGCTGGCCTCGGCGACCATTCCCGGGCTGTACCAACCGGTGACCATCGCCGGGCGGGAACTGGTGGATGGCGGGCTGGTGGACGAAGTGCCCATTCTCAGCGCCCGGGATGCGGGCGCTCTGATCGTGGTGGCCGTGGATGTGAGCCATCCCCTGCTGCCCGCGGACATCGGCTCGCCCTTCGATGTGATGCGCCAGGCCTATTTCATCATCCAGATGCACAATGTGGCCGCCCGGGCCACTCAGGCCGATGTGCTGATCCGCCCGGAACTGGAGGGCCTGGACTTTCAGGACTTCGGCCAGGTGCAGGAAGCCGAAGCCGCCGGGCGCAAGGCGGCCCTGGAAGCCCTTCCCCGCATTCGTGAACTGCTTGCGAATACCGCGTTTCCAGCCGTCAGCGTTCCCGACGCGGCGGACAGCGGATCCGCGGAGTCATTCCCGGTCAAGGAGGACGCGCCATGAGCGAGAACCCGACACGCGAAGAGCTTGAAGCCCTGGAGACCAAACTGGCCTGGCTCGAGCGCCTGTTGCAGAAACTGAATGAAGCCACCGTGGATCAGGAGCAGCGCATCGAGAAACTCGAACGCACCCTGAAGGACGCGCTGGCGGGAGACAAAGACTGAACACGAGCCCGGACGGGGCATCCCCCGCAAAGACCCTTGAGATCCTGCAGCGGGTGTTCGGTCACTCCAGCTTCCGCAACAGTCAGGCCCAGATCATCGAGCGCAGCCTGGCAGGGCAGCACAGCCTGGTGCTGATGCCCACGGGCATGGGCAAGAGCCTGTGTTACCAGTTGCCGGCAGTGGCTACGGGCGGGCTCTGTCTGGTCATTTCTCCGCTGATCGCCTTGATGAAGGATCAGGTCGATGGACTGCGTGCCATTGGAGTGGATGCCGGATTCATCAACAGCTCCCTGGGCCGTGCCGAGCGCGAACGCCGCCAACAGCAATTGCGGTCAGGGCAGTACTGCATCCTCTATGTCACTCCCGAACGCTTCCGCAAACAGGAGTTCCTGGAGGTGCTGAGCGAGCGCCGTGTGCGCCTGCTGGCCATTGACGAAGCCCACTGCGTGAGCGAGTGGGGGCACGATTTCCGTCCCGATTACACGCGCATCGGGGAGTTCCGCCGGCTCATGGGCAGTCCGCCCACCATTCTGCTGACCGCCACCGCCACTCCCCGGGTGCAGGAAGACATCCTCGCCCAGTGTGATCTGAACCCTGCGGAGGTGCGCGTGTTCCACGAAGGCGTGGAACGCCCCAACCTGCGCCTGGAGGTGACACTCTGCCACGGTGATGGTGAAAAGTTGCAGCGGATCCGTGAACGACTGGACACCGCTCGCGGCAGTGCGATCGTCTACTTCAGCCTGATACGGACTCTGGAACGCTTCTCGGCGGAACTGGCCGAGGCTGGAGTGGAGCACCTGTGTTACCACGGACGAATGGACGCCGGTCCCCGCAAGCGCGTACAGGAAGCCTTCATGGAAGGACGGGTGCCCGTGGTGCTGGCCACCAATGCCTTTGGAATGGGCATCGACAAGGAAGACATCGGCCTGATCGTGCATGCCGAGCTGCCGGGCAGCCTGGAATCCTACGCCCAGGAAACCGGGCGCGCGGGCCGCGATGGCCTGCCCGCCACCTGTGTGCTGCTCTACGACGAGCAGGACCTGCTGATCCAGATGGACTTCATCGACTGGGCCAATCCTTCCGGCGACTATCTGGATCGCCTGCTGCACCTGCTGAGCGAGTCCCCCGAGGAAGTGAATTCAAACGGGCTGGAATGGCTGCGTGCTCAGTTGAGTCACAGGAACCGCAGCGACTTCCGGCTGGAAACCGCCCTGAATCTGCTGGACCGCCACGGCGTCACCGAAGGAGATCTGGCAGCCCGCACCCTGTGCTGCACCGAGGATCTGGGTGGTGACTTCGCCGACTCGCTCTTCGACGAGGCCGCCCGCAAGCGCAAGAAACTGCGCGACCAGCAGCGTCTGCACCAACTGGTGACCTGGATCCGCCTCGAAAGCTGTCGCCGCCAGTTCCTGCACGCCTACTTCGGCTTCGAAGATCCTCCCTGCGGAAATTGTGATGCGTGCGACTCCCGCGAACCACAGTAGAACCGTCTTCCCCGCGCAGGCGGGGATCCCGAGGCGATACCGCACACTTGCATTCCACACAGTCGATGCAACAAAAGTGCAAGCATCGCATGGATGGAACCATGGGTGAGTGAAGACCTGCCCCAGGTGTAACCACTCGGGGTTCCCGCTTGCGCGGGAATGACTGTGTTCTGGTAGTGCGTGGGGATGACGCTTCTGTGTACATACCTGATCTTGCCAGCCAATGAAAGAAAGGGCCTGTCCGTTGCCGGACAGGCCCTTTTGCAAACGTGAGACTTGCTCTACTTCAGGTAGGTGTCGCTCACCACTCCGTTGGAGAGGGTGCGCTTGACCGTGCTGCTCAGCGGAGCGGGGGTCTTGCCGGGCAGGTCAAGGTAGACCCGGTTGCGATACGGATCCACAGGCACACTGCTCGAGGCCACGGCAGCGGTCTTGGCCACGACCTCGTAGTAATGTCCACCGGACACCGCGTTGGTGTTGTAGGTGGTTCCAGCCGTGTTGGACATGAAGCTCCAGGGACCGTAGCCGGCCGTCGCACTGTAGATGTCATAGCTGTCCGCACCGGCCACAGGATCCCAGCTCAGGGTCACCTGATTGCCGACCAAGGTGTAGCTGGCAGCGACCACGGGGGCATCCAGCGCACCACCGCCACCACCACCGGAAATGCACATGTCATCGACATACCAGTACCAGTCGTACACATCCTCGAACTCGAACATGATGCGCACGTCACTCTGACCGGCAGCGAAGGAACTGATGTCGAAGAGCTCGTTGCCCTCGATGGTGATCTCCACCGGCTCGAGGTTGGCATGCCACTCGGCGATCAGATGGTCGAAGGTCACACCACCGTCGGTCGACGCACGCACATAGGCATCGGTGTAGGCACCGGTATACCCCATGCGGAGGAAGTGCCAGAAGCTCAGGTCCACGACGGTCATTCCACTGCAATCGACGGGGGGCGAGATCAGGGCGGAATGGTCCACCTGGTCCGGGGAGCTGAAGGAAATGTAAGCCGTGAAGAACTGGGGATCACCGTAGTCCTCGGTGGTCCAGGAGCTGCCCAGGGGATCGTAGGTCTCCACGGTCCAGCCAGCCAGGTCATTGGTCTCGAAATCGTCGCAGAAGACGGGTCCGTAGTCCACCACATTGAAGGTGTAATCCGGGGTCGTCGCGCTGTTGCCGTTGTCGCTGGCATCCACGGCCGTGATGTGATAGTCGATCACATCACCATAGGAGCGGGGACCGGGGATGTCACCGGTGTAGGCGACACGGGCCGGGCTCATGGCCACCTGATTCCAGGCACCACCGTTCACGCGATACTCGAGGGTCGCGCTGGCGATCCCGGACGCATCAGTGATGTTGGCATTCACGGTGTAGGGTCCTGCGGTATTGGACGTATTGCCCAGACCCGTATGCGCGATGTTGGGGGCAAAGGTGTCTTCGCCGGATTCCATGCCGAAGGGGTTGGTGGTGATCAGCAGGCTGATGGAGCCACCGGCGATCGGCGAGGAGGTGATGTCGTAGACACCATTGAATCCGTACTGCACGCCGTCGGTACCCGTGCCGTCTTCGATACCGATGGTGGAGCTCAGACGATCTTCCGTGTTGTAATGAATCAGGAAGGCCGCGTCACCCGTGGGCGTCGGGAACAGACTGGGGTCCAGAATCACGAACTGCATATACATCGGGGTGGTGGTTCCGTAGAAGAACACGCCGTCAAACTCGATCACGTACCCGCCATGGGCGGCACTGTACATCACCCAGACCGTTCCGCCCGCGCTGGGATTCATGTCATCCCAGGTTCCATAGACCGCGCCGTTGGGAGTACCCACACTGGGAATCTCGACGTTGCTGTACGTGGTGTAACCCACGCCCGGCACGATGTAACCATTCGAGCACACCGAAATCGAGCTGAAGGTGTTGCCGTAGAAGTTGTACGAGAACGGGGTCGTCTGCTCGGAATAGCTGTCATCCGTCAAGGTGAGCTGGGTTCCAATGCCGGAAATGCTGTTCCAGGAGTAGACCGGGGCGCCGGTACCGTCGTTGCTGTCGAAGATCCGATAGCCGTAGTTGTCGGGGTCCGAGGGCGAGAACATGGGATCACCGGGCAGGGTGAAGTTCAACACCGTGTTGCCACTCATCGTGACGGGCAGGGTCTGGCTGCCTTCGCCACCACCGACGGCCTGCACGGACCAGGAGGTGTTGTCCAGCACTTCGATGCTGTACAGACCACCACCGGAGGTGACCACGGGAGCGTAAGGGCTGCCCAGCACGGTCACCGTGGCGCCGTCGAAGGGCACGGAATTCTGGTCGAAGACCGTACCACTCAAGATCGCGGTGGGCATGGCCGTCAGTGCGATGTCAACGGTCGTGGTGGCATCCACGGTCACATTGACGTTGGTCACGGAGTTGGCCACATAGCCGAAGGCACTGGCATCCACATCGTAGGTACCCACACCCAGAACCATGCTGTAGAAACCGCTGCCATCCGTCATCACGGAACTGGCACCGGCGGTGACCGTGGCACCCACGATGGGATCGCCACTGCCGGCCTCGGTGATCGTGCCTTCCAGAGTACCGGTGTCACCGGTCATGGTGGTGATCAGCAGGCTCAGTCCGGCGGCGATCTCGCTGGAATGCACATCGTAGTTCAGATCAACCACGTACTCCACGGCGTCGTCGCCAGCCAGGTTCTCGATACCGGTGGTGCTGGATCCGCGGGTGCCGCTGTTGTAGTGGACCAGCCACTGGGCATCGCCGCTGATCGTGGGCCACACGGCCGGGTCACGCAGGATGATCTGGAAATCGACCGTGTTGGCATCACCGAAGTAGGGCACATTGCTGTACTCGACCACGAATTCGCCGGTGCCAGCGCGGTATTCACTGTAGACCGCACCACCGGCGCCGGGATTGAGGTCGTCCCAGATGCCATAGACGGCATTGTTGGGAGTACCGGATCCGGGAATGGCGCCGTTGCCCAGGGAGCTGGATCCGTTGACCGAACCGGCGGTCACGTACCCATTGGAGCACACGGCGATGTCGTTGAAGGTCGCGCCATAGAAATTGAAGGCGAAGGGCACGGCCACGGCAGCGAAGCTGTCATCGCTGAGGGCAACCGGCGTACCGGTACCGGAAATGCTGCTCCAGACGTGCACGGGCGCGCCGGCTCCATCGTTGGAGTCGTAGATGCGGTAGCCGTAGTTGTCGGGATCGGAGGGCGAGAAGCGGGGATCGCTGGGCAGGTTGAAGTCCAGCGTGGTGTTGCCACTCACGGCCACGGTCTGGGTCTGCTCGCCAAGGCCTGCGCCGGTGGCGTGCACATCGTAGGTCGCGCCGTCGGGCAAGTTGATGGAATAGAACCCGTTGACATCGGACACGGCCGGTGCCAGAGGTGTGTTCAGTACCGTCAGCACGGCACCTTCGAAGGGCAGGCTTCCGGGATCGAATACCGTTCCGGACAGGGTCACCGAGCTGGCGGCGGCCAGGTCGATGTTCTGGATCACGTCGGCATCGCCCACGATCGAAATGTTGGCGGTACCCGTCACATAACCGAAGTAGCTGTACTCCAGCACGTAGTTGGTGTCGCCGGGCAGGCCCATGGAATAGTTGCCGTTGACGTCGCAGGTGACCATCTGGGGGCTGCCCTGCACACTGACCGTGGCGGGAATCGGCGACCCGTTGCCGGTGACCACACCGGACACGCTGCCATAGCCGTTGATGCTGGACAGCACGCAGGCCAGGGCGTCGATCATGCCGTGACCGGAATCGTTGTTGTCACCGCTGCCGCTGAAATCCGTGCCCGTGTCCATGATGATCTGCTTGATCGTGATCACGTCCAGGTTGGGGTTGGCGGAGCGCATCAGGGAAATCACGCCGGCCACATGGGGAGTGGCCATCGAGGTGCCGCTCCAGGACGAGCTGTAACCACCGCCGGGAATCGAGCTGTACACGTTCACGCCGGGGGCGGACACTTCAGGCTTGATCTGCAGAACGGGATCCGCGCTGCACAGCGAGGGTCCACGGCTGGAGAAGGAAGCCACGAAGGGGTTGTTGGGGTCGGACACATCCAACGCGCCGATGGCGAAGGTGGAGTAGATGCTGGTGGCGCGAGCCGAGGGGCTGCGCAGACCGGAGGTGCCTTCGTTGCCAGCGGCGAACACGACGGCGGTACCGGCGGCTTCGCAGGCGTCAATGGCGTTCCAGTAGGTCTGGTCGCACTGGGGCAGCGTGCCCTGGGGAATGCCCCAGGAGTTGCTGATCACGTCGGGCACATCGGCCAGGGTGCCGGGGTTGTTGTCGGGATCAACGGCCCACTGGAAGGACTGCAGCGCCAGGGTGATGGTACCGCCAATGCCGCCACCGCCGGGATGGTCGATGGTGGCCGCGCAGATCCACTGGGCACCGAAGGCCACACCCGTGGTGTCACCGGTGGTCGTGGACATGCCGGTGATGGTTCCCATGGTATGCGTGCCGTGCTGGCCGGAGTCATAGGGAAAACTGGTGCTGTTGACGGGATCGTAGAAGCACTCGGCAGCGGGGGCGCTGTTGCCGCGCCAGCGGGAGGAGAGAGCGCTGTGGTTGCCGTCCACACCCGTGTCGATGTTGCAGACCAGAGTACCGGCACCCGTGTAACCCAGAGCCCACACATCGGGAGCACCGATGGCGGACAGTCCGGGAGCGGCGTAACGGCTGGGCGGAACCTCACCCGGCTTGGTCGGCAGAATGATCGGCTCTTCGTTCTCGATGCGGTAGTCCTTGTTGACCTGGCCGACATCGCTGCGACGGGCGATCTGCTCGATCAGCTCGCGGGTACCCACCACCTGGACAGCGTTGGTGATCCAGAAGGATTGCCATGACGCCAGGTCGGGGGTGTTCTCCTGTGATTTGAGCCAGCCCTGCAGATCGGCCTGAGTCACCTCGGCCAGATCACGCAGCTCGCTCACGACCTTCTCGTGGCGGACCTGGCGGGAGACCTGCTGGTAGTGCAGGTCCCAATCCACGGACTCCACCGGATACTGCTCGGACATGCTGATCAGGGCACTGACCGTCTCGCCTGGCTTCAGGCTGGAGAGATCGGAGCGCAGATCTTCCGAGATGGTGCCTGCGTGCAGCACCGGAGCCAGACAGGCAGCGGTGAACAACAGGCCCAAACGGGTTGCTGGACGAAACATTACGCCTCCTCGTTGAACAGGTTATGGGAAAAGCGACAGTGTGTGAATCTTGTAGGCTGGGTCGACGCTATCAGGATGGCGAAGCCTTGGCTTCAAGCAAACAAAAAAATAGGAGCAGCAAACATTCCCGAAACCTGGCCAACAAGTCTCCGCCGAGGCCATGATAAACAATAACAATGATTTGAAACGGACGATCGATGTCTGGCTGCGCGTTCTTCAGGGTGAGCGGAAAAGCGAACTACTTGTGCATGTCCATTTGAAGGCGTCTGGTCCCGGCAGCCGACCGCGTTCGTGCCGAATCGATTTCCTTTCCATGCCCATGGCTGTCCAGTGCCGCATGGTTGGGACACTCGGTCGTTCTGGGCGCGGCCCGGCAGATGAGCATCTGTCCCGGTTTGGCTCCGTCCGGCAGTCGCGCCAGTCAACTGCCCCGCACGGACATGGTGGGCCGGGCCGGACTGAGTGCCTTGCAATGGACCCGGAGTCTGGCGCATGCAGGTCAGAAGCCAGCGCTGCGCATGCTTGGCCTCGCTGCGATTCTGGTCACGGGTGTACCGGCAGGCTAGGTCGCGCCCATCGCCCCCTGGGCCCGTTCCGTTTCCCGGCCAGGCCGCTGCCGGAAGTCGATGGCGACGCGTTGACGCCCGGGCGGACTTTCTTTGCCGGCATCGGAACACAAATGGGGCGCGCGCCACAGAGAGAAATCCAGACCCGCAGCATCCTGCTCAGCGCAGTGGCCGCAGATCCTCGAGGACGGTTGGAGTGTCACGATCCAGCAGCGCCCGCACCCGGTAGAACCCGCTGCTGCCCTGCACGGACACGGGCAGCGAGAGATCGTGTGTGTCGCAGATCCGGCTCCAGGGCCCCGTGGGTGTCTGGCCGAACTCCACGGTGTACGCCACGGCCTGATTCACCGCCTGCCATGAAAGCAGCAACACCTGCCCGGCGGATTCGTGGCGAACCTCCAGCCGGGGACTGAGCGGAATCAGGTCACACAGATGGATCTCATCCACCGTCCAGCTGGACCAGGCATCGTTCTGGAAGCGGAACTCGATTCGCACGTCATCGCATTCGGCAGCGATGGCTGGCAGCTCGATCCATTGACTGCCGATCCGCTGCAGCGGGTCGGTCTGGACACCCTCCGGTTTGTCCCACACCAACAGCTCGTGATCATAAGTCTCGCCCCCATCCGTGGACAGACTGACCGTCGCCCGGGTCGCCGTGGACACACTACCGTCCACCACCAGTGTCTGCCAGAATTTCAAGGCAGGATGCCGCGACTGCCCCGCATCCACCCGGGGAGTACGCAATGCCCCACCGGCTCCTTCGTTGAGCCCGCTGACCCGGGCGGCCCAACCCTGCACGGGCCCCTGCCAGACCGCAGCCCAGGTGTTGGGCTCCGTGTCACCGTGCAGCAGCTCACAATCTCCCAGATCCTGCCCGTCAAAGGACTCCTGGTACAGTATCTGCCAGGGAAGACTGAAGAAGTGATACTCAGGACTGACTGCCGGTGTGGATCCTTCTTCAAGTCCCCGCGCCAGTACACGGTAATCCACACGATCACCCGCTTCAAGATTCTGGGGCAAGGGTGCCTCATATGCTGTCAGTCCCTTGTGCTCCATGGTGACTCGCGACCAAGGAAGCTGATTCAGTCGTGTTTCAAGCTCCACATGCAATTGCCCACAGGCGCCATCCACGGCAACCGACAGTGGCGGCGGGCTGTCTCCCGGCAGCAGGTCTCCCTGGGGTTCGATCGTGATTCGCGGAGGCTGGGCGTCATCGCACTCCAGAAGGCCCCGGGAGTCTGTCGTGAAGAGCAGGCAGCTGCCCGCCTGGATGGGGCTTGCGCTTTCCGCGAGCACGTACGCATGCTGATACTGCACACCGGTGGCCCCATCCGGATCTTCAATCCCGACCGTAAAGCTCAAACTGCCCGGGTCCTTGTACTGGACAAGGAAATCACTATCGCTGCCGAGATTCCCCGACAACTCCGGATCCAGCAGAATGATCTGGAACGAGACGGTCTGGGAGGTCACGGCCACTTGGTCGAATTCGATCACAAGCCCCCCGTGCGCCGGGCTGTACTCGGCCCAGAGAGCTCCCGCCTGGTCAAATCGAAGCCGTCGCCAATGGGCGAAAATGCTGCCATTGGGACGTTGTGAGCCCGGGATCGGTCCATTGATGGCACTGGACATTCCGCGACCGGGCGTGAGATAGCCGTGCTCGCTGACGGTGAGGCTGTCGAAGGGGATCCCGTAGAAGCTGCAGGCAAAGGGTACCGCCAGTCGAGCGCAGCCGTCCGCTTCCAGCGTCAGGCGCGTCCCCTGGCCGGCAATGCTCGACCAGCGCCTCGTGGGACCGCCCAGATCATTGCCATCGAAGATCCGATAGCCCCAGGCATCGGGACCGCTGGGCAACCAGGCCGGGTTCTGGGTCAGCTGGAAATCGAATCGGTCGTCGTGTTCCAGTGTCAGTGTGTGCGACAGTGAACCGATGCCCGGGGCACTGGCTTCGATGCTCAGTGTCTCACCTGCCCAGGCATCCAGAATGTAGCGCCCGCTCAGGTCGGTGATCAGCATGCTGTCCAGCGAGCCCTGAATCCGGATGGTGGCCCCGGCCAGAGCGTCTCCCCCGGGCCCCCGGACGCTCCCCTGCAGAGTGGCGGGAGAAACTGGTTGCAGGGACAGATCCAATGGGGTTTCCCCGGGCACGACCACCAGAGTGTCCAGCGGGGCATACCCGCGCGCCGAGACTCGCAGGTTCAGTTCTCCACTGAGCACGTTCAGCCGATACGCGCCATCGCTGCCACTCCGGATGGTGGCTGCGCCCGCGTTGATTTCGGCTCCGGCGATCGCCAGCTGATCATCGGCGCGCAGAATCCGTCCTTCCACCACCGTGGGAGTGCCGTCTCCCCAAAGGAACAGCAGACTTGTGCCCGGTCCCGGCGGATTGGCATGCGGATCAAGCTCGCCGTTGCAGGCATACTGCAGGGCCTGCAGACCTGTTGGATTCTCGATGCCGATGGTGCAGGTCGAAGGAACCGGACTGTTGTAGTGCACCAGCCACTGGGCTTCCCCGCCCTCGCTGGGCCAGAATGCGGGATCGCGCAGGATCAATTGAAAACTGGCGGTCTGCGTCCCCGACTGGGTGGGGATCTGATCGTACTGCACCACGAAATCATGCCGATCGGGGCGATGGCGATAGAACAGGCTTCCGCCATCCTCCAGCCTCAGATTGTCCCACATGGCGTACACGCTGCCATTGGGCTCGGTCCCCGATGGAACGCATGTGTTGTAGCTGACATCATTGCCATGTGCACCGGGCGTGACATAGCCGGAATGGAAGATCATCAGGTCCTGCTGCAGGACACCATGGAATCGGTAGCTGAAGGGCAGGGTCACCCTGTGCTTGCGGGACTCATCGGGAAAGAGGCGGACTCCGTTCCCACTGATGCTCTCCCATTCGAAAACAGGAGAGCCGGGTCCGTCCAGTGAATCGAATATCCGGTAACCCATGGCATCCGGTCCGGTGGGTTCGCAGGCTGGATTTCTTTCCACCGTGACCTGCACCAGCGTGTCACCGGAGAAGAAGAAGGAAAGCTCCCGCTCCAACAAGCATTGAGCCTGGATCCGCGCGGTGAACCAGTACCCGATGGGCAGCTGCAGTTCCACCCCGCCATCCACATCACTCAGCACCGGAGGCAAGGGTGTGTCCACCAGCTCGACCAGAGCGCCCTCGATGGGCTCGCCCTCTTCAGTCAGCACCAGCCCGGCGAAGGTGGCGTGTGGTGCCGGCAGCAGATCCAGATCGTGCACCAGATGCTCGTCTTCCAGAAATTCAACGGCGAAGTCCTGGGGCAGAAACCCGAAACATCCCGCGCGCAGATCATGGTGCGCGGACCCGGGAAGCGAGATGCTGTAGTGGCCCGTTGCATCACAGACAACTCGATGATCGCTGTCCCGCAGCTCCACCCAAGCGGTTCGGGGCAGGCCGTTGCCCGTAACCAGACCGCTCACGATGCCATGGCCTTCCCGTGCCGCCTGCACGCAGGCCAGCGCATTGACCAGACCATGTCCCGACAGATTGTCCTCGCCGGCCGGGGCAAGATCCAGCGCCGTCTCCATCAGGATCTGCTTGATGGTGATCACATCCAGCTCGGGATTGACCTGGCGCATCAGCGCCACGATGCCCGAGACATGGGGTGCCGCCATCGATGTGCCATTCCATTCGTCACTGTAGCCACCCCCGGGTATGCAGGAGCGGATGGCCACGCCGGGTGCGGCGACTTCCGGTTTGATGGCATTGACGGGGTCCTGGGTGCAGGGGCTGGGGCCCCGGCTGGAAAAATCGGCCACCTGGAGATTCTCCGGGTCTGTGGCATCCAGCGCACCCACGCTGAAGGAGGTATAGGGGGTGTTGGCTCGCGCCGCCGGATTCTGCAGTCCCCCGATTCCACTGTTCCCGGCCGAGAAGATCACGACCGTGCCCGCAGCCTCACAGGCATCCAGCGCATTCCAGTAGAATGGATCACACACATCCAGACCCGCATCGGGAATGCCCCAGGAGTTGTTGATCACATCCGGCACATCGTCCAGTGTCATCGGATCGCCATCGGGGTCGCAAGCCCACTGCAATGACAGCAGAACCAATGCAACGGTACCCGCAAGACCCTCGCCCTGGGGATGGTCCAGAACGGCTGCCGCGATCCACTGGGCCCCGAACGCTACCCCGGTGGTGTCTCCGGTCAGGCTGGAGAGTCCCACCATCGTGCCCATGGTATGTGTGCCATGCTGGCGCGTGTCGTAGGGAAACTCCTGCCCCAGCACCGGATCGAAGAAACATTCGGCGACGGGGGCATGGTGCCCGCGCCAGCTCGCATTCAGCGCACTGTGATTCAGGTCCACACCCGTGTCGATGTTGCAGACAAGCCGACCCTCGCCCGAATAGCCCAGTCGCCAGACTTCGGGGGCATGAATCACCAGAAGACTCTGCGAGAGTGTCCGGTTCCATGGCGTACCTCCGCCGTCACTCCTTGTCGGATTGGCATTGACGATGGCCCGGTCCAGCTCCATGTGACGCACACCCGGTTGTCGGGCCAGGTCCTCCAGCAGCTCGCGCCCTGCGCGGAGATGGAGACCATTGGTGATCCAGAAGGGCGTCCAGTCAAGCGTCTCACCAGACGCACGACGCGCTTCGAGCCACTCGACAAGCGGCTTCTGCCGGGATTTCGACCACTCCTGCAGTTCACTCACCACACGCTCGTGACGCTGCTGGCGTCCGGCCCCCTGGTGAAGGATATCCTCTTCCAGCTGCTGAAGTGGAAAGGGCTCCCCCACCTCCACCAGCACACTCAGAGTGCTGTCTGCGGGCAGAGAGTTCAGCGCTGCCTGCAATTCCGGTGATGGAGTGGATGCGGTTGCCCGTGGGTGCAAGGCAAGGAAAACAAGGAGGAGCGGAAAAAGTGTGGCCCGCATGATGTTCCAGGAGACGTGTGACTGGGAACCCGCCGACAACAGTGGCGAATTCAGGCTCCAGTATCAAGCTTTCAAGCAGTATCCCACAGGTTCCTGCCCAGTCACGGTGCTGGAGATCACTGCGAGTCACTGTCACACCGCGTGTGATCGTGAGCTCATGCCAGCCCGGGCACGGCCCTGAATCGAGCGGACTGCCACCCGCGGGCTCTGGTCGCTCTGTCTCTCCGGGGGCCCAGGTGCGGGCGTGAGACACAGGTTTCGGCTTGCCCGCCTCAACGTCCATCCCCACAGGAACGGAAGACCCACCGCCACCACGAAGACACCCGAGCCCGTCAGGGTTCGTCCGGGCAGAAAACCCTGCCGCCTTGGGGAGAAGTACCCAGCGGCATCCACCCAGACAGAGGCCCGGAACCGCGACAGGCTCAGCCCCGCTTCGCCTTGCTCAGGCCACTGACAGTCGGTTGGCTGCTGGATCAAGGAGCATGCCCCTCAGGAACGGACGCGCAATCGCATGGCAGCGGTTCACGGCAGCCTGTTGTGCAGAATCCCGCACATGACACAGCAACGCTTGCAATTGAGTCAAGAATGATTGTTGATGACAAAACAGAGTTTGCGTTTTGAAGCTCTGATCAGGGCACGGATCTTGCTCACGAACTTCCATTCAGCAAAAATCAGAGGAGAGATACATGTCGCCTGCAATGCTTCGACGGCTCGCCCTGCTGGGCGCCATTCTGCCAACATTGGCCATGGCCAGCACCCTGGTGCCCGGCGGAACCCTGACCGTCAATACGACCTGGAACCTCGCCGGCAGCCCGTACATCGTGCAGGGCGACCTGTACGTCTATGGATCCACGGCCCCTCGATTGACCATCGAACCCGGAGTGGAAGTCCGTTTCCAGCCCGGTGCCGGCCTGTTCATCAGCTACAATGGCTACGAGAACGTCGCCTGGATGGGTGAACTGCATGCCGTGGGCACGGCGCTGGACCCGATCCTGTTCACGGCGAACAACGGCAACAGCGGTGGCTGGGAAGGCGTCGTGATCGGCAACAACGCCGACACGGGCGGTTCCACCAGTCAATTTCAGCACGCCATCATCGAGAAGGCCATCCGCAACCTGGCCCTGCACAACACCACCCAGCCCGCCACTCTGGCCAACCTGGAACTGCGTGACGCATCCGATGAGGGGCTCTTCCTGCTGGGAGTCTCCACCGATCCAGCGCTCTCCAACCTGTCGATTCACGACAACGCCGACTTCTCGGTCCTGCTGAATGGCAGCCAATTGCCGGCCATGAACGCCGTGACCCGCACCGGCAATGGCGAGGACCGCGTCGCCTACACGGGCATCATCGAGGACGATCTGACGCTGGACATCGCGGGCTACTCCGAGCCTGTGATATTCACCGGCACGACATTCGTCTACGGCGCCGCCAATCCGCGCCTGACCCTGACCCCGGGCAGTGAACTGCGCTTCAGGACCGGTGCCCGGCTTACCATCAGCTACGATTCGGGCGAGAACACCACCTGGCGAGGCCAGCTGACCGCCGTGGGCACGGCCCTGGATCCCATTGTGTTCACCGCCGACAACGGACTCAGCGGCGGCTGGAATGGCCTGTTGATCGGCAACAACGCCGACACGGGAGGAGCCACCTGCCAGCTGGAGCACTGCCTCATCGAGAAAGCCAACCGCAACCTGGCTCTGCACAACACCACCCAGCCCGCCACTCTGGCCAACCTGGAACTGCGTGACGCATCCGATGAGGGGCTCTTCCTGCTGGGCGTGTCCACCGATCCCGTACTCTCCAACCTGTCGATTCACGACAACGCCGACTTCTCGGTTTTGCTGAGTGGCAGCCCACTGCCCGCGATGAGCGGCGTGACCCGTACCGGCAACGGCGAAGACCGGGTCGCCTACACGGGCGACATCCAGGGAGATCTGACGCTTGACATCGCGGGCTACACCGAACCCGTGGTCTTCACGGGCACGACATTCGTCTACGGATCCGCCAACCCGCGCCTGACCCTGACTCCGGGCAGTGAACTGCGCTTCAGGACCGGTGCCCGGCTCACCATCAGCTACGACTCGGGCGAGAACACCACCTGGCGCGGCCAGTTGACCGCCGTGGGCACGGCCCTGGATCCCATCGTGTTCACCGCCGACAACGGACTCAGCGGGGGCTGGAATGGCCTGCTGATCGGCAACAACGCCGACACGGGAGGAGCCACCTGCCAACTGGAACACTGCCTCATCGAGAAGGCCACCCGCAATCTGGCCCTGCACAACACCACCCAGCCCGCCACTCTGGCCAATCTGGAACTGCGTGACGCATCCGATGAGGGGCTTTTCCTGCTGGGCGTGTCCACCGATCCCGTGCTCTCCAACCTGTCGATTCACGACAACGCCGACTTCTCGGTCCTGCTGAGTGGCAGCCCTCTGCCCGCGATGAGTGGCGTGACCCGCACCGGCAACGGCGAAGACCGGGTTGCCTACACGGGCCAGATCGAAGGGGATCTGACTCTTGATATCGTCGGGTATCCGGAGCCCGTGGTCTTCACCGGCACGACATTCGTATATGGCTCCGCCAACCCACGTCTGACCCTGACCGCCGGCAGCGAGTTGCGCTTCATGAGTGGGGCGCGGCTCACCATCAGCTACGACGCCGGAGACAACAATGTCTGGCGCGGCCAGCTGACCGCCGTGGGCACGGCCCTGGACCCGATCCTGTTCACCGCCGACAACGGTCTCAGCGGCGGCTGGAATGGCCTGCTGATCGGCAACAACGCCGACACGGGAGGAGCCACCTGCCAACTGGAGCACTGCCTCATCGAGAAGGCCACCCGCAATCTGGCCCTGCACAACACCACGCAGCCCGCCACTCTGGCCAATCTGGAACTGCGTGACGCATCCGATGAGGGACTCTTCCTGATGGGCGTGTCCACCGATCCCGTGCTCTCCAACCTGTCGATTCACGACAACGCCGACTTCTCGGTCCTGCTGAGCGGCAGCCCCTTGCCCGCGATGAGCGGCGTGACCCGCACCGGCAATGGCGAGGACCGCGTCGCCTACACGGGCCAGATCGAAGGAGACCTGACTCTTGACATCGCCGGATACTCCGAGCCGGTGGTTTTCACGGGCACGACCCATGTATACGGCCCTGCCAACCCACGCCTGACCCTGACCGCCGGCAGCGAATTGCGCTTCATGAGTGGGGCGCGGCTAAACATCAGCTACGACGCCGGAGAGAACAATGTCTGGCGCGGCCAGCTGACCGCCGTGGGCACGGCCCTGGATCCCATCGTGTTCACCGCCGACAACGGACTCAGTGGTGGCTGGAATGGCCTGCAGTTCGGGGGCAACGCCGACACCGGGGGAGCGACCTGCCAACTGGAGTATTGCCTCATCGAAATGGCCACGCGCAACCTGGCCCTTCACGACACCACCCAGCCTGCCACCCTCGCCAACCTGGAACTGCGTGACGCATCCGATGAGGGGCTTTTTCTGCTGGGGGTCTCCACCGATCCCGCGCTCTCCAACCTGTCGATTCACGACAACGCCGACTTCTCGGTCCTGCTGAGCGGCAGCCCATTGCCCGCGATGAGCGCCGTGACCCGCACCGGCAATGGCGAGAACCGCGTCGCCTACACGGGTCAGGTCGAAGGGGATCTGACTCTTGACATCGCCGGATACTCCGAGCCGGTGGTATTCACGGGCACGACATATGTCTTCGGCTCCGCCAATCCGCGCCTGACCCTGACCGCCGGCAGCGAACTGCGCTTCGCCCCGGGCGCCAGCCTGCGCATCAGCTACGATACGGGCAACAACAATGCCTGGCGAGGGCAGCTGACTGCCCAGGGCAGTGCCAGCGACCCCATTGTCTTCACCGCGGACGATGGCCTGAGTGGTGGATGGAACGGCATCACTTTCGGCAACAATGCGGACTTTGGAGGGGCGGTGTCCTCCATGGAACACTGCCGCATTGAGTTGGCCGGCGAGAACCTGGTGTTCTCCAGTACCAACCAGCCGGACACCCTGCGCCAATGCCAACTGGGCGCGGCCTTGACCAACGGATTGAGACTGACAGGCAGCTATCCGCTGGTGGCCAATTGCACTTTCGAGGACAATGCCACCGCGATCCGCCTTGAGAACAGCGCCACCACGACCATCGGCAACAGCCTGGCGCTCTCGAACAGTTTCCTCGGCAACAGCACCTGGTACCTCTACAACAATGGGGCCGGCGATGTGGACGCCCGCTACAACGGCTGGTGCACCTCGGACGGTTTCACCCCCTCCGACCGGATCTGGGATGAGGTGGACGACCCCGCCAAGGGCCTGGTGACCTATCTGCCCGCAAGCGAAGTGAATGTGCTGCGAATCTCGATTGACTACCACGCCGCGGCGGATTCCTTCCACTTCGAATGGTGTCCCGTGGTCGGCGCGCTGAGTTACAATCTGTACAGCAGCCCCGAGCCCGGTTGGCCGATCAATGCCATGGGGACCCTGATCGCCAACACCACAGACAGCTGGCTGGACCTGCCCCGCAGCGCCCTGCCCGATCGCCTGTTCTTCTACGCCACGGCCGAGATTCCCGTAGCCACGGCCCGCTCGGGTGGTTGCCGTTAGGTCCTGACCATTGATGCAGCGAACCGGCCGCTCCTCACATGGGAGCGGCCGGTTCTGCTCAATGGGTCCGGGTGCCTGGCACCAGCCGACGAACATGACGTGCACATTCGCCTGCGAAGTACCTGACTGATGCGCACACCCACGACCTCACATCCCGCAACGGTCCGCACATGCGGTACATGACGTTCCGCCTCGGGTGGTCTACCATGTTCCTGCCATCGCCAGAGACCCTGCTCGGCAGCATGATGGGCGACACGATTGATCTGAGTATCACAGGAGCGCAGCAAATTCATCGAGTGGTCGCGGAAAGCTGCCTGCCGCCGGCCAGATTCAGGTGATGTCACATTCCGGGAGAACTTTTCTGGACGACCTGATTGAGCCGGGACGGGTGAGACAAGGTGACCAGAACCCAACCCGTCGGGGCTGCGATAGCACAGTATGAAAGCACCCCGGCATTTCCGGGGCGCTTGTCAGAAAAGATCACATGTGAAAGTCGGAAGAAGTGTTTCAAGCATTCGCCGCCAATGAATCGTCGGAATCCTTGATGGGGACAGGCTCGAGAAAGCCATCGGGCATCACATACCAGTAGAATCCTCGAGCCTGAATCCAAGGATGAATCCGGAACTTGAGCTCGTCCTCCGTCAACTCCCGACGGATCACGGAGCCCACCGACAGTCCGCTCATTGGAGTGAACGATGGCAGTCCAAGGCAGGAGAGGTGTTTCAGAATGTTCTTCTGGAAGGCTTGGGAAATCAGTCCCACCACACGTTGAAAACCTTCCGCCTGAACCAGGCGCAGTTGATTGCCAACAAGCAGCAATGGGGCTTCGAATCGCACTTCTTCATGCAGAAATCGCTGGTGGTCTTCCAGCCCTTCCACGGTTGAAAAGGCTTTCTCGTGTACCATGCCAGACAGATAGATCTTCTCCGCCGAGTCCAGTACAAGGACCTGAGGCAATGGGTTGCGATAGCACTGGTTCTCCTCGAAGGCTCGCTCACGTGGTCCTTTGATGATCACAAGATTTCTGGCTGCCCGTGTGCGTGCCACGTACTGGATTCGACGTTCTTCCTCCCTGTCCTCCTCCATCAAGGTCAGTTCATGGTGCGTGGGCGCCAGAATCACCTTGTCGAATTGCAGACCCTTGGCTCGATGGATCGTGCTCAAGGACACGATGGTCGTGGGCCGTGCTTTGGACGTCCCCTTGTGACCTGTACCGGTCAATGCTTGCAACATGGATGCGGGTTCGTGTACCAGATCGTCCAATTCGGCGAGATACTCTTCACGAGACACGTCGTTCGGCCTGTCTTCAATCAGTAGCCTCGCCAAGGCCACCCCTGCATTGAACGCCCAGGTGTTCCATCGGCCTGGCAGTTTTCTGAATTCCTGCCGAAGGATTTCAAGTTGAGGCAGAACAAGATCCGGTCTCACATACTCCGGCAAGCGCCCAAGAGCTTCCCGCACAAGAAGCCACTCCCGGAAGCCATAAAAATGCTCATAGTGCCTGTCAGTGATCACACGGACAGCTTTCATCTGCATCAGGTTCTGGAAGCGTTCATCCTTCAGCAGAGCCTGCTGGGCCAACAGCAACTCGCCATTGGTCCGGAAAAGCACACCGATGCGATCCCGTGAATCAGTGACCAAACGCCTGTTCTCCCCGATCACCAACTGGAACACTGAATCCACAAGAGCTGGCAACCATTCCGATTCAACCTGAATCTGGCGCACAGGCATTCCGCCCGCAACTTTTGAAGTCTGACGCTTCTCCCCACTTATGGCCTGAAAGCGATGTGCCTCCTCAAGAATTGGAGCTGTGCTGCGGTGGTTTCTCCTGAGAGTCAACCGTGAAACCTGGCCACCCTCCTGTTCCAGATGCTCCACCAACAGATTCAGGAAGTGAATGGGGTCCATTGGATCGCCATCAATCCGCCGTTCATATCCATATATCGACTGATCAGGATCACCGACAGCAAACAGGGACACTGAGCGGTCTGGTACCAGGGAACGCACGAGATCAAGGCGCTCCCGATTCAGATCCTGTACTTCATCCAGCAGTACATGTTGAGGTTTTGTCAGCCCCGGTGTGGACTCCAGCAGCCAGGCTGCCCAGGAAATCCACATCTCCAGGGGCAAGCGAACTCCTTCGACCGATTTCCCGGGGTCATCAGGATGTTCGCGCGTGATCAGCAGATCCTCCCTGACCATGTACCCTTCAGGAATTCTTCGAAGAATTGGCCGCCTCGCTTTGGTTCCCGTTCTTGAGCGTGTCCAGATTTCGATCCACTCCGGGTGTACGATCTCGAGCTCATTCAGTGCAGCATGGAACTCATCCAAAGGCATGAATCGCGTTCGGCCACGCAGTGTCCGGGCAGCCCAGGAATGCAAAGTCAGCACAGGAACGCGTTCACCTTCCCCCCGGATTCCCAGATTGTGAAACAATTGCCGCAGTCGACTTCGCAATTCGAGGGCCACGGCGCGATTGTAGGCCAACACCAGCAGTTGGGAGGGGCGAAGTTCCTTCTCCAGCAACAGCCACGCACAGCGATGTACCAACAGATGAGTCTTGCCACTTCCCGGACCAGCCGACAGCAGCACATGGGTGGAAGGATCCTGCAGCACCGCTCGACGTTGGTTCTCGTCCAGATCTTCAAGTCCGGTTTTCAATCCCTGTTGCTTGACTTCCTGGAGGATCCGTTCCGTTTCTTCCAGTTCGCCGGAGTTCTTCCAGCGGTCTCGATTTGAATGATCATCCAGAAAATCTCTCAGGAGCGTTTCGATTTCTTCAGATTTCGAGCAAGCGAAGAACCTGGAAAAGAGATCCCTCTGCTGTGATGAGTCCAGATGCGAAGCTAGATCCAGACTGGCCAGTCGGAGCTCACCCAATCGCTGATGCTCCCTGAAATCCCGTTTCACATTCCGGTCATTCAGCAATGGTTGATTGAGTCTTCGGGTAGTCGTGATCTCCAATTCAATACTGCGCCCCAGAAGACTGTCATTGACCAGAACTCCACACGCATGGAGCACACCCATGGCCGAATCAAGCTCCCCAAGGCTGCAATCGAGATCGGCCATCAAAGCAGAAAGTCTGACGGGTTTGCCCTTTCGAGTGGATTCGGTTGCGTGTGCCAGCAACAGCATGCAAAGGTGCTCAAGTCTGCTTAGCGCTTTCCCTGCATCGTTCTTCAATCTCCTGAATGTCTGTACGACACCCAATGTCAGATCAAAGCGTGATTCGATGCGGACTCCTCCATCATGCCGCAGGATACGATGGAGTGGTCGCAGTTGCCCTTCAACGGTTCGGCGTTGGAAATCACTCCACAGCTCGCGCCGCCTTGCCAGATCTTCCCGTCTTGACCCAATCAGCCATCCTGTGGACTGTCCTTCCATCTCTGAATTGATGAAGTCTCTGATGCGTTGCTGCATCTCCGATCGGACAAGCTCCAGATCTCTGGTGATCATCCCTTGAATCAACTCTCTGGCAAAGTGGAGACGCGCGGTCACGCGGAAGGGCAGACGCCCGTGTTTCACGCACCACTCGATCTCATCCGGGCCGAATTGCGAATCCACGCGAAGCTGCACTTCATCGAGCGACAAGAGATATTGACGGGACTCGGCCTCTCGGATTGCAGAGAACACAGTGTCAAGATCTTTGGCTCTGAGCACCTTGAGCAGCTCGTTTGAGTCCACCTGGGCGGTTTCATTCCCACGTGCCAGTTCCCGTACTCGCCTTGACAGGACCGCGCCGGGAGCTGTGTCACTAGCATCAGGGAAAACTCCCAGGCGAAAGGAGAGGTAGGGCGGCACAAAGTGTCCAAGGCGAATTCGCTTCAACGCCTCGAGCCAATGAAGTGCCATGCGCAATTGGCCGTCTGTCAAGTCATTCAGGCCATCGAACTTGGCGGCTTCCAGCGGAATGACCAGAAGTCCTGTTCGAAGATTGCCACGCACAAGTCGACACAACTTGAACAGACTGTTCTGAACATCCTGAAGACTGTTCCAGAGAAGGCGTCCGCTACGCAGAAAACCTCTGGAACGATTGATTTCATCTTGACTGTAATACAAAAGGCAGCGGATCGGGTTATCTGCCGAGTATCCCGCTTCCTTCAGCCTGTTTCGATCCCGGCCGGCTCGTCCGATTTCCTGCAAGTAATCCTCAAGGGTTGTGGGCATCTCCAGATGAGCCAGAAAATGGATGTTGGGAATGTCCATGCCCATTCCGAAAGCCTTGGTGGACACCAACACATGCAGACGGCCATCGAGGAATTGTTCGTACAACTCTAGACGTTCTTCGCTGGAGAGACCCGCATGGAATGCGGCAACCAGGAGCCTCATATTTCTGGATGAGAACATGGCCCTCAACAATTCCGCGAATGCCATGGTATGCGCACGGGTTCGCGCGAACAGCAAGGCTCGGCTCGTGGCAGGATTGAAGTTTGCTCCCAACCTGTCGCACACATGGTCCAGCCGATGCAGCAGATGCGCAGGGGTCCTGATCGGGGTCTCAACTCCTTTCAATCGAGAGTGAAGTATCTCGAGGCTCGGCTCGGTCCGGTGATCAACACGCAGCACTTCGATTCGCAAGTGGTCCGGAATGGGATCCGGACGGTGAGTTGGGTGCTCGATCATGTTCCGGATTTCCCGAAGATTTGATCCAGCTCCTGCCGACTCTGATCTGATAGTGTGGCTGAAAGCAACAGGATTGGGGCTCTGTGATCCCCCGTATCACGAAGATCTGCCGCAGTTTTTGCCGCAGAACAGTAATCGGGGCGAAAATCAAGGCCCCACTGACTGATGCAATGTGCTTCGTCAAAGACCCAGTACTGGGCTCCTTGATCGCGTTTCAACCGCTGCTTCAAAGACTTCATGAATGCACGGCTTCGAAAGCGCTCCGGTGAGACATACACCATCCAGATTTCGCCACCGGCAATGCGCTGGTAGATGTCCTGCAGCTCGAAAGGATCAAGGTCCCCCGTGACAGCTTCAACCACCCCCACGATTCCCAGATTCATCAATGCGGCCACCTGATCCGTCATCAAGGCACGAAGAGGAGCCACGACCACGCTCAATCTGCCGTTCCAGAATCCTTTCAGCAGGGCAGGACACTGAAAGATCAACGACTTCCCACCTCCTGTAGGAAGAGCGACGATCTGATCCCGTTCACCTTCCATCACGCGTCGCAGGTAGGCGATCTGTTCATCTCTGAAGCTACCGGGTCCACCGTTTGCACCACGACCCGCAAGGAAGGCCTTTTCGAGCAATGGTCGCCAGACTTCCTCAGGGACTGCTGGAGTACTCCGTACAGGTGTATCCCGGTTGAAGGCCTGCATCACAAGATTCCTCAGATCTGGTGTTGGTGATGGTGCCATGGTGTCATGCAAGACAACCTCAACTCCAACCCGAGGCGCACGAATCAGCCGAAAATCCAGGACCCAGGCATCTGCTCCTCCGACAGCATTCCAGTCCTGCAACACACGCCCCACCCAACGAAGCCAGTTCTCGGCACCGATCCTTCGCCAACCCGATGGCAGTACGTGATGCGTTGGCACTGGGTCCGTTTCCGTGTTCAGTCCCGTATCGATGAGGGTCTCGGATGTTGCGTCCAGCAGATCCTGGCTTTCCCTTTCGCTTGGTGAAGGCTCCGGTAGCGGCATGGATCGATTGGACGGAAGCCATTCGGTATCGATGCACTCGAACACCAAGCGTATTCCCACGGGCTCCAGTCCCGGAAGTTCGTCCAGACAGGACATCGGCAGTACAGCGATACCTGTGCCGCTCCGCCTGAGTCTGCGAATCAAGACCGCCGGGTCTGTTTCGTCCACAAGGGTCAATGACGAACGCCAGTTCTTGAGAACCGTGCATAACGCATCCACATCCGCAGTGAAGCGAACGAGAACCAGTATCGGGACTTCGCCCAGCAGCTTCCCCAACCAGGGCAACACGCCAAGCCAGTAGTCCGCACGCATGGGGCTGCCGGCCGATATGGGCACTGGAGCCGGAGACTTTGCATCTGGATCGTCCGTCTCCCGGAAGCAATGCAATTCAGCACGCTCACTGGCTGCCCAGTTCAGAAGCGCACTCATGGACTCCGGTGCACCTGCCCCGATGTGACTGGCCAATGATTCTGGATCCTTCAACGTTGACGTGAGACGAAATCCCCACAATGGGTCTCGTTGCAAGTACCATTCCCTTTGATGGCTGACAATGTTCATATCCGATTTTAGGAGCTGATCGACTTTTTCTGCCGAGAGACGAATTCGCTGTTCCGGGGCGTGTCCCAGAGTGATGGACCCTATCAGCAAGCCCGTATCACCGAGTCGTTCCTCTCCAATGCGCCCGTGATCTTGCCGGGTCCCTGGTATGGCCGCGTCACCTCCCACTTGAAGTGTGCTGGATGGTGTGTTGGTTCTCAGGAAGTGCTGCACTGCTCCGGAATCCAGTTCATCCCATCCAACCAACCACAGCGCTTGTCGCTGTGGATGCGCTGGGCATCCTTCTTCGGGGCATTCCATGCAGTTTGCCCTTTGCCCTGGCTCAGTTCCTGCCATTGGATGAATAGACCGCAGAGACAAGCTGTGTCCGGTTGACCATGTTCGCCAGGCTCTTGTCGAGAGCCGAAGACAGAGATCGCCAGCGCTCCCGAGAACCGTCGTACGGCGCCGACTGGCAAAACCATGGATCAGATGAGGAGGAAGCACGACAAGTCTTGACATGGCGGGAGCTGTTGCTCGATCTGACACATCGGCTGCCGGGACAACTTCCAGTACTCGCTCCAGCCAGGGATGGATTCCCTCGGGTTCCAGACTTTCTTCGGAGGCAGGCTGTCCAAGCAGCTGATCCAGAGACAGTGGCAAGATCGGAAGAATTGTCAGTCGTTCTGCCAGTGCAAGAAGTCCGCTGTGATCCACATGAAGATGCGCACTGGCTTCGGCGGCTTGAGAAAGAGTGCCTTGCTGGATCACACCTGCTCGGGCAAGCTCACCAAGTTGCCGGACGAACAGATCCAGGGCATTAAGTGCATCCGTGTCCGCTCTGTGCAGTGTTTTGAGCGCCAGATTGCGACGCCAGGGAGTCAGTTCCACCTGCCAATCGAGAGTATCCAACACGGGAAATCGCCAGTCACCCATTTCCGGAAGCCATTGTTTCAGACGCGGCAGGTCCCAACGTGACAGGTTGTGCCCGATCACAAGTGGCTTTCTATCCTGGAGTCCTGCGAGAACTCGCTGGATTGCATCCTTCGAGTCGAAGAGACGACTGCCCTCAGGCCCCGCCAGCCCCAACTGACGCACCCCGTATCCGTCCCATTCGATATCGAGTGCCACGACCGGTTTTCCGGCCAGGGGATGACCAGGAACTGGTCTGTCTGCAGTCGCCATTCTCGACCCTGGAGTTGTCTGGCACAGTCATGGATTTGCGCCATTATCACTGCGGCTAAACGATGAAACGCAGCTACAAGTATCGTTTGTTCATACCGAATGTGTAATTCCATTCCTCAGCCATCGTCGTTCGGCCAACCAAACAAGGCACTCAAAAGCTGTTGTCCAGGCAGGGGTTGCAAGGGAAGTCGGTATTCGCCGAAAAGATGATTGTTGGGCACGCTTCGCTTTGACAAGCCAGCGATGAAAGCGCCCCGATCCAGCAGGATCGGGGCGCTTTGTGTCTGGCTGGGGGAAAGGTCTACTTGACCAGCATGACCTTGCGCACGGCGCTGCCCTGGCGCTCGCCGCTGAGGCGCACCAGGTACATGCCGCTGGCCTGGGCCGAGAGGTCCAGGGGCAGCTGGTGGGTGCCGGCGGGGGTCAGGCCCAGATCGATCTGGCTCACGCGCTGGCCCAGCAGGTTGCAGATCTCCACGCTCAGCATGTCGGAGCGCTCGAGCTGGAAATCGAGCGTGGTGCGCGGGTTGAAGGGGTTGGGGTAGACATCCGTGATGCTCAGGCCCACGGGGCGCCCGGGACGTTCCTCGATGCCCACCACGAAGTCGGCGGTGCCGCCGGCGTCGTGGTACACGTTGGCGAATTCCTGGAGGTACTGGTTGGCGATCAGCTCGTCGTGCACCACCACCACATTCTCATCGTTGATGTTGTCGGCGGCGCTGCTCCAGTTGAAGGAGCCGGTCCAGACCGCGGGATCGGAGTCGGCGTGCTCAGCGTCCACGATCAGGTACTTGCTGTGCAGGATGCCGGGGCCGGCATCGGTGTGAATGTCGGCACCCCAGGCCAGCATGTCGGTCCACTCGCTGAACTGGTCGCCCTGATCATCGAAGTTGCCGCGCACGGCCACGCCCGCATCCTCGAATCGGTCGCGCATGGCGTAGTTCACATCGTTCAGGGTGAACGAGAGAATATTGAAGTACAGACTGTGATCGGCGGTGGCGATCAGGTTGCGCATCTGCTGTGAGACGAAATCGCCCTGGCTGAACCAGACTTCCACCTGGCGCCCGCCCACCACGAAATGATGGGGCGTGTTGTTGGTCTTGAACTCGCCAAAACGGGAGTTGGCGGCATTGGGGGTCATGGTGTCGCTGCCCCACATCTCGTTGAACTCGAGGGTGTAGGTGCGCGCGATGGCCTGGTCGGCGATCAGGATCGCATTGTCCTTGGCGTAGATGCCGTTGCTGGGCGTGTCAATGAAATTCATCCCGCCCATCCAGACGCGGTCGTTGGAGGGATCCTCGTCGGCGGCGTCCACGATCAGGAACTTGTTGTGCTGGATGCCCTGCGCGCCGTTGCTGCCGAAACTGTTGTCAATGACCGTGACACCGGCATTCGCGATCTGGGCCACTTCACCCTGGTCGTGATCCGAATCGTAGATGAAGCGCACGGCCACTCCGCGATCGTGGGCATCGACGATGGCATCCAGAACCGCATTGATGTTCAGGCTGTACAGCGCACAGTCCAGGCTGGTCTCGGCGCCATCGATCAGGTTGACGATCTCGCCGATCATGTCGTGGTTGCCGTTGGCCTCGTTGCCGGGCAGGGCGTACTCGCTCTCGACATCCTTGGTGAAGAAGACCTCCATCGTGCCGGGGCTGGAGGACGGAGACACCGTGGATACCAGGAAGTCGCTGGTCATGCTCGAGCCGCTCACATCGACGGCGCCCACGCGCACATGGTATGCGGTGGCGGGGTCCAGATCGGCAATGTCCACGCTGTGCTGGGTGGTGCTGTTCTCGTAGACCAGGCTGTCAATCTCGTGGGCTTCGGTCAGGCCCCAGGTCACGATGCTGGCACCGGGCAGGGTCGTGGTCCAGGAGATGCTCAGCCCACTCTGGGTATGTCCGCTTTCCCAGGGGCCGCCGCTGATGCCGGGGCCACCACTCTGGATCACGTCGCTGGCGAAGCGCGGCAGCACCTGGAAACCACTGGTGTGCGGAGCACTGAAGTCGTACTGGCTGACATTGCCGATCAGGTCGAAGGGGTCACCCGGGATGGGCAGGCCCACCAGGGTGCAGTCGGAATCAATGCGCAGCTCGGTGCTGCCCGTGCCGTCGCTGATCACATAGTTGGTGTTGCCCGCCCAGGTGCCGGTGCCGGCCACCGTCACCCCGTAGAGCTGCACCAATCGGCCTTCGTAGGGTTCGCCACTCGCTCCCTGATTGGAGATCTGCAGGCAGGTGACCGCGGTGGGTTCCACCTCGACACCCGTGGCGTGCGTCTCGATGACCGTGCCGGGGGTCAGCTCGGCCAGACCGTTGAACTGGGTCAGCGTGCCGATGACGGTGACATCGTCGCCGATGCTCACGCCGTCGGCGAAGGTCGCGTCGTAGACCACGATGCCGCCGGTGGCATCTTCCATGTAGGCGGCAATGCCCAGCTCGTTGGCCAGGGTCACCACACCGCGCACCACGACCACCTGGCCCAGCAGCACGGGCAGGCCGTCGCCATTGTTGTTGTGCAGTTCGCTGATGTCAATCGGGTCGCCAATCACCTGCACCACGGGCTGCACCTGGATCACGGCCAGTGTGCCATCGGCGGTGGCCGTGCGGGCATGCACCGTGAAGTTGCCCGAGGTGGTGGGAACGGTCACACCCACCAGAGTCAGAATGCCCGTGTCGGCACCCTGGAGAGCAGCGGCATTCACCACCACATCATTGGGGTTTTCGATGAAATTGGCCTGGGAGAAACCCGCGCCGGAAATCATCGCCGACTGATAGTTCCAGCCGGCGGGCAGCTCAATCTGCACCGTGGTCAGCAGGGTGTCGCCCGCGGTGAAGGTGAAGGCAAGATTTGCCGGCCCGGGAGCCGTGATGCTGGAGGGGCTCACGCTCACCGTGCCGCTGCCGTCCACAAGGGGCACATCCGGTTCGATGGGGCTGGAGCCGTTCTGGGGATTGGCGGTGGCCAGACTGTTGTGAATCACGAAATCGCTGGAGTTGTCATCGCTGTCCCAGCCATTGCCTTCGGTCTCGTCGGCACCACCGGCTTCCATGCTGGCGGCCGTGGACGTCTCGAAGGCCTTGCGCTCGAAACTGCCACCGCGTTCGTGTGATCCCAGCACGGTGCCTTCGGGCGAGTCGGCCGCGCCCCAGGCCACGCGGTCCAGTTCGACCAGGCTGCTGTTCAGCAGGCGCACGTGTCCGCCCGAATTGCCCAGGCCCAGGGTGGCGGCGCTGGAGACGTCGGGAACCGGCACCGTGGCGGATCCACCATAGAGATAGAATCCCTTGGCCTGGATCACGTCATTGGCGGTGAAGGTGGTCTTGTCGGTCCAGTTCACGCCCGTCGAGGACTTGTACTGGATCTTGTGTCCGCTCAACTCAATGGCGGCATTGGTGGGGTTGTACAGTTCGACGAATTCCTCGTTGATGCCCGAGGTTTCGTAGTAGCGCACCTCGCTGATCACGAGGTATTCTGCCTGTTGGGCCGTGAGCCGGGTTGCCGCCATAAGCAGCAGCAGGAACAACCCGATCGTCTTCTTCATGTCTCTGGTCCTCTTCTCTGGTGAAAGTGCAATCTGGTTCTGGCAGAACGACACTGAATCACGCCTCGCGAATCAACGGCTGGCCGGAGGCCAGTCCAATGCATGGGCGTGTCGGGCGGCCGCGTTCAGAGCCGCCAGAATCCGTCAGTATCCGACGAGGGTGTTCTCGTAACCCACTTCGGTCAGCACGGCCTGTATCATCCTGCGCTTTTCGCGGAAGGGCAGGAAGGCGCTCTTGAAGCCGTTGGTGATCAGTTTCAGCACGTCTTCCCGGTCCATCCCGAAGGTGGTGGCCACCTGGAAGAGTTCGTCGGTGACGGTGGTATTGCTGATCAGGCGATTGTCCGTGTTCACCGTCACCCGCAGACCCACATCCAGATAGAACTTGATCGGGTGATCGCCCAGCGTCTCACAGACCCGGGTCTGCACATTGCTTGTGGGGCAGGCTTCGATCGGAATGCGGTGGTCGTTCATGAAGTTCAGCAGGTCGCCATCTTCCTTCAGCCGGGTGGCGTGACCGATGCGGTGCGCGTTCAGGTGATGCAGTGCCTGGTGGATGCTGTCGGGTCCGTAGGCCTCGCCCGCGTGCACGGTACAATTGATGTTGTTCTTGCGGATCAGATAAAAGGCTTCGCGGTGATCCTTGGCCGGGAAGTTGGCCTCGGCACCGGCCAGATCAAATCCGAGCACACCCTGGTTCTTGTAGGCCACGGTCAGTTCGGCCAGCCGGATCGAGGTGCCCGGATTGATGTTGCGGATTCCGCAGATGATCACACCGCAGCGGATGTTGTAGTCGCGCTCGGCACGCTTCAGTCCGCGCAGCACGGCATCCATCACCTGGGGCAGGCCCAGACCCTTGTCCGTATGCAGGATGGGGCTGTAACGCACTTCCAGCCAGCGCACATTCTCCTGGGCGTTGTCCTCCGCCAGCTCGTAGGCCGTGCGTTCGAGGGCCTCTTCGTCCTGCATGACCGAGAGCGTGTGACGGAATACGCTCAGGTAGTCCACCAGATTGTCGAAGTGGGACCCCAGTCGCAGTTTGCGATACAGCTCCTTCTCGTCCATCGACGGCAGTTCGATCTGCCGTTCCTGGGCCAGTTCGATCATGGTGGCCAGCCGGATCGAACCGTCCAGATGGACGTGCAGATCCGTCTTCGGCATGGCGTGAATCTCTTCGCGTGTCAGGCTCATGGGGTACTCCAGTTGTTGCCCCCGGGGCATCCGTGCAGCACGGCCGCCTGGCGTGGGGAGAATCTCTCCAACATCAGCAGGCGGCCGGCCGGGTCTTGGTCTGTCAAACGGGAACCGGGGTCAACGTGCCCGCAGCGCCCGGCTCAGTTCTTCCAGCTTCTGGTAAGACGGACCCAGGTCCTTCTGGGCAATGGCCGTCTTCAGTTCGCGTCGTTCGGGCGACAGTTCCTCGTCCACCTGCAGCAGCCATTCGGCCAGGCGCGGGTTGACCGTGTCACTCAATTCAAAAGCTCGGATCAATGACAACAGGGAGTTGATCTCACCCCCGTTGAGGTCCAGCTGGGTCTCATCCTCGCCCACCACCGATTCCCAGCGCACACGCGGCATGTAGCCCAGGCGCCGCAGATCCTCGACGACCCGCTCGGCCGCCACGTTGGAGGCGATCATCAGGATGCACGGCGAGAACGGGGCCAGCCAGAACTTGCGCAGGCTGGGTACCAGGCTCAGTTCCTTCTGCAGGATCGCGTCTTCGGTCTTCAGCACGCGCAGCTGCGGATCAAGCAGAATGTGTCCGTGTTTGGTGGCCGCATCGGAGAGCATGTAGCTCACGTTCTGCGGAATGCCACTGGGGCAACGGGTTTCAAGGAATGAGAGCATCTGCTCGACGGCCACCCCGCTGTCGAACCCGCGGGAGAGCGACTGGGTGCTCAGCCGGAAGCGCCCCTTCTCGGGGTCCGCGAATCGCGCCAGGTAGAGCACGGCGGCGGGCGGGCATCCCACGGGGGTGAAGATTTCCAGGTTGGACTGGACGATCAGGTTCTCGTCTTCGCGGAACAGGCTGCCCATGGTGTCGGGGGCCTTGCCTTCGCGAATCAGCAGGCGACCGCGAGCACTGAGCCGGAAAACGGTACCGCCATCCTCGGGCATCCGCGCCACTTCGACCAGGCCCATCCAGAGCAGGGGCTGCAGAACCAGCTGGCTCACGAAACGGTCCACGTCGGCCAGGCGGGCATCGCTGCCTCCGCCTTCGCTCTGCAGATACAGCCAGGCCACGTCATCGGTGGACGTCCAGGCGTCGGGACTGATGTGATTCAGCACCCAGAGCACGCGCACGGCATCCAGCGAACGACCACTGCCGGCGCCACTGAATCGCGTGATCCAGGTGGCGGGCTGCAGTGGGTCCACATCGAAGTAGTACTCGAAGAGTCCGGTGAGGCTGGCGCCCGGGTTGGCGAAGAAGGCGGTCGCGGTACTCACGTCCACGGCCCAGACCTTGTTGTTCAGCTTGAGCACGCCCCGGTTTTCCAGGTAGTCCACCAGCACGTTCAGCAGGGCCGAATCTTCCTGGGGCGGATTGAACCGTGCGTTGATGCGGCGCGCTTCGCTCTTGTGAATGCCGCCCTTCTGGATGCGCGACACGCGGTTGCTGATCACGTGCACCAGCAGGGCCAGCACATTGTGGAACAGCATGTCCGGTCCGTGGATCACTTTCCAGGCTTCGGGCTCGATGCGTCCCGGGTACTCGGGATAGATCTGGCGCGGAGGATTGGTGAGACCGAAGTTGGTCTTCAGCATTTCCTGCGCGTCCTGCACGAGCACCACGCGCGATTCCACGGCGAAGTACTGGTCCTGCTTCAGCAGGTTCTCGCCGCCGGTGCTGAACAGCAGACCGCTGACCCGGTAGATCTGGGACAGGTGCGCCTTGATGTCGTCGTAGCCCATGCCCTGCCCGAAGAAGCCCATGTGGCGGCGCAGGTCCTTGAGTGTCAGTCCGCGGGGATTCATGGCCAGAACCTTCAGCAGCACGCGCTGGGCCGGGTCGAAGTGTTCCTCGGCGGCCGCCTTGAAGAGCTCGGGATCGAGCAGCAGGGCCTTGAACCGTGCCAGCTGCAGCACCCTGCGCTCGCCCGTCCATGAGTTGGCCGGGGCAGTGCGATAGAAGGTGCTGTCCATGCCGGCGAGAACCGATTCCCGCTCCAGATTCAATCGCGAACGCAGGCGGTTGCGGTAGAAGGTCGGCAGACGCAGCAGGGCTTCCAGATCGGGCGCCAGAGCCAGTACGGGAATCGTCTCGCCCGTGGCGTTCTGGGTGCGACGGTTGCGAACCAGGCCGGCGCTGCGCAGTTCGTCAAGAATCCGGGCGGGCTCTGACTGATGGGTGCGCTCCAGCTCGCGCAACACCTCGTCGCGCGGAGTTTCGCCGCCTTCGGCACAGAGAAAGAACAGGACTTCGACGTGCTCAAGATCGCTGTCCATGTAGCAGGCCAGATACTTGAGTGCACGGGATATCTGGGCAGATATCAGCTCTGAGGGCATGGGAGACCAGCCTTTGCTCGCCGGACCGGACCAGATATCTGGCTCGATGACGGGCGGAATCGTGGGGGGATCGGGATTGCGGAGCAGGCGATGGGGCGGCAGGATTCCACTACATTCCGGCCCCCGAGGGGTGGGGACTCCGGACTCGAAGGGTGAACCGGGACCTCACGCACCAGAACGGGAGCGGGCTCCATCATGGAACCGATGCGTGGAACTTTCAACGGTCACCTGCCATAAAGGAACATCGCGAATGGCCTGAGGCGGGCGGACAAGGCCGGAAATGCCACCTGCAGGGCCTGCCAGAGTATTGAAATCACCTATGAAAAGCAAACCACAGCCTCGGGTCCGGAAGCTGGGGAGGGGCAGTCGGGTCCTTGCTCTGCTGCTGCTCTCCCTGCTTGTGACGGGCTGCGTGATATCCACGGGTGTGCACCTGCTGCAGACCCGGGCGCAGGTCCTGGACTTCGACGAGAACTGCCACTTCGAGCCCGCACGCGGTGAGCGCGGTCCCCAGTTGCAGTTTCTGGATCCGCTGCTCACCCGCGACGACGTGCGCACCATCGCCAACGGCCGTTTCGCCAGCAGCATCGACTCGGTGGACGGCGAGGAGCGCTGGATCTACAGCTGGGTGCGCCACCCCGAGACCATCGATCGGCCCATCAACCTGGAACTGCGATTCCGCGACGACCGACTCTGCGCCCTGGCGCTGGACCCCCGCTTCAGCCAGATCCTCGGGGATGCACGCATCGAAATGCTGATGCGCAGTTTCACCAGCCGGATCACCGACCTGAACCTCAAGGCCCGCGAGATCCGCTGTCAGGTGCCCCTGGATTCCCTGGCCCGCTTTGCTCCCTTGGGAGCGAGTGAGCTGATGGGCTGTTTCGGCCGCTCCAATTACAGCAGAAACACGGAGATCCCGGGCAACCGGAGGCATGTCTACCGCTACCTGCTGCAGGGCACCGAAGGCGACAAGGCCAAGATGTCCTTCAGCGGCTATCTGGATTTCCGGCGGGATCTCGCCACCGCGGTTTCGGCCAGGATTGGCAGTTTCAGCCTGATTCTCGACTTCCAGGAGGAGCGGAATCGGGCGGGCGGGGGCGTCCCGGCAACCGCCTCAACAGGGCCCTGAGCAGGCGTTCAAAGCTGAAAATGGCTTTGCTTGACAGGGGAGGGGCTTTTGTCTATCTTCGCCGAGGCCGTCGAGCACCCTGCCGTCGGCATTTCGGATCCTTAACAGAGCGGAATCCGCGTGAACAGGAAAATCGTTGACCTCCTCGTCCAGGTGCTTCAATGGATCGGCGAGGGGCAGCAGGACCAGGCGGATATCCAGGCCATGATCGAAGACCTGCTGCAGAGCGGTTTCGAGCAATCGGATATTCAGATGGTGCTCAACTGGGTTCAGGACCGACTGAGTTCCGCGGGCCTGGTCTACAACGCAGCCCCTTTGTCCCCCAGAAGCCAGCGAGTGCTTCACAGCATGGAATCCACCAGCATCCGCCCGGAGCTGCTGCGATTCCTGATGGAACTGAAGAATCGCCAGCTGATCACCGCGGGAGAGGTGGAGTCCGGCCTGGAGCGCGCCCTGCTGATCAGTTGGCAGAACCGCTCGCTGGAAGATCTGCAGGACTTCGTCAATCATACCCTGCTGGGTCGCGACCAGCTCGATACCCGGCTTCAGCACCGCTTCGTGCAGCCCCATGGCGCCTGGAGCAGCCATTGAGCGGCGTTGCGCGCTTTCGCGTTCACTAGCGAACCGGTGAGGGCCCAGCCCGTATCACCGGTTCTTTCATTAAAAGGCAACTCCCATGGCACGATCCCTCGTCATCGTCGAGTCCCCGAAGAAAAGCGTCACCATCGGGAAATATCTGGACAGCTGGAAGCCGCGCACCTTCAAGGTGACCAGCAGTGTGGGCCACATCATCGACCTGCCCGAGAAGGAGCTGGGCGTGGATGTGGACAATCACTTCAAGCCCACCTACGTGCACGCCAGCCGCAAGGGCAAGGTCATCGGCGAGCTGAAGAAGCTGGCCAAGGACGCCGACGTGATCCTGCTGGCCACTGACCAGGACCGCGAAGGGGAAGCCATTGCCTGGCACATCGCCAACCTGCTGGACGAGGAAAAGCACGGCAAGCGGCTGGTCCAGCGGGTGCGCTTCAACGAGATCACCAAGGACGCCATCATCGAGGCCTTCAGCAAGCCCGACGTGATCAACCAGAGCCTGGTGGACGCCCAGCAGGCACGACGGATCATGGACCGCTTGGTGGGCTACAAGGTCAGCCCGCTGCTCTGGCGGGCCGTCAGCCGCGGACTGTCCGCGGGCCGTGTGCAGAGTGTGGCCGTGCGACTGATCTGCGAACGCGAAGCCGAGATCCAGGCTTTTGTCGCCGAAGAATACTGGAGTTTCGCCGGCCGCTTCCGCAGCCAGGTGGGCGAAGTCTTCGAAGCCAGCCTGCATCATCTGGACGGCAAGAAGCCCGATGTGAACAACACCGACCTGGCCATGTCCCTGAAGGCGGAAATGGAAGCCTCCAGCTGGACCGTCAGCGAGATCAACGAGAAGGATGTCTCGCGCAAGCCCTATGCGCCCTTCATCACCTCGACCATGCAGCAGGACGCCGCCCGGCGCCTGGGCTTCAGCCCCAAGAAAACCATGATGCTGGCCCAGCAGCTCTACGAAGGCGTGGAGTTGGAACAGGGCGAGAACACCGGTCTGATCACCTACATGCGAACCGACTCGACACGCCTCTCGAATCAGGCGCTCGACGAGATCCGCGAATGGATCGGCAGCTCACTGGGCGCCGACTACCTGCCCAAGTCGCCCGTACAATACAAAGGGCGCAAGAGTGCACAGGATGCCCACGAGGCGATTCGCCCCACCCGCATCGACCTGCGTCCGGAACGCCTGAATGCCTGGCTCACCCGTGACCAGTTGCGCCTGTACGAGTTGATCTGGAACCGGGCCGTGGCCAGCCAGGTGACTCCCGCACGCTATCGCCAGCGCACCATCGATCTCAGCGGAGGGCGTTTCGTCTTTCGTGCGGCAGGGCGTGTGCTGATGCATGAAGGCTTCCTGCGGATCTACGGCGACCCCAAATCCTCCAAGGGCGAAACCCCCACCGAGGGCCAGGAACCCCAGGAAGGCGATGACCGCTTCATTCCCACCAACATCCACGAAGGCGAGAATGCCCAGTTGAACGAGGTGGATCCGCGCCAGCACTTCACCAAACCCCCGGCCCGCTTCACCCAGGAAAGTCTGATCCGCAGCCTGGAAGAACTGGGCATCGGACGCCCCAGCACCTACGCCTCGATCGTGGACATGATCATGACGCGCAACTACGTGGAGATCAAGGAGAAGCGCTTCCATCCCACGGACCTCGGCCTGACCGTGAACAAGATTCTGGTCGAGAACTTCGCGGGCATCTTCAACGTGGATTTCACCGCCCGGATGGAAAACGATCTGGACAGCGTGGAACAGGGACGCGGCTGGACCGAGGTGCTTCAGGACTTCTACGGTCCCTTCAACAGCGCCCTGCAGACCGCCGAGGGCAACCTGAAGGAGATCAAGACCGGGCTGACCCAGCCGGTGGGCGAAGACTGCCCCGAGTGCAAGAACGGCCTGGTATACAAGTGGGGCCGCCACGGACGGTTCATCGCCTGCAGCAACTTCCCCGCCTGCAAGTACACGCGCAATCTCGAGGAGGACGGCGCTCCCGAGGTGGATGTCGTGTGCGAAAAGTGCGGCAAACCCATGCAGATCAAGACCTCCAAGTACGGCAAGTTCCTGGCCTGCAGTGGATATCCCGGTTGCAGCAATACCATGCCGATGACCCTGGGCGTGCCCTGCCCCAAGCCCGACTGCAAGGGCCAGATCTCCGAACGACGCACCAAGCGCGGCCGGGTCTTCTACGGCTGCACCAAGTATCCGGGCTGCGACTTCGCCAGCTGGGACAAGCCGGTGGACAAATCCTGCCCCACCTGCGAGAGTCGCTACCTGGTCATGAAACACACCGAGAGCCGTGGAGACTTCCTGCGCTGCCCCGTGTGCAAGAGCGAGTACGAATCGGTGGCCGCCCTCAGCGAGTGAGCCGGCATGAGCCGAGTTTCACAGTGCCATGGCCACTTCAGATACTTTTTGAATACGAGTTTCCCGGACCGGTTTCTGGCCCGGGATTCTTTTTGCCACGGGGTGCAAGCTTGCGGGAACAACGCTTCACCTTTCACTCTCTCAGGAAAGACGCTAAGTTGCCTGCCGTGCCGGGAACGATCCCGGAACTGAAGTTGACCGGCGATTCTGCCGATTCCCAAGCAGGCAAGAGATCACCGCCGTCTTCCAACGGATCAGTCAGTTTGAGGCCCGCTTGAACGACGCCCCGAACCCGCACAGTACCCTGCTCGATGACTTCCTGCGCTACCTGCATGTCGAACGCAATTATTCTCCGAACACCATCGAAGCCTATCAGCGCGACTGCCGCCAGTATCTGGACTCGCTGGGCGATGCGCCCGCTTTCGAGCGCGACGGCATCCGGCGTTTCCTGGCCCGTCGCCAGCAGCAAGGCATCAGCCGACGTTCGGTGGCCCGCCAGCAGGCGGCGCTGCGCAGCTGGTGCCGCTGGCTGCTGAAACGCGGCACCCTGTCACACAATCCCCTCAAGGCCATGCCCTCACTGCGCCAGGCCCGCCCCCTGCCGGGCTGCCTCAGCGAAGAAGAAGTGCGTCAGGCCATCGAGAACCTCGATCCGGTGGACTTCCGCTCCTGCCGCGATCGCTTCCTGCTGGAACTGTTCTACTCCACGGGCATGCGCCTCTCGGAACTTGTCTCACTGGAAGTGGGGCAGGTGCGTGGAGACAGCGTGCGCGTACGCGGCAAAGGGTCTAAGACCCGCGTGCTGCCTCTGGGCACTCCCGTTCGCCAGTTGCTGCCCCGGTGGCTGGAACAACGCCGGAAGAAACTGCTGGAGAAGGCGGGAACCGCACAGACCAACGCCCTGTTGCTCAATGCACGCGGAGGCCCCCTGGGTGTACGTGGCGTACAGAAGATCGTCTTCGCGCGGCTTCGCGACGTGTCCATCAGCGGATCACTGTCGCCTCACCTGCTGCGGCACAGTTTCGCCACCCACATGCTCAACCGGGGCGCCGACCTGCTGACCGTGCAGGAACTGCTGGGCCATGCATCACTTTCGACGACACAGATCTATACCCATTTGGCTGCTGACCGGCTCAAGGAGATTCATCGCCAGGCCCACCCCCGTTCCTGAGTGCGGGGCGCGAAGCCGATCTTCCCGCCGGTGCTTCATTTTCAGACATGGAGGAAAAATGAAAACGACCGTCACCTCACGTCACTTCAAGGCATCGGAAAAGCTCAAGGACTATGCCTCCGGTGAAGTGGGAAATCTCGGCAGGTATATCGACAACATCGTGGACTGTGACATCGTGCTGTCCTACGACGTGCGCCAGAACAAGACCGTGGAAGTCAGTGTGCACGTCAAGGGCGATACCCTGGTGGCCAGCGATACCAGCGACAACTTCTACAAGAGCGTGGACAAGTCGGTGGCCAAACTTCAGAAGCAGGCCCAGAAGCTGAAGGAAAAGCAACTGGTTCGCCACTAGACGCCGCTGCGGGGCCCGTCCAGCGCTTGGCCCCGATCATTCGATACCGATACGGCGTCCCGCCTCCCGAAGGGCGGGACGCCTTTCTCCCGGGTCCTGCACGCTGGCGAGTTCTGCCCGGACTTTGGTAATCTTGCCCGCCTTGCTGGAACACTGCAGGCCAAGTCGCCTGCAAAGAAGGGCGATTCCATCTGACGAAGGCGCAGCCGGGTCGTGAGCCAACGGACCCGTGCCCAGAGGAAAACCAGATGAATTCACTGTCCGTCGGGGATTTTTTCGAGCGGGAGAAGGACGAACTCTTCCTGCAGACCCTCACCGGTGAAGCGGGCTTCGAGCGGGAGATCCTGCAGAAGAACCTGCACCGTCCCGGGCTGGCTCTGGCAGGGTACCTGGACCTGTTCACCTACGACCGGGTGCAGATCCTGGGCAACACGGAAATCAGCTTCCTGGAGTCCATCGGCGACGCGCGCACGCGCGACTCGATCCAGAAAGTGATGGTGTACGACATTCCCTGCATCGTGGTCACCAACAGCAATCCCGTGCCGGAAGGCCTGGTGGAACTGGGCCGGGAGAAAGGCATTCCGGTCTTCTCCTCCAGCCTGGGCACCACCGAATTCACCCACCTGCTCAGCGACTTCCTTGACGAACACTTCGCCCCCACGGTCCAGATGCACGGCACGCTGGTGGACGTGTACGGAACCGGGTTGCTGCTCACCGGCAAGAGCGGCATCGGCAAGAGCGAAGTCGCGCTGGATCTGGTCGAACGCGGACACAGACTGGTGGCCGACGACGTGGTCACGATCACGCGCAAGGCCGACAGTGTGCTCATCGGGCGCTGCAACGAAACCCTGCATCACCTGATGGAAATCCGGGGTCTGGGGATCATCGATGTCAAGGAAATCTTCGGTGTACACTCCATCCGCATGCAGAAGCGCGTGGAAATGATCGTGGAGCTGAGAGTCTGGCAGGATCGCGACGGTTTCGAGCGCACGGGCCTGGACAAGACCTCCAAGGACGTGCTGGGCATCGATGTGCCACACGTGCAGCTGCCGATCTTTCCCGGCAAGAACATCACGGTGATCTGCGAGACCCTGGCCCTCAACCTGCACCTGCAGGTCTACGGCTACGACGCCGCCGAGGAGCTCAACCGGCGCTTGCTGAAGTCCATGCAGGACAAACAGCGTCTGAAACATTATCTGCGGCGGGACAACGAATGACGCGTGCCCTGCTCATCACCCACGGCGACCTGGCACAGGGGCTGTTGAGCGCGGCCACCCAGATCGTGGGGCCGATCACGGACGTGGACTGCCTGAGCAATCGCGACCTGTCCAGGGACGAGCTGGTGCTGCGTATCGGAGAGTGGCTTGATCGTGATGAGGACCCGGTACTGTTGCTGGTCGATTTCCCGGGCAGCAGCTGCCACATCTCCTCCAGCATTGCCCTGCGCACACGCCCCGGACGCGCTCCGCTGCTCTGCGGCGTGAACCTGATGATGTTGGTGGGCCTGGTGAACAAGCGCCATGAACTCAGCGGTGACGAACTGAGCCAGGCCTGTCTGGAGTCGGCCCGACGCAGTCTTCAGTGCAAGGAAACGTCAGCATGAGCGGCACCTGGCAGCTCCGCATCGATGAACGCCTGATCCACGGACAAGTGGTCCTTGGCTGCTGCATGTCGTCCCACGTGCGCCGCATGGTGCTTCTGGACGACACGATCGCGGCCAGCGAGTTCGAGCAGGAACTGTACTCGCTGGGCATTGAACCCGAACAGAATCTGGAATTCCTGAGCGTGGCCGAATGTGCCGAACGCATGCAGTCCCCCCCGCCCGAGAACACCATGATCGTGATGCGCTCACCTCTGGTGGCCCTCGAGCTGGTGCAGGCCGGAGCCCCCGTGCAGCGGATCTGCATCGGTGGGCTCAACTATCGCCACGGCAGCAGGCGGCTGCTGGACTACGTGCATGTCACACCGGAAGAAGAGGTCGCGTTGCGCGAGCTGCTGGCCGCCGGTATCGCGCTGGAATGTCGGCAGGTGCCCGCGTCGGAAGGAACCGATCTCTCATGTCTTCTGTAACACGCCCACTCTGCCCGCCTGTCGTTCCCAACACGGTGCGTGCCGTGATCTTCGACCTGGACAATACTCTGGTCGATTTCATGTACCTGAAGCGCCAGTCGATCACGGCCGCCGCCCAGGGCATGGTCGATGCCGGCCTCGAGCGCAACGTGGACGAGATCGTCGAGGCGATCTACCGCATCTACGATCGCGAGGGCATGGAGTACAAGGAGATCCTCGACCGTTATCTGGTCGAGAGCACGGGCGAGCTTGACCCCAAGATCCTGGCCTGCGGCATCGTGGCCTACCGGCGAGCGCGCACCGCGCACATGGTGCTGTACCCCCACGTGAAACTGACCCTGATGCAACTGCTCAAGCGCGGCCTGCGGTTGGCCGTGCTGACCGATGCGCCACGCCAGAAAGCCTGGTTGAGGCTGGCCAACCTGAACCTGCAGCACTATTTCGATCCGGTGATCACCCACAACGACACCGGGCATCACAAGCCTCACTCAGCGCCCTTCCACGCGGTGCTGGCCGCCCTGGGCCTGCCCGCGCATCAGGTGATGATGGTGGGCGACTGGCCCGAGCGGGACATCGAGGGCGCACGCGCCCTCGGCCTGCACACCGCGCTGGCGCTTTACGGTTCCACCATGGATACCGCCAACCATCGTGCCGACTACGAGCTGCGCGACATTGCCGATCTGCCCGGCGTGCTGGACACCCTCAACGGCGGGCATGCCCTGCCTCCCCAGGGCGAACGGGACAGCGGCGCGTGATCCTCTGGCAGCAGCAGGCCTCCGCCCCCCTCGCCGAGGCACTCGAAACTCTCGCCCGTCACCCTGAACTCCTCCACCCGGACGAAATCCTCGCCTCGGATGGCAAGGCCCGCCCGGGCCCCAGTCTGGCTGTCCGCGGCCTGGCGAAACCGCTGCTGGTGGAGGCTCTGGCTGGTCAGGGAATCGAGCTGGCCGCCTGCCAGATCTCCATCCTGCCCTTCAACGCTCCCCCCGAGGTCCGGCTGCCACAGGCACTTCCACCCGGGCTTGCCCTGCACATCAGCCTGAGCCACAGCGGCCAGCGGGTGCTGTGCCTGGTGGTGCTGGAAGGCCGGGACTGAGCCCTCAATCACGGGCCGGGCAGAGAATTCCCTGCCTGCTTCCATATCTTGAGCCCTGCTTCGCAACGAAGGCGCGCGGCCGGCGCACTCCGGTCAGATCGGATTCCTCACCATGAGCTGCATCCTCAGTGTCGAACAGATGAAGGAAATGGACCGGGCCAGTGTGGAAGACCTGGGCCTGGCAGCGCTCTGCCTGATGGAAAACGCCGGTCGGGGCTGTGCCGACCTGCTGGCCAGGCGCATCGAGGAATGGAACTGCAGCTGGCCCGCCATTCTCTGCGGCACGGGCAACAACGGGGGCGACGGCTACGTGATCGCCCGCATGCTGGCCAATCGCGGCATCGACTGCACGATCTTCGCCCTCGGCAAGCCTGCTGGACTCAGCCCTGAGACGGCCGCCAACCGGGCCATCGTCGAGAAGATGGGCCTGGAGCTTGTGCCCGTCACCAACCCCGCCGAGCTGCCGGACCTGCGCGAGTTCGATCTGCTGATCGATTGCGTGCTGGGAACCGGCCTCAAGGGTGCCGCCAGGACGCTCACCGGAGCCCTGATCGGGCTGATCAACGACAGCGGTGTGCCCGTGGTGGCCATTGACATTCCCTCGGGCGTGCAGGGTGATACAGGTCTGGCACTCGGTCCCGCGGTGATCGCGCGGGAAACCCTGACCATGGCCGCCCCCAAGCGCGGACTGGTGCTGCAGCCGGGGCGAGAACTGTCGGGCCCCTGGACCACGGTGGACATCGGCTACGACACGGGCCTCTTCGAGGGCGGCGAGGAATGGCAGTGGCTCACACCCGCCGCACTGGCACCCGCCCTGCCCCGTCGTCACTCGGCCTTTCACAAGGGTCTGGCCGGACACGTACTGGTGATCGCGGGATCCACGGGCCTGACGGGAGCGGCCATGCTGGCCAGCCAGGCTGCCCAGCGCTCGGGCGCCGGGCTGGTACGACTGGCTCTGCCCGCCAGTCTGAATGCGATCTGCGAAAGCGCGCTGCCAGAAATCATGACCCTGCCCCTGCCCGATGCGGGCCGCGGTTTTCTGGGCCCCGATGCCCTGGATGCTCTGGCCGAGTCGCTGGAGTGGGCACAGGCTGTCGTGCTGGGGCCCGGCCTGGGTCGCGACCCCGGCACACAGGAACTGGTGATCCGCCTGATTGCCTCCTGCACCAAACCCTTGGTGCTGGACGCCGATGCCCTGGTGGCGGCCGCCGGCAACATCGAGGTTCTGGCGGAGAACGACTCTCCACGCGTCATCACTCCGCACCCCGGCGAACTGGCCCGATTGCTGGGGCAGGAGAAGCCTCTGGCGCATCACGCCCTGGTGGAAGCCGCGGCCGACCTGGCTGGCGAGCTGGACCTGACCGTGATCCTCAAGGGTGGCCCCACCGTGATTCTGGGCGCCGACCGCAGCGTGCGGGTGAACTCCACCGGGAACCACGGCATGGCCACGGGCGGTACCGGAGATGTACTCGCCGGACTGCTGGGCGGACTGCTGGCCCAGGGCTGTGATCCGGACGAGGCTCCCGCTCTGGCCGTCTGGCTGCATGGCCGCGCCGGAGACCTGGCCGCGAAACGCCAGGGCGCACGCTCGATGGGAGCGATCGACCTGCTCGGGAAACTGTCCCGGGCCTTCCGTGAACTGGAGGCTCTGTCTTGAAGCCCTGCCCGCGCTGGAGTGACAACCTGCCCGCCGTGCTCGTGTTCGGTCTGGTCTGGATCGGGTCCTCGATTCCCGCCGACTCCATGCCCGACACCCAACTCTTCGACTACGACAAACTGCTGCACTTCGGCGAGTACACGGTGGTCGGCCTGAGCCTCTGGTGGCTGGTCCGACGCAGCACACGGATTCCGGACGGCCTGAACCGCTTCTTCTTCGTGCTGGCGCTAGGCATGCTCTGGGGCATGGTCGACGAATTGCACCAGGGCTTCTCGGGGCGCGACTCCAGCCTCTGGGATCTGTTGGCCGACAGCATTGGGTTGATCACCATTTCAACGATCGCCGCTCGGGGTTGGCTGGATTGGCTGCTCGCCTTTGGAGTGGGCCCCGACGGGGAAAGTGTCCGGAATCCCTGACACACCCCCCCTGCAAATTGGGGGACACCGCACCCGAGGCCTGTCACCCCACCCGCGGATCGCTACCATGGCCCGGCGATCACGACCAGGAACAATCATCAAGTCACAAGGAGACACAGCATGGTCAACAAGGTCACCCTGATCGGGCGCCTGGGAAAGGATCCCGAATTCCGCATGACGGCCGGTGGCACCGCCGTGGCAAAGTTCACTCTGGCCACCTCCGAGAAGCGCAAGAATGCCAATGGCGAGCTCAGTGAACAGACCGAGTGGCACCGGATCACCTGCTGGGGCCGCCAGGCCGAAGTCGCGCGCGACTATCTGAACAAGGGCTCCCTGCTCTATGTCGAGGGCCGCATCCACTACGACAGCTACGACAACAAGGAAGGCCAGAAAGTCTACACCACCGACATCGTGGTGAACAACTTCCAGATGCTCTCCGGCCGTGGCGACAGCGGTGGTGGCGGGGGAGCTTCCCATGGGTCCCATCGCAGCGAGGCTCCGGCGAGCAGCGGTTCCGGTGGAGATTCCGGCAGTTCCGGCGGCGGCGGTTTCGACGACGACGACCTGCCGTTCTGAAACGAAAAGGGCCGGGAATTTCCCGGCCCTTCGTTCTCCATCCCCGGATGTTTCAGGCCAACACCTTGAAGGCGTGTTTCCAGTCGTTGCGCAGGAATCCGGGAATGCACCAGAGCATGGCCAGAGGTTCGATCGCCCGGGCGGCTTCGGCCAGGCCCATGTCCACCGTGTCCCAGCCGAACTGGTCCAGGATTTCCGTGACTGTGTTGCGCGCTCCCGTGTCGTTGCCGCAGATGAACATGCTGGGGCGTCCGCCGGCCAGTTCGGGGTTCACCATCAGTGCACTGCCCACCGAGTTGAAGGCTTTCACCAGGCGCAGAGCGGGAAAGGCCTTCTGCAGGCGCTCCATGAGTGACTCATCCAGACTGGTGAAGTAGCGCAGCACTCCATTCACCGGGGCGGCGTCGGCGATGGGGTTGGTGGCATCCAGCACCACCTTCGCCCCCAGGGATTGTCCACCGGCCTGCTCCAGTACCTGCTGGGCCACCGTGCCTTTCACGGCCAGAACCAGCACACTGCCGAAGGCTCCCGCCTCGGCCACAGTGCCCAGTCGCACACCCGGATTCACCTGCTGCCAATCGGCCAGTTTCTCCGGCGAGCGGGTTCCCAGCAGAACCGCATGCCCGTGTGCCACGAATCCCGCCGCCAGGGTCTGGGCCACGATGCCCGAACCAAGAATTCCAACTTTCATCGTCAAGGTCCTTCCAGTCTCGTTCGTGTGTCAAACCGCCACGACGGTGTCGTTCCCGTGCTCCGGCAACCGCGCGATCAGGCGTTGTAGGCTGCGGCGAAGACGGGGGCGAAATCTTCCAGCGTGGTCGGAGTGGTGTTGCGTGCGTCGCGGGCCGGCAGATTCAGCTCTCCCTTGCTGATGGCGCCCAGCATTTCCAGATAGAGCCCCGCCATGTCGGCTGTCAGTCCGGCGCCTTCCATGCCGCCGCGCACGGTGGCTTCATCCACCTGAACGTAGGTCAGCTCGGGCTTGCCGATGGCCTTGCCCAGAATCGTGGCCACCTCGGACTGTGTGTAGTCACGCGCTCCCAGCAGGTAGCGCACACGGCCATCCACGGAGCGCTCCGCCAGCAGTTCTTCGGCCGCCGCATCGGCGATGTCGCGAGTGGCGATCAGGGTCTGTATCTCATCGGGCGACCCGATCGATGCCATGATCCCGGCCTGTTTGATCAGACCGATGCTGTTGAAGGTGTTCTCCATGAAGTAGCCGGCGCGCAGGTGGGTCAGCTCGATGCCCGGCAACGAGTTCAATCCCTGCTCCATGTGATACAGTCCCACGATTGGACCTGTGCCCGATGGACGGTCTGCGCCTGCGCTGCTCAGGCTCACCACGCGCTTGACCGCGCTGCCTTTGAGGGCCTCCACGAGCGTGTCCGCGGCCTGTCGCTGCCAGGCCCGGAAATCGGCCACGGCAAAGTTGGGCGGAATCAGCACGAACACCCCCTTGGCTCCGGCGAAGGCCGTGCGCAGAAAGTCTCGATCCAGCTGATCACCAATCGCGGCTTCCGCTCCGAGGGACACCAGATTCTGCAACCGGTCCCGCGAGCGACCGACGACACGGACCGCCTGCCCTTTTTCCAGCAGTGTCGCCGCCAGCCTGGATCCGATGTGACCGCTTGCTCCCATGATGACGTACATGATCTCTCTCCTTTTAACTGTAAGTGCTTTTGTTACGATTGTGTGCAAAAAAAATCAGCTGCCACAGACGGGACCGCCCGCCATGATCGACTGCTTCAGATCCGCGATCGTGTGCGCGGCCAGTTCCTGTTCGAGGGCGGCTTCCGCCTTCCGGTAGACCTGATCCAGGCTTTCCTCGATGCGCGCACCCACGGGGCAGTTGGCGTTGGGCGTGCTGCGATGGGTCTGGATCAGTCCGCCTTCCTTGACCGCCTCATAGACATCCAGCAGGCTGATGGCCACAGCGGCTCGCGCCAGCCGATAACCGCCGCGCTGCCCCGGCAGGCTTTCCACCAGCCCTGCCCTGCGCAGTGCCGCGATCAGGCGCCGGATGACCACCGGATTGGTGTTCACGCTGCGCGCGATCCATTCCGAAGTGGCCCGTTCGGCACCCAGCACATCCAGCAGTACAAGGATGTGCACGGAGATGGCGTGGCGGCTGTTGATGCATCCTCCTTGCCCGCGGGCTTCCTGGATCGAGACCACCGGGGCATCCGCTCCGATGACGGGCCAATTGTAATCAGATTGGTTGCGAATGTCAAGAGTGATTTGAATGGAAGTGTCGCGTACCACCGGTTTGGCCGGCAGCGGTCTGATACCCGTCAAGAGCGTTCTTCTGGCCGATTGCTATCTGAGGTCCTCTCCGGGCCGTTCGGGCCGGGTGCGTGGGACGGAAGGAGACCTGCCGCATGTTGCGCCCCATTCTGCTCAGTCTTGCTCTCGCGACGGTGCATGGCCCGACCTGTGCGGCACCACGACTGCAGACACTGATGAAGGGCCTGCATGGCGGTGGATCCTGCCGGGCCGTGCAGGTTCTGGACTCGCTGGCACTGATCAGCAATGGTCCTTATCTGAGAGTCCTGGATTGCTCCGACGAGACCTCGCCCCGCTCCATCGGGTTGCTGAAAATGCCGGATGAGATCCTCGACATCCAGGTCGCCGACCAGATCGCCTGGCTGGCGCACTCCTACGAGGGCATCAGCGCCGTTTCCCTGGCCGATCCCCGGCATCCTGTGATACTGCGAACCTCCAGATCCTGGGGCCAGGCCAACGCCCTGATTCTGCGTGACGAATACCTCTATGTGGCCGACGGACTGTCCGGTCTGCGAATCGTGCCCTGGGAAGGCCTGCTCGAGCGCCGCACGCAAGGTTGGTTCTGGAACACACCCGGCAATGCGGTCTCACTTGCCCTGGAAGGCTCCAGGGCCTATGTGGCCGACAGCGACGGTGGAGTACAGCTGCTGGACATTCAGGATCCCAGCAACATCATCTGGATCGCCGGCTTGCTGGATTCCCTTTCGATCGCCCGTGTGGCCGTCAAGGACAGCATCCTCTATGCCGTTGAAACCAGAAACCAGTCTCGCACGCATGTGACACTGCATGTCCTGGATGTTCGCGACCCCGACACCCCTCACGAGCTGGACATCAGGAGTGTGTTTTCCGACACGGACGGAAACCTGGCCCTCCAGAACAACACACTCTATCTGGCCTCAGGGTGGGGCGGGCTCAGCATGCTGGACATCTCGGACCCGGCAGAGATTCCATACCAGTCCCATTTCTCTGATCCAGACGGATGTGTGGATGTATCACCAAAATCCTATCTCGCCTACCTGGCCTGTGGGAAGTCAGGGTTCCGCATCGCGGACCTCATTCTGCCCGGCTACGAATTCGTGGCGGGGCGGTACTCCACGCCGGTGGAACCCATGAAGATCGTTCAGCGGGACGGCCTGGCCTGGGTGGCGGACAGACATGAAGGCTTGACGCTGTTCGATGTGCGCGATCCCCTGGATCCGCGGGAACTCTCCTGGATCAACCTGACCGACGGTATCGTCGACTTCGCGGTGACTGACAGCTTCCTGTATGCCCTGTCAGGCGGACGTTCGCTTCGGATCTACACGAATGACACTCCGGGTGTGAATGAGCAGACCGGCTATTTCCAGTACGGCACCAACATCCTCAGCCTGGCCGTGACGGGAGATCTGGTGTGTCTGCTTTCAAGAAACGCCCTCAGATTCCTGGATACATCCGATCAGCTTCATCCACTGGAAATCGGTCTGTGGTCCACCACGCTGGATCTGAAGTACATGGCCGTTGAGGACAGCCTGGCTTATCTGGTCAGTGCCACGAAGGGGGTCCTGGTGGTGGATTTCCATGATCCACGGACACCGATTCCAGTCGGAGGATGGTGTCCGGACATCGGAGAACTGGCCCCGATTGACGTTCGTGGGAACACGGCATACGTCATGTCCAGCCCACATACCCTGAACATTCTGGATGTGAGCGACCCTGGCGCGATCACCCTTCTGAGTGCCACCGACAGCCTGTCCATGCGTGGGAGGATCCACCCTGCGGACAGCGTGCTCTTCTATCAGTGCATTTTCTCGGGCTATGGGGCGTTGGACATCCGGGATCCTGAACACCCCGTACCGCTGGGAGAGACCGAACCGGGTCGCCGCTGGACCGTCGATCTGGCCGTGGAAGGCAGGACGATCACATCGATTGAGTCTGGGGTGGGGCTGGTCATTGATGAGTGGGCCATTCTGGACGTGGCGGACCCCGAAGACCCTGAAGACCCCGAAACGCCCCAGCAGTTCACTCTGCCACGCAACGCTCCCAACCCGTTCAATGCCGGCACACGCATCAGCTGGACTCTTCCTGTGTCAAGCCGGGTCGAACTCACGGTGTTCGATCTTGGAGGGCGTCGGGTGAGACATCAGGATCTGGGCCGAATGGTCCAGGGCCAGCATGAGTATCGACTGGTGGCGGATGACCTGCCAAGTGGAGTGCTGTTCTACCGGATCGTGACCGAACAGGAGACACACTGGGGCAAGATGCTGCACCTGAAGTGAGACGGTACCCCGCAGGGCATGGTGAGACGACGTGTCCATGGGGCGGGTCGTGGATGTGGGGGGTTTGATCGCCCGGCGTCAGCTGCGGCGCTAAGCGGCGTCAGCTGCATGCCGGGGAAGTGGACATCAGCTGCGGCACGAAGGGGCGTCAGCTGCATGTCGGGGGGTGGACATCAGCTGCGGCGCGAAGAGGCGTCAGCTGCATGTCGGGGCGTGGACATCAGCTGCGGCGCGAAGCGGCGTCAGCTGCATGTCGGGGCGTGGACATCAGCTGCGGCACGAAGGGGCGTCAGCTGCATGCCGGGGATGAAGAGCGTCAGGTTCCTGGACGAAACTCGAGCCACAGTCCGTGGGCGAACTCCGGTTCCAACAGGACGCGCTCAGAGGTGTCGTGCTCATCCCGGGTCCGAATCCGGGCACTCGCCAGCACCTGCCGGACTTTCGCCAGATCCGTCACGCTGAAACTGGCTCCAATCACGGGCCGACCGGGCAGACGCTGATGGGACGCGGGAAGAATGACGACCCGCCCCGAGTCAAGCGACACGACCTGTGCGCGCACCGGCTCCGGTGCCTGCACCTGGCTGGACTGCACGGTCCCGCCCAGCTGCACGAGCAGCCGCACCAAGTCGTCCCCGTGCTCGGTGGCAATCCACACCGCACTCAGCGCCATGGCCCCATTGGCATGGGCAAAATGCTCGGGGCGATCGCTCACACTCCGATTGTCGCGAACCAGGAACAGGCAGTCGAACTCGGGCAATGACAGCTGAGTGATGTCTCCCGCCTGCCGAAATCCGTAGCCTCCCTCGGTCAAGCAGTCATGGAGTTGGCGCGTATCACGTGCATGAAGGGACATGAACGCCGGTCCGTCCCCCGAGTCGAGAAACGCTGCATAGTGGGCCGTGAGCCCATCATTGATTTCCGGCACTGCCAGCAGCTCGATTCCCGCTCCATCCACGAACTTCAGGTGAGCATTGCGAATCCCGTTGTCGTGAACACACCCGGGTTTCAGTGCAAAGCCAAGTTCAAGAAACGTCGTGCACGCCCGTTCCAGATCGCCCACGGCCAGCGTGAGATGGTCCAGCCCCAGTGTCACTGGACAGTCCGCCAGGCCGCGGGGCGCGAGCCATGTTGCCCAGATGCCCAGTGCCAACATCCATGCTATGAACCTGCTGACCATCAGGCTATTCCTCATTCACCCACAAAGTCGTATCCGGAAGGCGACAGCCGCATCACTTCAGGACAACCACTTTCTGGCTCGCCCTCTGCGTCCGTGATTCAAGTGAGAGCAGATAGACCCCACTGGCAAGACTGGATCCGGCCAGCACGGATTCATGTATGCCCGCCCCGTGCCAGCCGGATTCGACAACCTGAATCCGCTCTCCTGTCAAGGAATACAGCACCAGGGTGATCTCTCCGGAGTGCGCAAGTCCGTAGCGGATCCGGCTGGTGGGATTGAAAGGATTGGGATACACGGGGTCCAGCCACAAACTGGCGGGCAGAGTTGTGGGCGAAGTCAGCTCCGTCAGACTTTCCAGTTCCAGCAACACCAAGCCTCCGCTGCCGTCCGCAAGCGCGACCGTATGTCCGAACGTGTCCACGCCGCGAGCCGATCCGTGACTGTCCCAGGCTGTGCGCTCGAAGGTCAGTGAGGGATCTTCCACATCGATCACCCGCAGTCCACCGTCGCGATCGGCCACCAGAGCCAGATCACCAGCCAAGGTCATGCGTCGGGCCATGCCCGGAGTATCCTGTGCGCCCACTTCCGCCGGAAACTCGGGCAGAGTCAGATCCACGATGCGCAGACCCGCGTCCTCGGCACAGACATAAGCCAGCGCGTCAATCAACTCCACGCCGACCAGATTGCCAGAAAGCTCAAGAACTTCCAGCTCCCGGGGCTGGCCCGGGTCCGAAATGTCCACAATCTGAAGACCGGAGTTCGCGCAGGCCACCACCAGCAGTCCGTGGGAAGCGGCCACATCCCAGGCGAATCCGGGAGTGGGAATCGTGGCACGCTGCACCGGTTGCAGGGGATTGCCGATGTCCACCAGCTCAACCCCGCCCGAGCCGGCCGCAAGGCAGACCAACGAGCCGGAAACGGCCAGGCCGTAGACATCTCCTCCAGCGCCCCAGTTGATGATGGACTGCGGAGAGGCCGGATCCGCCACGTTCACGATGCTGAAGCCCGCATTGTCATTGGCGATGCACAGTCGATCGCCCTGTTTCACAAGATCCACCGCACTGCCCGGCATCAGCAGCTCACTCAGCCAGTCCACCTGGCCCTCGGGCTGCCAGCTGAACACCTGCAGGCCACGGCTGCCGCAGGTCGTGAAAGCAATCCCATCCTCCAGGATCACCGCGCCGACGGATCCCGGTGTGTTCCAGCGACCCAGTCGTTCGGGTTGATCGGGATCAGACAGGTCCACCACGGCCAGTCCGCCACTGCCTTCGGCCAACCAGGCGCGGTCCGCCCCCAGGACCAGATCCTGGATTCCCGCCATCAGCGATCCCTGGAACTGGAGCACACCCGGGACACTCCCGTCGATCACGCGCAGACTGAAGCCATCGGCCAGTGCCACGCGCGAGTTGGCCACCGCAATGGCCCGGGCCACCCCGGGCGTGTCCAGCTCGCCGATGAACTGAGGTCCCTCAGGCTGGCTCACGTCAAGCACCTTCAACCCGCCCGTGTCATCGGCCACCCAGACCAGGGTCCCTTCGTAGGCCACCCCGTTGACACGCCAGGGCGTGTCCGTCACGGACAGTTGCTGGGGCTGAAAGGGATTGCCCAGATCGAGCATGCGGACGCCGGAGGTGCCGTCGGCCAGGGCCAGCAGTGGGCCATTCAGGTCCAGATCCTGAGCTTCGATGGCACCCGCGAACGCACCAAGTTCAACCGGTGCCAAGGGATCGGCAATCGAGATCACCCGCAATCCGGCGCTGCCATCGGCCACCAGCAGAAGTTCGCCCAGCAGCTCAACGGCTGTCGCCGAGCCCGGCGTATCCAGTCGCCCCAGGGACTCCAGTTCGCCGGATTCCGTCCAGCGAGCGCCCGCCACCCCTTCGCTGCCCAGTGCCATCCAGGCCTGCGACCCACTGGCGGCAAGCCCGAGTATCACACCGGGCTGGTTCAGATCAGCCAGAGAGATCGGGGTGACCACACTGTCCGCCGCGATGTGCAGCCGTGTGCCGGCCCCAAACCAGAGATGCCCCCCGGATCTCGCAAGGGCCAGCACACTGCCGTCGCTCACGCCCAGGAACTGGGGTTGCTGCGCCCTTGCGACGCATGTCAGCAACAGGAGCAAGGAAGCCGCCGCGATGAGGCGTGCACCGTGCATGCAGGTCTCCCCGGAAAGTTGGATGCGTTGTGCCGTGTGTGGCCCGGAGCGGGACTCCGTGGCAAAGAGAAAAAGGGCGACCGGACACCGCCGACCGCCCCTGGATCACTCCTGTTCCGTGTCTCCGGACTCGTCATCTTCCGGAAGCAGCGACGGGTCAAGATGGGGTGGAATCGGTGCCGGCGCATAGATCTCGCGCGGGGATTCGCGTTCCATCTCCTCAAGCATCGTGCCGATCGTGCGCACCAGCGACTTGACATGGCGCTGTGTGACCGCACTGATCAGAAAATCGTGTGCCATCTTCAACCCGCGTTTCGAGGGTGTGGTGATGTCACTCTTGGTCAGCACCACCAGGCTGGGCCGCTTGGCCAGCTCGGGCGCATAGGTCGCCAGTTCGCGCCGCAGGATTTCCAGTTCCTTGATGGGATCTTCGGCGGACACATCCACCAGGTACAGCAGCAGGCGTGTGCGTTCCACATGGCGCAAAAACTGGTGTCCCAGCCCGCGTCCCTCGTGGGCCCCCTCGATCAGTCCGGGAATGTCCGCCATGGCGAAGGACTTGTACTGAGCGTAGGGCACGATGCCGATGTTGGGCACCAGCGTGGTGAAAGGATAGTCCGCAATCTTCGGGCGCGCCGCCGACACGGTGGCCAGCAGGGTGGACTTGCCCGCATTGGGGAAACCCACCAGACCCACGTCCGCGAGAATCTTCAGTTCCAGGGCCAGGGTGCGTTCGTGGTTCGGCCCGCCTGGGGTGAAATCCCGGGGTGCCTGATTGGTGGAGCTGCGGAAGCGGAAGTTGCCCTTGCCGCCATGCCCGCCGTTGAACAGCACGAGCCGCTGGCCCACACTGACCATGTCGGCCAGCAGTTCACCGGTGGCCGCATCGCGCACCTGGGTGCCCAGAGGCACCTTGATCACGCAGTCCTTGCCGCGCCGCCCGGTCTGTTTGCCGCCCTTGCCGGGCTGGCCGTGTTCGGCCTTGAATACACGCGACCACTTGAAGTCCAGCAGGTTGGTGCGGTGTTCATCCACGAGCAGCACAAGATCTCCCCCACGCCCCCCGTCTCCCCCGTCCGGTCCGCCCTTGCGGATGTACTTCTCGCGATGGAAGGAAACGCTGCCGTCGCCACCCTTGCCGCTGGCCACTTCAATCTCGACGTGATCGATGAACATGCTTCTGCCCCGGAATTGCTGCCGGAACTCTCTCCGGTCAAGTGGGCGTCCTTGATTGCACGCCCGAACGGCCCCCAACATAAGGATTCGCTTTCTCCTTGCGGGCGGTCCCAACGGGTCGCATGCCCCGTGGGGGCAGCGCGGGGGGCAAGGAAAGCGCCCCTGACCGGTTGGCCAGGGGCGCTTGACGAATCGCGGATCAGGAAGTCGGCAGACTTACTTGCTCAGGACCATCTTGCGGGTCTGGGCATGGCCATTGGCTTCCAGGGTGTAGAAGTACAGACCGCTGGACAGGCCGGACGCGTCGAAGGACACGGTGTGGCTGCCGGCGCTCATCGCACCATCCACCAGGGTGGCGACCTTCTGGCCAGTCAGGTTGAACACGCTCAGGTTGGCCTGGGCGCCCTGGACCAGAGTGAAGCTGATCTCGGTGGTCGGGTTGAAGGGGTTCGGGAAGTTCTGGCCCAGCTCGAAGGACACGGGCTGGCTGTTCTCCTGCACGTCGGTGTTGCGGGTCCAGACCGGGAAGGAGGAGTAGCTGGCGACATCGTTGTAGTCGAAGGGCACCACATCGGTGTCGGCGTAGACATAGCGGTACCAGCGCACGGTCTCGTCACTGAAGGTCAGCTTGAAAGCCTGCTCGGAAACCGGGCGGCCATTGTGACCGACATACAGGCGGATCACATGGAAGTCCATCGCGGGAATCACGCCGTCCCAGTCATTGGCGTCGGTGAAGTAATCGCCAGCGGCAGGGTTCCAGGCATCGAGTCCGGCGTAGAGGTTGGTCCCGTCGAACTCATCGATGACACTGTGGAAGCACTCGACCATGTCCAGCGTCACGTTGGAGGCGCCTTCGTTGACCACGAGGATGCGATCCAGCACCTGGGCGGTGTCAGGATGGCCACCGCTGAAGCTCCAGGAGCGCTCGTAACCGGACAGGCCCACATGACCTTCGGCATCCCAGGCACTGCCGGAGTGGGGCGGCACGTTGGCGACGGGAACGCGGGTGAAGATGATGGGATTGTCGGTCTCAGCGGAACCGTCGTTGGTGTCCGTGTTGCGGATCGAGGATCCACCATGCAGGTCGAGCATGTAGGTGATCAGCAGGTTGCCGTCATAGGTCACTTCAGCCATCGAGGCGAAGGTCTCGCTGGCGCAGTTGCCTTCGGTGCAGCCGGGGGTCGAGGTGTTGGTCAGGTTGACGCGGGGGCCCCAGGTCAGGCCGTTGTCGGCACTGCAGGCGGCGAAGATTTCGGCGTTCGGCATCAGCTTGCCGTCGGTCCAGGGATCACGCACGTCATCGGGGAAGAACTCGTTCCAGATGGCGTACAGGTAACCGGTCGCGGGATCCAGGGAAAGCTGGACGCGGTCGGTGGCCACACGGAACACACCCGGATCGGGACGGCTGTCGTTCTCGTCCACGCCGGTGGTCCAGCCGGCGATGTGGCCCCATTCGCCGGTGTCGGCGTTGAAGTGCCAGATCGCGCTGCTGTTGTTGATGTTGGCGAAATCACCACCATCCAGGAAGTAGGTCACGGGGTCGCCGGGGATCTTGTAGTACGCGGAATCGGCCCAGACCGGCGGAGTCGAGAAGGCGATGTGCAGCTGGGGGTTCACCTGACGGTCGAAGATGCCTTCGATGTCGGAATAGGCAAAGACCAGGTTGGACAGCGGCGCATTGGAGTCCTGGGCGCGATAACGGGTCACGTTGACGATGTTGCCCGCGGTGATCTCGTTGTAGATGTTGTTCGTGTTCGAACGGTAGTAGAAGATGTCATGGTGCCACTGCAGGGCCGTGGCTTCCACAGTGTTCGCCAGCGGGGAATCCTGCATGAACAGGATGGCGGCGCCCGGAGCGGTCTTGGCCGCGGCGGAGGTCATGGACAGGGTGTTCGAATTGTTGGTGATGTTCACCCAGTCGCCGTCCCAGGACGTGCCGTTGCTGGTGGCGCGGTACCAGATGTCGTCGGAATCGGTGGTGGCGTCGCCGCAGATGATGTGCATGCGGTCTTCATTGTCCAGGGCCACGTGCGGCCAGATGCGCTCGGCCGTGGTGGCCGTCAGGGCATTGAAGGCCAGCGTGCAGCCCGCGAAGTCCACGGCGATCCAGGAGGCGTTGGCGGGCACGCTGGAGTGCATGGCGACCACGCCGGAGTTGCCGGCCAGACCGTTGGACGGTGATTCACTGGTCACACCGGAGGTGGTGTAGCCGGTGTGCTGGTCCAGCACGTTGGTCGGGGTGGACACCTGATCGTCGGTATCCACGCACCAGCCCTGGACACGACGCCCGGAGGAGATGTCCGAGCCACCCATGAAGGCACCGTGTACCACACCGTCGGTACCCACGGCAAGCATCTTGCCATGAGATCCGTTGTGCTGGTAGTCGTAGCGGCTGCTGCCGATCTGGACGTCCACGTCACGCAGGGAATACTCACCCTTGGGGATCGCATTCACGGGCCCGGCGGGGGCGTCGGAAATCTTGCTGTTCAGAATCGTGGGATCGGTTCCCTTGCGAGTGAATTCCTGGTTCGTGACCTGCACAGCGGCCAGGGCCGTTGTGACACTCAGAGCCAGGGTAGACAGAATCAAAGCCTTGCGCATGGCATACCTCTGTTGCTGTATGGAGTTCAATGGGTTGCAAGCTGACGCATCCTGAAGGCCGACATCCGGCGCTCAGGCAAGTCCGGTCTGCAAATCGCAATAACCGGGCCACTGTCGTTTTTGCCATAGTTGGCAGCAAACTATACACAACTCCCGCAATTCCACCCATGATTGCACCTGGACAGGCGCTGGATGCTACGGTCGTCTGGAAGTTTCGACAGGCGTACGATTCTTCTGACAGTGCGGGGAGGCCGGAAGCGCTGCACCGGCCAGACCTGACAAACAAGGCCCAAATATACAATGACATGCCCAAGGGGGAAAGCCGATGGCATGTCCATCAACATCCACTGACTGCCCCCGCCAGCTTCAGCCTTCCTGGCCCAGGCCGCTGCGACTGAGCATCCAGAGATCCATTCCGGTCAGACTGTACTGCTTTCCGTCAAGCTCGAGTTCCACCCGGCGCGGCCACTGGCGGGTTTCCAGATAGGCCTCCGCACAGCGCAGAAGCACGTCGCGCACCCGGGGCTCCTCGATGCGCGGCGGGAAGGACGCCTCAAGAAAACTGCCGCGGCTGTGGACCTGTGTCCCACCCGGCAGGTCCAGAGTCTGCAGGACCGCTTCGGTATTCTGCCCCCGTCTCAGCGGACGTCCCACCGGCAGGGTGCTTCCGGGCAGCGTGCTGAAATAGGCCGCCGGGTCCAGCAAACGGAGGCCAGCGTCCAGAATCGATCGTACGACCGAGGGTTGACGATCCAGGCGCGCCAATCGCACCGACACGCTGGACAACCTTGGAGCAATGCCCTTGATCAGCACCTGGCCGTCCACGACCATCACTTCGTCCACATCGGCACCCAGTTGGATCTCCAGACGCGTACTGTCGGGCACTTCCACCAGCAGCCGAAGATCCTCGCCTTCCGCCAGCATGGCCGCTCCGCGCAGCCGCAGCGAGGCGGCCAGGACGCGCGCCCGGGTCTGCTCCATGCGGGCGCGGGTCTTCTCCGCCAGAGCCTCAAGACGCTGGGCTCCCTGGGCGGTCAGCCCACGGATCCTGATGGCATCACTGGCCGCATCCGCCAGAAACTCCAGACCACGCAATTCGGTCATGTTCTCTGGGGATTGCGGACTCTCGAGCAGGGTTTCCAACCCTTGGGCGGTCGCGGCCTGGTTCAGATCCGGAAAGGCGAAGTCCCTGAAACCTGGAAACTCCGTGGCCACCAGGGATCTGGGCGCGGTTCTCAATTCCAGTGTGCCGGCCAGGGCTTCCAGCTCTTCCATCTGGGTGCGCATTGCCCGGGGCAATGTGGTGCCGGCGCTGTGCACGATGCGCGCCATGCGATGCACGTCCTCCAGCAGCTCCTGGCTGCTGCCCACCACCTCGGGCCCCTGGGCAAGTGCCAGGCGCGTGTCCTGAAGGAGGCGCTCCAGTCCCTGCTCCACTTCCGCACGCAGACGCGGGTCCAGCGGAACACCCGATGGCTTGCCGAAATGGTACCCTGCGAACACCAGCAGAATGGCCAGCAGGGCCAATCCAAGAATGATCAGGGTCCGGCGCGAGAGCGGGCGTTTCCCATCCTCCGGGTCACGCTCATCGACGCCCATCCTGCGCTCATCTCCGGGGATTCCCGACGGCTGTTCCGGCTCCAGCTCCTGGAATCCGCTGCCCGCCTCGAGAACCACTTCATCACGTCCCGTCCCCGCCGTGCCGGACGAATCAGCGGGTCCGGACGATTGGCTGGCCAACGGATGACGGCTGTTGCCCGTGATGCGGTCGGGGCTGAGCTTTTCGATGTTCAGTTTCAGGCCCAGACGCTCCAGTTCGCGCCGCACGGCCACCGCCTGCGAGAGGTGAGCTTCACGCAGCACGAGAAAGGGAAAACGCTGGAGGTGCCGCGCCAGAACGCCCGGCTCGATCTGGGTGAGCGCCGAGATGCGTCGAATCACACGCGGGTCGCGCGTGGCATCCATCAGATACAGATTGTAACGCGCCATCCACGGTCCGCCTAGGGAGTATTGCGTTCCATCAGCAGCACATCGGTCTGCCGTTCTTCCGTGCCACGCAGGAAGGCGACCCTTATCCTGTCGCCCGCGTGGAAATGTCGCAGGGCGAAGGTGTAGTCGTAAATCGATTCGACGGGATACTCGCCCATCGCGGTCACGCGGTCACCCGCCCGGAGACCGGCCTGCTCGGCCGGGCTGCTTTCATGCACCGAGGAAATCTCCATGCCCCGACCGCTTCCGGCATAACCGGGGACGATGCCCATGGCCACGGTCACCCGTGCCCCGGTCGCTGCAGTCGCTGGCTGGCCCACACTGAGCGCGAACGAACCCGGGGCGACAGCGACCCGGTCCAGCAGATCGATCACGAAATTCGCGACACGCGCCAGGCCCGGGCGATCGATGCGCTCGGGCGTGTCACGCGGAGTATTGTAGTCGCCATGGGTGCCGCTGAAGAGCATGATCGCGGGTACTCCGCGGGCCAGAAAGGAACTGTGGTCGCTGGGGCTGGCGGTCAGGTCGGCCAGTTGCAATTCAAGTCCCGCGGATTCCGCCGCCGGTGCCAGCAGCTCCTGAAGACCGGACACGCGCCCCGAGTCGAAGACCTGCAGGGGACGCCCCTCGAGCCGGCCCACCATGTCCATGTTCACCACCAGGCGAATCGGGTGAGTCGCCGGCAACTCCTGATTGCAGAACCAGCGTGAGCCCACGCGGCCCGCCTCCTCCGCATCGAAGATCACGAACAGCAGCGACAGCGGCCGATCCGCTTCCGTTCGGTCGGCCATGCAGCGTGCCACATGAAGCAGGGCCGTGACACCGGAGGCATTGTCGTCGGCACCCCGGTAGACATTGCCGTCCGCGGCGGGGCCCGCGGGATCCACGAGCCCCAGGTGATCGAAATGTGCACTCACCACCAGGGTTTCCGCCGAGCGACCGGGCAGCCAGCCGATCACGTTGCGCCCCGTCAGCGGTTCTCCAGCGGATGGTGTGCTCAGCCTGATCCGCTGGTTGGGCAGAGCGAGGGTCGCCGTACGCCGGGAACGGTTCATGCGCGCCACCAGGCTGCGGGTGGTGAAACCTTCCTCATAGAGCAGGGAATCGCTCAGGTCCAGCGACAGAAAGGCGACGGGCACCGATGCGAACCGCCAGGCCACCTCACCGCCGGCGCTGGCCCGCAGGTCAAGTTCGGGGTCAAATGGGTCGGGACTGACCAGAACCGCGCGGGCTCCCAGTCGGGCGGCCAGTTCCACCCGGGAGGGCAGCGAGTGCTCGGGTGCGTCCTTGACCCCCGGAGGCAGTCCACTCTGGATCACGACCACCTTGTCACGCAGGTCCTCGTGGGCGTAGTCATCCCAGCGGGGAAGTCCGCGGTTGATCAGACCGAACCCGGCAAAGATCACCTCGCCCTCGCCTTCCCCGGAACCACTCCAGGCGGGCACGCTGTACTTGGCGGAATCCATGAGAGCGGGAGTCATGCTCGAGGGCAGACGGAATTCCAGCTCAGCGCCTCGGTCGAAACCCGGCTCGATCCACTGGAACTCCTGGACAAAATCCTCGGCGAAGGGAGAGAGCTGGACACCGGTGGAGCGCAGCATGCTGGCCACCAGCTCCCCCGTGCGCCGACCCGCGTCCGAACCGGCCTTGCGACCTTCCAGACAGGGTGCGCAAAGTGCATCCAGGGGTGAGACATCCAGCTCCCGTGCGCTCGATTCCAGAGGCTGAAGTGTCACCAGGGCCAGAGACAGAAGCGCCAGCAGTTGGATCACGGTCGCGGACCTTTCAGACTGTCGGGGTTCCAGAGCATGCTCTCGTTCTCGAAGTTGGCCGTGTATCGGTCGCGGATGATTCCGTCGGCCAGCAGCGCGGCAGCCACCGAATCGGCCTCGCTGCGGGTGCCGAACCATCCCATCCGCACACGGTACCACTGGCTGTTCTCGCGCGGGCCGAGCACATAGGACCAGTAGCCCTTGCGGCGCAGCCGCTTGCCTTCGTTGAGTGCGATCAGGCTGTCCTTGGTGGCCATCACCTGCACGGTGTAGGACTTGTCGTTCTGGGCATCATCCGGAGGCCGCCAGACGGGCGAACTGGCGGAAAGGCCGCCATCCTCGGTTTCCTGAGGTTTCAGCCCCGGCAGGATCCGCACCAGCATGATCGCCACCAGAATGACCGCCAGCCCCATGCCGCGCTGGACCCAGGCCTGGCGATTGCCGAATTCGGGCAGCGACCAGTGGGAACGACGCTTTCCACGGGCCGTGACAGGCGCCGCGGCGGGAGCTCCCTCGCGGGGACCGGACGTCGAGGCATGTGCCGCGGATGCTGCCGCGGGCGCCACAGCACGCTCGGCGACGCGCGCAGCCTGCTGGAGCCGACGCTCGCGACCGGGGTCCAGATCTCGCCGCAGAGCCGGAGGGCATTCGGGCGACGCAGCCAGAACGCGTCGCAAGTCGGGCTGAAGATGCCGGGGGGCCAGCCGTCCCGCCTTGAGCAGCGCCAGCAGGAACAGCTCCGCCTCGCCCCAGCTGCCGCGCAGGGCACTGGCAAGCACGGGCAACAGGGGGCGTGGCCTGCGGGGCAGGGGTTGTTGCAGGGCGCGTGTGATCGTGTCACCCACGAGAACGGGGTCCAGGGTGCCACCCCGTGCGGCGCTCAGGTTCCAGAGCCTGAGAGCGCCCGATGCCCGACCGCCCTCCGCCTTGCCCAGTGCGATCGCGGCCTCGCGCAGCAGGTTGTGATCCACACCCGCGGTTCCCAGCGCCAGATCATAGAGCAGACGCGTGGACTGTGCCGAATGCTCACCCGGAGCCAGATCCACCAGTGCCCGCAGCAGCCAGCGCCGGAAATCGGCCGCCTTGCCGCGCCCCAGCAGCAATGCTCGTGCGTCAATGTTCTCGCGCATGGCCAACAGGACCGGACGGCTGCTGCGGTCGCAACTCTCCCAGAGCCGCCCCATGGTCTGCGCCACCCGCCGGCTCAGCAGCCAGAAGAGGGGAATCGGCAACAGCAGGCTGATCGCCAGCACGGGCAGCAGCAGGCCGGCCCGCTCGCCATTGGGCCCGGGGCCAAAGGCGGCCAGTGCCCCGGCATACAGCAGCCAGGCCAGCGCGGAGGAACTGAGCAGGTAGCGGGCGACCGCTTCCAGGAAACTGGCGATGCGATTTGCCGGGTTGTACACGTTCATCAGTAGTCGATCATTCGCAGGGCCACGGGGACTCCCGTGGGGCTTTCGTGTCCTGTATCAAGATTCACGTTGCGGAAATGGATGCCCTGGGGCACCCTGAATCCGCCGTCGCGGTAGTACAGGCGGTCGATCTCGGGCAACAGTCCGCGGAAGATGGGCAATCCGCCCGTGCCGCCGGTGACGCCTCCGGGCCGGCCCCGATACTTCATGGGCATGTTGTCCAGGTAGCCGACCCAGGAGATGGTGACCAGTGTGGGCGACACGCTGCAGAACCAGCTGTCCCGGTAGTCGTTGGTGGTGCCGGTCTTGCCACCCAGCTCACCCCGGAAGGGCACACTGTTGATTGACTGGCCCGTACCCTGACGCACGGCGCCCTTGAGCATGTCCAGCACCAGATAGGATTCCACCGGATTCAGCACCTGGCGTTGTTTCGGTTCGAAGGAGACGATCACGCGTCCCATCTCATCCTCGACACGGCGCACCATCATCGGGTCACTGCGTGTGCCCTGGTTCACGAAAGTGGAGTACACCGTGGACATCTGCAGTGGCGAGATCGTGCCTGTCCCCAGAATCATCGAGGGCACCGCCTCGATGGTCGCCGGATTGAATCCCAGATCGATGGCCGTCTCACGAATCGTGGTCAGCAGTCCGTCACGGCGCCCCTCGCGGATCAGGTGATCGTTGTTGAACAGCATGTGGGCGGCCACCACGTTCAGGCTCTTCATCATGCCCTTGATGGCGGTCATCCCAGGCCCCTGGGAAAGGTCCCAGTTCTGGGGAGTCCAGCTCTGGCCAAAACCGATGTCGTAGGTGGTGGTCGAGTTGGAACACATGTCCAGAGGCGAGCCGCCCTCGCGCAGCACCGTATAGTAGAAGATGGGCTTGAAGGCGGAACCTGGCTGGCGGTTGCCTCCGGTGGCACAGTTGAATGCGGACTGGTTGAAGTCGCGCCCGCCCACCATCGCCAGCACTTCTCCGGTATAGGGGTCCACCGCGACAAAGGCCCCCTCGAGTGGATGTGCGGGATCCAGTTTGCTCTGGACCTCGGCACACTGGCGCTCGACTTCCAGGGCGGCAACCTCCTGCAGGCGCATGTCGATCGTGGTTCGAACGATCAGGGATGTATACGCGAGCGCTTCGGGGTCCAGACCGCGTGCGGCGAATTCCTTGCGCAGGGTGGTCAGAATCTGCTCGCGCAGGTGTCCGTGACGGCTGCGGCTGGTCTTGTGCACATCCAGCGAAAGTGAGCATTCGCGCTCGTACTCTTCCCGCGTGATCACTCCCGTTTCCAGCAGATTGGCCAGCACCTCGTTGCGTTTCTGCAGGCAGCGCTGGGCATTGACCCGCGGATGGTAGCGGCCCGGCGCGTTCAGCACCCCCACCAGCACGGCCGCCTCGGAACGCGTGAGACGTGCGGCGGGTTTGTCAAAATACTCCTGCGCCGCACTTTCTACCCCCAGACAGCCCGAGCCGAAACTGACCGTGTTGCAATAGGCCAGCAGGATGTCATCCTTGCTGTAGCGACTCTCCATCTCGAAGGCCACCAGCATTTCCTTGAGCTTGCGATCGATGCGCTTGTCAAAACTGAAGAAGAGATTCTTGGCCAGCTGCTGGGTCAGGGTGCTGCCCCCGCTCTGCACCTGGCCCTGCCACATCTCGTGAGCCACACGCAGCAGGGCACGCTTGCTGATGCCGTGATGCGTGCGAAAACTGCGGTCCTCGGTGGCCAGCAGCGCTTCGATGAAATTGGGCGAGATCTGGTCCAGCGGCACACGCACGCTGGAGCCGACCCGGTCGATGGTCAGGCCGTTGCGGTCCAGCAGCAGGGTCTGTTCGGGGGGCGCCAGATCTTCAAGATGATCGGGCAGGCGGGGCAGTTCATCGGACACCATCACCGTGTATGCGAGAGCGGCCGCCACGGAGAGAGCCAGGCCCACCCCGAGCAAGGAAAAGCCCATGCGCAGGATCAGGATCAGCCACCGAGCCACGGGAACCTCCAGCCCACTTGGGGCTTCTCGCTTTCAAGCCTGTACAGGGTATAACTGCTGTCCTGCCAGGTTTCGATGTACAGTTCGCCGCCCGGGGCGAGATACAGGGTGCGGATGTCCAGGTCGGGGTCCAGCAGCAGATGTGCCACCGAGGCCCGGTAATACTCGGGAATGCTGTTGGGGTCGGCCACCCACTCGGAAGGAGGCATCTGCCGGCCCGCCCCCGCGGGCGCGGAAGGCTGCACCGAGCTTCCAACGCGTACCAGGTCGCGCAGGTTGGAGCGCAGGGTCGCTTCGTCGAAGGCCGCTTCGTGCAACACCAGCTTCTTGTCGTCCAGCACGCGCAGTGTGATCAGACGATGCTGCTCTTCATTGGCGGGCCGCAGCTGGAAGTCCACCGAGGCGGCTCGCCCTCCGTACACCATGCGCAGCAGGGGCAGGGGTTCCACCACGCCCACCGCTTCGGAATCGGGCAGTTCATTGTACCAGCGCAGAAAGGCGGGCATGCTGAGTGTGGCCGAGCCATAACGCAACAGATAGTGCTTCAGTTCGGCCAGCGAGGCCAGCTGACTGGCTTCGCGTTCGCGCGCTTCCAGGGCCGCGCGCAATTCGCCCGTTTCGGCCCTGCCCGTGCGGGCCAATGCACTGCGCTCGTGGGCCCGGCCCTGCTCTTCGCGCAGGGCATTGTCGCGGTTGAGCACACGCCCGATGATCATTTCCGGCAAGGGACTGATCATTACCAGCAGCACCAGCAGGGTCAAGGGCAGGATCGCCATCAGGGGTCGGAACTGGAGGCGCATTCAGGCCAGTCGCCTCCGCTTGATCAGGTATTCCAGCAACACGCTGTCGAAATCGCGGCTGGTATCCACGAGCACGTGGTCAATGCCGTCGGCGTGGCAGGCATCCTTGATGCGTGAGACAAAGGCGCGCACCTCGCGGTTGACCGCATCGCGCACCTGGCGCGGATCCGTCGAGAGCAGCTCGCGGGTTTCCATGTCCTGATAGCGGCCCGCACCCAACCTGCCGAAGTCCAGCTCCGCCGGGTCCAGGATCTGGAACACGATGACTTCATGGCCCCCGTGGCGAAAATGCCGCAGGCCGTGAATCACCTGTTCCTCGTCGTCGAAGAGGTCACTGATCAGCACCACCAGCCCCCGCCGCCGCAGGGATTCGGCCATGATGTGCAGAGTATCCGCGATGCGTGTGCCTTCGGAGGGTTGCTGGTTCTCCATCGCCGACAGCAGCGTGTTCAGGTAGCTGCGCACGCTGCGGGGTGGCAGTTTCTGGCGCATCTTCTCATCAAAGAGCACCAGGCCGGCCGCATCACGCTGGCGGATCATCAGGTACATCAGGCAGGAGGCCAGCAGAGTGCCGTAACGGAACTTGGTCATGCTTCCCGAGCCGTAGCCCATGGACGCACTGCAATCCAGCAACACGCTGGCCCGCAGGTTGGTCTCCTCCTCGAACTGCTTGATGTGGTAGCGGCCGGTGCGACCGTAGAGTTTCCAGTCGATGTGGCGGGTGTCGTCACCGGGCATGTAGGGCCGGTGCTGGGAGAATTCCACGCTGAAACCATGATAGGGCGAGCGGTGCAGGCCCGTGATGAAGCCCTCCACCAGCCCGCGAGCCACCAGGTCCAGAGTCCGGAACCGTCCCAGCAGTTCGGCGTCCAGCAAACCGGCCATCAGAGCTCCAGCAGCCTTTGGATCACATCATCGCTGCGCACTCCCTCCGCTTCGGCGGCAAAGCTGGTCAGGACGCGGTGTCGCAGCACGGGCAGAGCCACTTCGTGCAGATCGGCGATGTCCGGTGTGGGGCGTCCATGCAGGATCGCCCGGCACTTGGCGCCCAGCACCAGATACTGGCTGGCGCGTGGCCCCGCACCCCAGCTGACCTGCTGGGACACGAAATCGGGAGCAAGTTCACCACCGGGGCGGGTCATCGAGACAAGTTTCACGGCCCGCTGGATCACGTTGTCGGCCACCGGCGTCTTGCGCACCAGCTGCTGCAGCTCGAGGATCTGGGCCGCGTCAAGCAGTGGTCTGTGATCCACGGAGCTTCCCCCGGTGGTGGCCTTGACGATGGCCACCTCGTCCTCGAAGCTGGGATAGTCCAGACGCAGCATGAACATGAAGCGATCCAGCTGGGCCTCGGGCAGGGGGTAGGTGCCCTCCTGCTCGATGGGATTCTGGGTCGCCAGCACGAAGAAGGGCTCATCCAGAGTGTAGGTCGTGCCCGAAACCGTGACCTGATGCTCCTGCATCGCCTGCAGCAGGGCCGCCTGGGTCTTGGGCGGAGTGCGGTTGATCTCGTCGGCCAGCAGAATGTTGGCGAACACGGGACCGCGGAAGAACTTGAAATCCTTCTGCCCCGTGCTCTGGTTCTCCTCGATCACCTCGGTGCCCGTGATGTCGCTGGGCATCAGGTCGGGGGTGAACTGCACCCGGTTGAAGCGCAGATCCAGCACCTGCGAGAGTGTGCTGATCATCAGGGTCTTGGCCAGACCGGGTACACCCACCAGCAGGCAATGGCCACGGCAGAGCATGGCGATAACCAATTGCTCCACGATGTCGCCCTGGCCGATGATGGTGCGGCCCATTTCCTTGCGCAAGTCGCCAAAGGCTGTCTGCAGCCGTTCGACGGCCTGCATGCCTCCACTGAATTCGCTCACCGTGATTCCTTTCAAGACGCCAACCCGCGTGGGAGGCGGTGAAGAGTCAACCCTTGTTGGCCAGCCAGTGGCCCATGAAGCCCAGCAATTCGTCGCGTCCCTGGCGCGTGCGCGTGGACGAGGCCAGCACCTGCATCACCGGATAGGGCTTCAGGGCCTTGCGGATGCGTGTGACTTCGGTGGCCAGACTTTCCTTGCCCAGCTTGTCGCTTTTGGTAAGCACCACGACCACGGGCAGCATGTGGTACAGCAACCACTCGATGCTTTCCTTGTCCAGCCGCGTGATGCCATGGCGCACATCCACCAGCTGCACCACCAGCCGTCGGCGTGGTGAGGTCAGGTAGCCTTCGATGGTGCGGGCCCAGTCGGCTTTCATTTCCGCGGGTGTCTTGGCATAACCGTAACCCGGCAGGTCCACCAGGTGGAAGATGTCGTTGACCAGGAAGTAATTGATCAGCCGTGTCTTGCCCGGTTTTCCCGAGATCTTGGCCAGGTCCTTGCGCCCCAGCAGGAGATTGATCAGGCTGGATTTGCCCACGTTGGAGCGGCCAATGAAACAGATCTCGGGCAGGGCCGGTTCGGGCAGTTTGCTCGGGTCGGCCACGCTGATCTGGAAGTCGCTCTTCACGATCTTGAGGATCATCTCGCCCCTGTCGTGTGCGTCAGCAGCGCTCGGTGCGCGTCGTGCCGACGGACGTGGTTGAATTCCATGATCGCGCGAAACGCGTGACGTGACACAGCGCCTGCTGCACGCAGCCCCAGTGCCGGTTTCTCTCCCGCCCGTGCTCGGTTGCAGTGCTGGGTACAATGGCCCCGCTACTTGCGAGTCTGGGCCGCCACGGCTTCGGCCGCCTTGCGCGCCGCTTCCGGATCGCCCAGATAGTAGTGCCTGATCGGCTTGAGGTTCGCATCCAGTTCGTAGACCAGAGGAATGCCGGTCGGGATGTTCAGCTCGGTGATCTCCGAGTCGCTCACGTTGTCCAGGTATTTCACCAGAGCACGCAGGCTGTTGCCGTGTGCGGCAATGATCACCCGGCGCCCTTCGCGCACCCTGGGGGCGATTTCCTGATTCCAGTAGGGCATGAAGCGCGCGATGGTGTCCTTGAGCGATTCACTCAGCGGCAACAATGCGGGGTCCACGCCGGAGTAGCGCCGGTCGAATCGCGGCTGATGCGGGTCGTCCATCTTCATCGGCGGCGGCGGTGTGTCAAAACTGCGGCGCCAGATCTGCACCTGCTCGGCCCCGTGTCGCTCCACGGTCTCGGCCTTGTTCAGACCCTGCAGGGCTCCGTAGTGACGTTCGTTCAGGCGCCAGCTGTTCTGGACGGGAATCCACATCAGGTCCAGTTCTTCAAGCACGTACCACAGGGTACGGATGGCGCGACTCAGATAGGATGTATACGCCAGATCGAAGGTGTAGCCGCCTTCCTTGAGCAGGCGCGCGGCCTCCAGGGCTTCCTGTACACCCTTTTCCGACAGGCGGATGTCCTTCCAGCCCGTGAAGCGATTCTCTTCATTCCAGCGACTCTGTCCATGGCGAAGCAGTACGAGCTTGTACATGATGGGGGGTTCCGTGTTGTTGGGGCCGACGCTGGCACCGAGCGGGCAATGAATGAATTTTGAAGGGCGAATGCGAATGCCCCGGCAGCCTGACCGGGGCGCTCGCTGCCGTCAGGGACGCAGCGCGGGCGGCAGATTCACCAGCAGCACACGTCCCTGCTCCGTGAACGAGGCCTGGGTGAAATCGGCCTGAAGGCCATCGGCGCTGATCACCAGCCGGTCGCCCTGTTCCACCACCAGCGGTTCCGGATCGATCCCGGCAATTTCAAGTCTGGCCAGATCCCGGCCTCCGGGTGGACTGAAGGAGCGGACCAGGCAGTCCCGGTCCACCACATCAATGGTAGTGCTCTGGTTGCTGGCCGAGAGCTGGCTCTGGTAAAGCATGCCGGCCTTGCCCAGGTTCCTTGTGCGGGAAGGATCCTGGAACAGCAGCCAGAGAGGATCGTCGGGACTGCACTGAATCACCAGACTCCAGCCGGGTTGCGAGCTGAAGTCCGTCTGAGCCACGCGGTCGCTGGCGTGCATGGCGCGCAGCTGCTGTTCGACTCCGTTGTCAATGTTGAGCCGGTCCAGGGGCGACAGCCGGCGAACGGGCGGCTGTTCGCCGGGCAGACAGGCCAGCAACTGGGTGCGCGGGTCCAGCGCATGGGGCCCTCCCCACCAGGTGTCGCAGGGGCCGGGGCAGCCGGGCTGCTCCTGCTGCAGCAGCCAGACCAGTGTATTGGCCATGACCTGCAGGCGCTCCTGGGGCCGATCCGGTCCCACTCCCCACTCCGGGAGCCAGGGCTTTGCAGGATTTCCACCCGGAGCCGCAGCCCAGGCTCCCAGGCTGGCTCTCACCAGGCTGGCCAGTTCCCAGTCGGCCACTTCCAGTGGGAGCTTCGACTGACGTGTGCGATCGGCCTCCAGCGCGCGCCAGGCCCATTGGCGCCGATTGTGGGGATCGGTGCTTTCCACCGCACGGCGCAGGCAGAGGTCGGTCTCCATCTGCAGGCGGAAGAGTTCGGCATCACCGCGTGGCCAGGCGAAGGCGCTTTCAACGCGCAGCGCTGGAGTGCGGTCGCAGCTTTCCAGCACGGTTTCGAAGCGGGCCCGCTGGATCCGGCGGGGCAATTCCAGATCCTCGAGATCCTCCTCCTGCAGGTAGAGAACGGGCAAGCGCTCCCCCCCCATGGTGCTCAGGCCGCTCTCGCCCAGAACCATCTTGTCCCGCGCGTACAGCCGCCCTCCCTGCGGCACGAATCCTTCGGGAGCCCGGGGATGCCCCCACAACCAACTGTGGCCATGGAACTGGATCAGGACCGGAATCCCGGAGGGTGTGAGTCCACCCCAGATCAGGCCGGGGGCGATGGCGTCGGCACTGCCCAGAGCCAGTTTCAGGTTGCGCACCGGATTCTGGGCCCAGGACGTCATCGTGGAGCCAAGCAGCAAGCCGAACACGGCAAGCACGCTGATCGCGAAGCGGTTTTTCATGTGCGATCCCTGTCTTTGCCTACATTGCCGCGCAATCACGAGGAGTGCATCTGAATTCGTCTCCCCTGCCACGCGCCCCCTGGGCGATTGTTCTGAGTCTGCTGGCCCTGACAACCGCCATGCTCTGGCGCATGTCCCTGTTGGCCGGCCTGCCCCTCCTGCTGGGCACCGCCTGGTGGCTGGGCTGGCCCTGGCGCAAGGAGCCACTTGTTCAGCGATTGTTGTGGCTGATCTCGGGCCTGGGACTGCTGCAACTTAGCGTTGAAACGTGGAGCGTACTCTTCCCCTTCGTGCTCTCGTTCCTGGTGGCCTACCTGCTTGAACCCCTGATCGCCCGGCTGGAGCGCAAATTCGGACGGGCCCGGAGCGCGGCCCTCGTGCTGGCCTTCTTTCTGCTGGCCACCGGCCTGACCGCAGCCCTGCTGATTCCCGTACTGGTGGAAGAAGGCAGCCGCCTGCTGAGGCAGATTCCTCAGATCACCGAGCATCTGACCACCTGGACCCAGTCCCACCTGCCCTCGCTGCTGGCCAGTCTGGGTCTGAGCGATTCGGATGTGACCAATTTTCTGCGGGAAAAGGGCCCACTCGTTCTGGGCAAGATTTTCTCATTTCTTGGAAACGGTGGTCAGAATCTGGCGAGCTGGCTCTCAAGTGCCAGCTCCACCCTGCTGGGCCTGCTGCTGATTCCCTTCCTGGTCTACAGTTGCTCGCTGGCCCTGCATCACTTGCGCAGCACCTTCAAGGAACTGCTGCCCCCGGCATGGAAACCGACCGGCTCCCGGCTGGCCAAGGAGATCGACCGGATTCTGGCGGGCTACGTCCGGGGTCAGTTGATGGTGAGCACCACCATCGCGACCCTCACCTGGCTGGGGCTGGCGCTTGCCGGCGTGCCCTATCCACTGCTGCTGGGCATGGCGGCGGGCGTCCTGAATCTGGTGCCGTATCTGGGCATCACCACGGTCTGGCTGATCACCAGCGCGGTGGCGCTTGCATCCATGGACCCTTTCACGGGTCTGTGGCGCGTCTCGCTGGTCTTCGTGGTGGTTCAGTCCCTGGAGGGCTGGGTGGTCAGTCCTCGCCTGCTGGGCGGAGCCATGGGCCTGGGCCCCGTCCAGTCACTGTTCTGCCTGCTGTTCTTCGGCAGTCTGTTCGGAGTCGGCGGAATGCTGGTGGCCCTGCCATTGGGTGCATTCCTGCTGATCCTGCTCAGGCAACTGCACGCCACCTACCTCGCCTCCATCCAGTCGACACATGGCGCTCAGGCCCACACCGACTCCACCCATTCACAGTGATCGCCTGATCTGGCATGCGACTCGCCAATTCGGGCGAATCACACCACCACGGCCCCGCACTCCGGCCAGATTCAAAGCTGCCGTCCACACGGATTTCTGGCATGGATCTTGTAAGTACCAAACTCGGTAAGCAGACAGGCGTTCTGCCTCAACGGGCGACAGTGTATTCACGCCGATTGCCTTGCAATCGGCACTCTTGCTCCGAACAAGTGAACAGGCTGCCTGCGCGCAAGTGCGGGTTTTCAGGACAAGCAGTCCGCGTCGGTTGTTGGTCAGCGGCATCTCCGGCGCACCTGTTGGGGCAGAACGCCTTTTTGTGAGTACCCCCTCAACACATTGGTTCAGGCTGCGGCCGCGATATCCCCTGTATCGCGGCCGTTCCTGTTTTTGGCCATCTGACACTGGATGAAGTCAGCGGCTATTTTCGCAGCAGGAATCCGGTGCCGCCGGCGGGCACGGTGAGCAGGGTATCACGCCCGGCCCATTCCAGCCGCAGGTCAAAGGGATCGGTCGCGGCCACGGTGAACCAGCGGTCTTCGCCACGGGGCTCGCACAACAGATCCACATCCTGTTCGCCCAGGGGCAGACGCCGAATGCCGTGGCGGTCGGAGCGCCCCACACGCCAGGTGATGCGGTTCTCCAGGCCCGAACATTCCAGACCCAGCACATTCTCGATCAGCAGCGCGATGGGGCCCAACCCGCTCCAGCCCACGAAATCCTGACGCGAGAGATATCGCCCGTCCCAGCGAGTGGCCGGTTCGGGGCGCTCGGCCGAATAGCATTCCCAGATGGTGTGATACGCATCTCCGAAGCGCTCGTCATGGGGCAGGCGCTCTGTCGCCGGGGTGAACTGGTGGTACACCCGGCTCATCCAGTCGATGGTGGCGCTGGCCAGCGAATCGGCCAGGTGATGCTCGCCCACGTCGCCCAACCCGCGAATCACCATGTAACTGGTCGGTGCCCAGACTCCGCCCCGCCAGTAACGTCCGGCTGGATCGTAAAGCGAATCACTGGCGGCCAGAGCCGGCAGAGGGCAGGGGCGCAGGAATTCGTCGGGGTTCCGCAGGTGATCCACCATGGCCTTGCGTCGGTCACCGGGAACCGCCTGTGCCAGCAGGGCCCAGTACGCTCCCAGATGCAACACGGGGCTCAGCTCGCCGTCTTCGGTGCGATCCTTGTAGACACCCAGCTCATCATCCCAGCAGTAACGGTTCAAGGCCACGGTCCGTCGTGCCGCCTGCTGGTTGAACCAGTTGGTCACACGGCCATCCCCGGCTTCCCGGGCCAGACTGGCCAGACGACGGGCGGCCAGGATCTGCTGGGCGCTGAAATCCACCCAGCCCGCTCGCCCCACGCCCGGACGCGGCAGGTTGTCCATGCCGCTGCCCAGCGCGCTGGTGTAGAACAGACCCTCTCCGCGGGAATCGGCGCAGACCCGGCTGATGTACGTATCCAGTGCGGCCAATCTGGGCACGACCCGCTCCAGTCGGCTGCGGTCGCCCGTGATCCAGAGCCAGCGCCATTCGATCCAGGCGAAAAGTGGCGGGTTGAGCATGGGTTCAAGGCTCAGCGGTTCGCTGGCCAGGGGCTCATTGGCCGGGGTGCCGTCCGATTCGCGGTACACCCTGAAGATCGCCCCGTCCTTGCGCTGCTTGCCGTAGAAGTTGTCCAGCGCCGCCATTGCGGGAAACAGGCGTCGCCCGTAGACCGCCCAGGCGGAAATGAAACACGAATCCCACTGGTAGATCCACTCGTTGAAGCCTTCATCCATGTACGAGGGAGCGAAGCCGTTCTCCGGAGTACCCGCGGTCAGCCGGTTCCAGGCCATTTCCCAGGCGGCGTGATACAGTTCAATCCAGTCGGGATCGCCATCAAGGATCGGTTCGGGCAGCAGATCGCCGGGCATCGGCTCCGGGTTGAGTCGCCGCACGGGAACCGGCGGCTCACCCACCTTGAGGATCGCGTCAAAGCCCAGCCCCCCATCGCTGATCCGCTGGGGATTGCCCCAGTCGGTCAACCAGACCTTGCCCGCAACGAACTTGTAGGTGTACCAGCCCGGTGCCAGACAGAGCGAGGTGTGCCACAGTCCATCGTCGCCCAGCTCCATCGGTGCGGCCGCGGGATCCCATTGGTTGAAACTGCCGGCCACGCTGATCTGGGTCGCCCCGTCCGGAGCCCTGAACTGGAAGTCCACGATCTCGCAGGCCGGTCCGGCCGCCCGGAGACCTTTCGTCAGGGCCAGCAGCACCAATGCGCTGGCCACGGCAGGTCCTCTGAAGCACAGGAATGGTGAATGCAGGAGTCGGCTCATGCGATGGTCGATTCCGCGACCTCGCCCGGGGAGCCTTCGCCGGTCTCCAGCGGGTCCCCCTCATGGATCACCCCGCCCACCAGAATCCTGGCACGCAGTCCGGCCCGATGAGTGAACAACTGGATGATCCGGGCAGAAGGTATCTCCTTCGTTTGCAAGTGTTTGCCCAGCGTGCGGCAGGGTTCGCAGAGTTCCATTCCCAGCAGGACCGTCTCACCGATGCGAAAACGCTGTCCGACCAGCTCGTTGAGCCGGACTCCCCGTGTGACAAGATTGCGACGGGTTTGCTCGGGGGCGATGGCCAACCCGCTTTCATGGCAGACCGCTTGCACCATTTCGGTTTCCACCAGGGTCAGCTCATCTTCGGGGTCCACGCCCGAGTCGCGATGATTGCGGTCGCCCACCAGCCCTTTGCCGCTCTCCAGGGTCGCCGACGGGCGCCGCTGCGGCTGCCCTCCGTGTGTCTCGATGATGTGAATCGATTCCAGCCTGGCCAAGGGTGTGCTCCTTCGAACTTGATGCATTGTCGAGTGCTTGTGTGCGCCGCCAAGATCCAATATCCCGTGCCGGATGAAAAGGGTTGGCATTCACCCCGGGGCTTTCCAAACTGCGGGGCCCGCGGCAGCGGCCTGCGGCGACTGCAATTCCACCACAACGGGAGCAGCATGAGTCACACATCATTCGCGGGATTTTCCCGTGACGCCATCACCTTTCTCGGCGAGCTTCGCCTGAACAATGAGAAGGGCTGGTTCTCCGCCAACCGCGAGCGTTGTCGTCTGGTGCTTGAAGAACCCGGTCAGGCCTGCCTGGAGTCCTTCATCGCCGGTTTCGGAACGGCACTGAAGCGGCCCCAGCAAGGAAAGACCTTTCGCCTGCACCGGGACCTGCGCTTCAGCAAGGACAAGACTCCCTACAACACTCATCTGCGCATGGCCATCTCGGAGGCGCCGTCGGGCTCCCGGGATGAACGGGACTGCATGGACCGCCCCGGCTGGTTCTTCTCTCTGGAACCGGACAGATTGATTCTGGGCTGTGGTCTGCACGCATTCAGCAAGCAGGGCCTGGTCGCCTGGCGCGAGGCGCTGCTCGATCCCGTGTCGGGAGCGGCATTCGACAAACTGGCCGGCAAGGCCATCCAGGCGGGCTTGCGCATGCACGAACCCGAATTGAAACGTGTGCCGGCAGGAATGGATCCTGCCCACCCTCGGGAGGCCCAACTGCGCTGCAAGGGCATGGCCTCATGGCAGGAGCTGCCTCTGGCCCCTGAGCTGTTCACTCCGGAGGCGATCCCCTGGTGCCTCAGCCGCTGGAAAGCGCATCGTCCGCTCTTCGATTGGCTCCAGCAACTGGAACACTGAAAAGGAAGCAATGATGGCCTTCGACGCTGTGCTGGCAAAACGTCTTGAGAAACTTCTGGGCTCCCATCCCGGCATGCGCGAGACACGCATGTTCGGTGGTTTTGGCTACCTGTACCAAGGCAACATGTGTGTGGGAGTGTGGCGAGACTGCCTGATCCTCAGGGTGGGCCTGGACTCCGCGGCCCGTCTGCTCGAAGAGCCCGGAGTTCGCCCGATGGACATCACGGGCAAGCCCATGAAAGGCTGGGTTCTGGTGGAACCTGCCGGCCTGGAGGATGCGGGCGACTTTCAGCGGCAAGTGAGCCTCGCACTGGACTTCGTGCGCACCTTGCCGGCGAAGTAGCGAGCCCGGCACGCGTGATGCGATTCTCCGCCGCATCCCGTACTGGAAAAGCTTGCAGACATCCACTGCCGAACGACAACGCCCGGCGTGCCGGGGCACGTCAAAAGAAAATCAGGAGGCGACTCTCAATGGCGCTGAACCCAGGACCCGGATTCTCGGTGCTGTACCGCTGGCGGATTCATCCCGACAAGGAAGATCAGTTCATCGATGGTTGGTCCCGCGTCTCCGATGGGCTGTTGAATGCGCGGGGGTCTCTGGGATCACGCCTGCATCGAGGCAGCGATGGCATCTGGTACAGTTATGCCCAGTGGCCAAGTTCGGCTGCGCGAGCCGAGGCGTTCGCGCTGCCCGCCGTCGACCCCGATGCCGTGAAACGGATGCACGATGCCATTGCCGAGAGCCTGCCCGAGATCGTGCTTGAGTCCGTATCGGATTACATGGTCCTGCCGAACACACCGGAGGCCTGACCCCGCGCCTCCGCCAGAGCGTGTGCCACGTCGCTCCGCGCCTTTCCAGCCCGAAACACGGCAAGCCCAAGCAGACCGCCCAGCAGGGCCATGTCGCCCAGCAGCAGCAGGCAGGCGAAGACGTGCAGGTCGCTCCAGAGGGGACAGATCACCAGAGTCACCATGGCAACAGCGTGCAGGGCGACCTGGGCCCGGGCCCAACTGCCGGCAAGCAGAGCCTGCATGTGTGGCACACGGGCCAATGCGCTCGGCTGGAACCCCGCCAATGACTGCAGATGCAGCCAGGCCAGAAAGGGCACGATCTTGAGCAGCATGCCCACCACGATGGTCCAGAGCGACCCCAGCAACAGGAATTGAGCCGCCAGAGTGGACCCTGCGGGCCAACCCCACTGCGGGGTGAACACGCTCAGCGGCAGGATCACCGCACCCAGCAACAGTCCACGGGCGGCCAGGCGCCAGGCATTGACCGTGGCGTCGGGCACCTTGCGCTTCCGCTTGGCCAGCAGCAGCTGCACGAGGACCGCGAACAACACCACTCCGGCCAACGAGACCCATGGTGTGACAGCCCACAGTCCGTGGTTCCCTCCCGTGCGTGACACGCCCAGAAGAGCCAGCAGCAGACCCGCCAGAAGCCATGCGGCCATGGCCCGGAGTCCTGCCTTGGGGAAGGCGGGTGTCACATGGAACATTGGAATCACCTGGCTGCCCACCGCGATGACCAACAAGCCCGCGGCTCCCAGCAAGCCCCATGAGGCGTGCACGTCGGTCAGCCAGCGGCCGATGGCAAAGCGTCCCGGCCAGCGCGTTCCCAGTGCGAGCCAGGCTCCCAGGAGAATCGTGACGACCAGCGCCAGCCCTGAAAGTCGGGCCAGGGATGCCGCCATCTCGCCAGAGGATTTTCCGAGCAGCGCCCACAGCAGCATTCCCGCGAACACACTCAGGGCCGGGAGCAGGCTGGCCAGGGCCCAGGGAAGCCACAGGGGACGGGGAAGCCCCAGAGATGCGGCCAGCAGAAGCGTGCCGAGGCACAGAAGGATGTGTACCCAAGGCAGAAGAGTTCTGGCCGCGGGCAAGGAGCGCATCGCGATCACAGGCACGACCTGCGCCAGTGCCCCGACCATCACCATCAGCAGAAAGCCCAGCACCAGCAGATGGGTGGCACCCAGCAATGCCGGATGCCAGCGACTGACCCAGATGCCCGGGCCACTGACCAGCAACCAGCCGGCACAGAGCATGCCGAAGAGCGGGGCGGTCAGAAAGAACCGGGCCGGTAGAGCAAAGGGGGGCAGCAGGTCGGGATCCACGCGGGGCATTGTCACGGGCGGACACTTCCAGCGGTGGGATTCTTCCAGATCAGCAGGACGATGGCAGGGTCCATCGGTTGGCTCGCGCGCTGGACGCTCCAGCTGTAACCCGCGCGCTCCAGGAAGGGATAGAGCGGAAACGGTTCGCGTCGGTGCTCCACCCGCAAGCATCCCTCTGGCGAAAGCTCCGAAAGCGCGGCAATGATCCGTTCGAAGGGTTCGGGCGCGGGCAGTGAACTCACGTCCAGAACGACCGTGGCTACCGGATCAGACATTCTTCATCGAGTCAAGCACCTCGGCCACATCGGACAGAGCCCGGTCGGTCATGGGATACAGAATCTGCTCTTCCTTCATGTTGTGCTGCTGCAGCAGCACCATCATGCTCTCGGCCAGCCCCAGAAAGGCGGGCCTGTCCTGTTTGCTCATGGCGGCGGCCAGACTTTCCGTCACGCTGCGCATCTGGTCATGTTCCATGCGCATCATGGCCGTGGGGCCATCGGTCATGCCCGTCTCCTGCTCGAAACGGGGAAAGAGAACCCGTTCTTCCATTTCGAAATGGTGGAAGAGTTCCTTGAGAAACAGGGGCCATTGTGCCGTTGCCTTGTCCCAGCGTGAGGCCGCCACTGAGTTTTCCACGTCCGTGAACAATCCATCGCAATCGCGGTGATGGAGGGACATGAAGTCCCGAATGCTGCTCATCTGATGTCCTTTCCTGTGACTCCGGTATCGGAGGCGCAGGAAATAGCCGAGTTGGGACCACCGAAGATTTGATCTGGATCAATTCTGGACCAATTCGTTCCGAATTTCATGACTGGCAGGCAGGGAGAGGCACAGGCAGCAGGGCAGGAAAAAGAAAAACCCCCGCTTGGCGGGGGTTTGACGGTCCGGACGAGACTCGAACTCGCAACTTCCAGCGTGACAGGCTGGCGCTCTAACCAATTGAACTACCGGACCCGAAAAATCAATTCATGGGCGATACTGGGCTCGAACCAGTGACCCCCTGCTTGTAAGGCAGGTGCTCTGAACCAACTGAGCTAATCGCCCTTCTTCTCGTACAGTATCGCCGCTGGAATCACCACCACATAGGCGAACACCAACAGAATCGGCGACAGTGTCAAGGAAAGGAACCCATCGTGTGGGCCCTGGGCACTCAGCACGAACCCCGCAAGCAACAACAGGCACCCCAGCAGGAACAACACGTAGTTCATCGTGCTGAAAGGCAACTTGCCCGATGTCGCTTCGCCTTTTGTCATGACAGACCCCGAGAATAATCAGCAGGTTCGAAAAAAGCAAGAGCAAAGATAGCTCTCCCTTCTGTGCAAAAGCAAAGGGGGCGGGACTCAATCGGACAAAAGCGGATCATGGGGCCGCAGGAGTTCAGCTTTTTCTGAAATCCATTCGACGGGCAAGCCTGCGGCGCTCCCCATCAACAGCTTCCTGGAAGCCTGAATGCGGCAGGTCCTGGCGTCGCTCGGTGCCAAGACGGCGGTCGTTTTCGACCCGGGGAAAATCGCGTCGGTCCTGACCTTCGCGTCGGTCCTTGTGGAAGCTGTGAAGAGTCACCATGGGCATTCCCGATGTGTGATATGGGGGTGAACACAGACGCAACAAGTAGCTACAGGGGCCTGCGTGATCCAAAATCAAAATCGGGTCGTGGAAAAATCATCAAAGCTGAATACGGGAAAAAACGGGGGGGTCAGGCGGGGTCCCGATCGAAGATGTCCAGCCCCTGGCCCAGGTCGCGGGCCGCAGGTGTCAGAATCATGCCGGGCGTGACACGAATGCGAAGTCCCTGTTCAGCGGCCCTGCGCACATCCGCTTCGCTGACCAGGCGCCCGACGGGCAGCCAGAGGTCCGGCCGCTGACGTCGCACCTGACCGATGTTGAGGATCGATGCACGCCCTCCATCGGCCGCCAGGCAAGCGCTGGCGTCGTCAAGATCCAGGTGCAGTTCCAGTTCGAATCCGTCACCGACCACCACATCCACATCCGAGAAAATTGTGTCACGCGTGGCTTCACGCAGGTCAGGGCGCCGAGTGCTGCGCACCAGACAGACAACCGAGTCACCGTTGAGCAGACCCAGGCGACGTGCATTCTCCGGTGTGAGCTGAAGGGTGCGCTGGGCCACGATCAGGCCTGAGGCGAGGTGCAGATGTCCCGCGGGCCCGATCAGCGTGATGGAAGGACTGGCCTCAAAATCGCCCTGGCCGCGCACGGGCGGATCCAGCTGCAGGCGTGGACACCAGCTGCGCGGAAACTCAACTCCACTGAAGGTTCCAAGAGGCCCATGGAGCGGCACACCGTCCACACGGCCCAGGGGCGATGCCACCGACAGGCGCTGCCGGGCCATGAAGCCACCCTGTGTGCCAAGCGGCCGTTCGAACTCGAGATAGCTCTCTGGCCCGAACAACTGCTGGAAGTGTTCCCGGGTGAGAAAGGCCCGCGGTTCGCACACGCGTATGCGAGGATCCAGGGACATCAGTCGGTCTTGAATTCCTTGACGATGCGTTCGATGTCCGCGTCACTCATCCGGGATTTCTCGTAACTCCGCGCGGCCGGAGCCGGTGTTGCGGCAGACTCGTCCCGGGGGCGGTACCGGAAGTTCTCGTCGTATCCCCAGCGGCTTTCGGGGCTGGGGGAGTCGGCGGGGTCCAGCGGGTTGGTCTCGAAGGCCACCCGCTTGATGTTGACCAGATGCAGCGGACCGATGTTGTCGGTGGTGATGCTGCCGCCCCAGGTGCCAGGCCCGAGGGTCATGGCGGGGGGCAGGCCGGTCGTGTAACCGATGGCTCCGTGGGTGGCCGGGGAGTTCACGATGATCCGGAAGGCCGGCTTGTGCAGGCCGAATTCCATGATCACGTCCTGATCCTTGCAGTGAATGGCGAAGGTATGGCCCACACCGCCATAGTTCAGGATCTGGATTGCCCGCTCACAGCCTTTCTTCCAGCCTTCTTCGATGAAGAATCCAAGCACGGGGCTGAGCTTCTCGCGCGAAAGCGGGTCTTTGGGCCCCACTTCGTCCAGCATGACCAGCAGCACGCGCGTGCCTCGGGGCACCTTGATGCCCGCCATGCCGGCGATCTTCTCGGGTGACTGACCGACGATCTCGGGGTTGAGAGCGCCGTGTCGGTCGACCATCACGGCTTCCAGCGCGCTCTTTTCCTCCCGCGTGCAGACGTAGGTTCCGTTCTTGCGCAACTCCTCCAGCAGCTTGCCCGCGATGGGTCGATCGGCCACCACGCTCTGTTCCGAGGCGCACACGGTACCCCAGTCGAAGGACTTGCCGGCCACGATGTCACGGGCAGCCTTCACCACGTCCGCCGTGCGATCCACATAGGCGGGCACATTGCCTGGCCCCACACCGTAGGCGGGTTTGCCCGCGCTGTAGGCCGCCTTGACCATCGGTCCACCTCCGGTGGCCAGGATCACCGAGGTCAGCTCGTGTCGCATCAGTTCCTGCGACCCCTGGAGGGTGGGCAACGTGAGACACTGCACCAGGTTGCGGGGCGCGCCTGCACTGCAGGCCGCATCATGCAGGATGCGCGTGCTCTCGAGAATGCTGTTGAGCGCCTTGGGGTGCGGACTCATCACGATGGCATTGCGTGACTTCAGCGAGATGATGCTCTTGTAGATCGCCGTGGAGGTGGGATTGGTACAGGGAACCAGCGCCGCCACGATGCCCATGGGCACCGCGATCTCGATGATCTTGCCATTCTCGCTGTGATGCACGACCCCGCAGGTGCGCAGACTCTTGATGTGTTCCAGCAGATTGCGGCTGGCGAAGACATTCTTGGTGGTCTTGTCTTCCACGCGCCCATAGCCGGTTTCTTCATAGGCCATTTCGGCCAGGCGTTTCGAGGCGGCCAGACTGCGTTCCGCCATGGCCTGGACGATGCGGTCAACCTGGTCCTGGCTGAAATTCTTGAACTGGTCGGCGGCTTCACGTGCCTTGCGCAGCATGTCCCGCGCTTCCTGGATTGATGCCAGATCCTTGTCCATGGAGTGCCTCTATGCTCTGGGTGTTCCGTCCAGCCTGCCCGACAGGGAGGCGGTCAAGGTACGATTTGCAGGCTTGCCTGCCGAGACGACCTTCCAACAGGGCAGGAGGAGGTTTCCTGGGCAGAAAAGAGACGGGGCAGGTCGATGACCTGCCCCGTCGTACCCGACAGTTTCCACTTGCGCACCGGCGGCCGGTAGATTGCCAGTAGGACAAGCTGCCCGGAAACTGTGGGTTCCCTGTTGCTCACTGCTCCATGAATCGCGGAATGACTCGCAACAACAGTCTGTCCGGAAGGGGTACCGGATCGAAGGTGTGGCTGAGAGTGGAAATCGGCCAGCTTCCGGATTCCAGTGGTGCCCAGGTGTCGGACAGGAGATCGGTGCACGACTCCACTGTGTACGTGAATCCAGCCCCCGCGTCGCTCCATGTCAGCAGGAACGAGCCGTCGGGCTGCCGGTCAATCGCCAACTCCACGGGAGCGGGCTGAGGTATGGGGGGGTTGAAGGAGTCCGGTGTCAGCAGCAAGGTCCTGCTGCCGAAGAGATCGGTGCCATCCAGACGTCCGCTGGCGATGATGTAGCCGGCATCATTGATGGCCAGACCACTCTCGATGATGTAGTCGCCACCGCCCGAGAGTTCGTTCAGGTCATGCGCTTCCCAGTTTCCCGAGGTGTTGCGCAGCCAGAGGCAGCCATTCCTGTCCAGGACGTCGGAGAGCTTCCAGGTTGTGCCCACCGCCTGGCCCCAGTCGTTCAGGGAGTTCGGCTGCGCGCTTTCCGGGCTGTTCTGGCTGGGCAGGCCCAGGTCGATGAGTCCCTGGCCCCGGGCACTGATGAAGGCGTACTTGTTGGGGTACACCGTGTATTGCCCCAGGATCCAGCCGCTGCTGTTGAGTGCGACTGGATTCGCGGCCTGTGATGTCGTGCCCAGAAACGTCATCGCTCCGGACGGAGAGCGCCGGAAACCCTGGGTTCCCGAACCCGAGTTGATGCTGCCCACGATCTCGCCATCGTCATTGATGGCCCTGGCATTGGCCTGGCTGGCATCGGGAGTCAAGTCCTCAAGCACTCCGTTCAGCGGATCGAAGCGCACGGCATGATAACTCGCCTCATAGGCGTGAGTCCCCGAACCGGTGATCGTTGAGGTTCCCACCGCGATGCCCGATGCATTGATGTCCTCAAGTCGCTGCACTCCGACCCAGCCATTGGAGAAGTGGTAGTCCGTCCCGTCCCAGTAGGTGTACTGCCAATTGAAGGTACCCATGGGGGCGATCAGTGTCTGGACTCCACCCGTGATGAGTGCCCCCTGATGTTGCACCCAGGTGTTTCCGTAGGCATAGCCACCGAAAACGGTCGTGCTGTTCCGCCCACCCCGTTCGAAACCGCCGGTCGCCCCGAGGGGTGGATAAGGCACGTAGTCCTTGAAAAAGGGCAATCCGTCCAGCTGACCCTGAGTCCAGTTGGTGATGTCCGTGACGCTGTATTCGGGCTGGGCCTGCAGGCTGGCAGCCGCGCACAGGCAAATGCTGAGGCGAACGAGAACGGTTCTCGGTTTCACTGGCAATCTCCGGTTGGCTGTGTCTGGGGGGTCGGGGTGGCAACAAACTGCGGCCGTCGGCCCTGCAATGCAAGCTGAAACAGGCGGGAACCAGACACATGCCCGATAGGAAATGACCCGGATTCGTCAGGCGCTGGACGGATTCCGGGGTGGATGCCTGCGATTCGTGTCCAAAAAGTGGCCGGATTGGCACAAAAGGGAGAGGCCCCGGGTCGGCAGCGACCTCGGGGCCATTGGTTGTTGGGTTGGCTTCGTCCTACTTGACGAGCACCATCTTGCGGGTCGCCACCGTGTTGTTGGCCTGCAGGGTGTAGAAGTACACGCCGCTGGTGAGTCCGGTGGCATCGAAGTTCACACTGGATACGCCCGCCCCGACCAGACCATCCACGAGGGTGGCCACTTCGTCTCCCGCCAGGTTGAAGACCTTCAGGCTCGCCTGGGCGGTTTCCGCCAGGCTGAATTGAATGGTCGTGCTGGGATTGAAGGGGTTGGGGTACGCATCACCCAGTTGCATCGAGTTGGGCAGATCCTCCGTATCCGCCGAGCCTGCGTTGAAATCAAAACAGATGTCCCAATCAAAACCGCCGGTTCCGTCGCAGCCGCCATCGCGGTAGCTGTACACGTAGATCTCCAGGCTGTAGAGTCCGGCTGTCAGGCAGCCATCGCCCCAGGCACTGCCCACCACCGCGGGGCCGTAGTTGCAGGAATAACTGCAGCGCTCGTCGTCATTCTCGGCAACGACCACGCCGTTCTCGTCCTTCAGGACGAACCAGGAATCCACAAACTCGGCCCCGCAGGACGTGATCGTCCAATCACAGGCATCCACGGGCACATCCACACTGGCAACCGCCGTGTAACCGGTGGGCAGCCCCGACACGGTCACGCAGTCCGCGACTCTGGACGTGCCATTGAGCTGGAACCGACTCACCACGGCATTGCCCGGGTTGACCGTCTTCTCCGCGGACACCGTCCCGGCAACCAGACCACACACCATCAGAGTCGTCAGAGCATTCTTCATTGGGTTCTCCGGATGTTTCCATATCACTTGAGTTGTTGTCCGCTCGGGAGATCGCGCACTCGTTGTAAACCTTGACCGGGACCACCGAGTGCCTCGAATCCTGCCTTTCCCTTTCGGGGGGCATGGGAAGAATGGCAAGCCGCGTGCCATTTCCGACACAACACCCAAGTCATTGATTTTCAGTGTGATAGTTTCGATTGCTGACGAAACGAGGTGGTGGATATGGCCAAGTTTGTCTGAATTGGCACAAACAGGGTTGATCAGAACCCATTGTGGAGCTGGCCGACCGGCCTGGGAACTCGAATTGGATGGAACTCGGGGGGCTCCGCATGAGAACGACAGTACAGTGACTCCTTCAAAAAGAACCCCCCGGACCAATTCTGGCCCGGGGGGTCTTTCCAGTGAAGGGAATTCGGAATTACTTGGCCAGGACCATCTTGCGGGTCTGGACCGTACCGGCGACTTCCAGGGCGTAGAAGTACACGCCGCTGGTCAGGTTGCTGGCATCAAAGACCACGCTCTGGGCACCCGCGCCGACCAGGCCGTTGACCAGGGTCGCCACTTCGGCGCCGGCCACGTTGTAGACCTTCAGGCTGGCGTTGGCCGTCTCGGCCATGGTGAACTCGATAGTGGTGCTGGGGTTGAAGGGGTTCGGGAAGGCATTGCCCAGCTCGAAGGCCACCGGCATGTCCTGGGTGTCGGCAGCGCCGGTGCAGAAGTCATAGCAGATGTCGAAATCGAACGGGGTAGAACCAGCGACACAGTTGGCGTCGCGATAGGAATAGACATAGATGTCCAGGGTGTACACGCCCGCAGGCAGGCAGGGGTCACCGAAGTCGCTGCCCAGCGTGGCGGGGCCGAAGGTGCAGGGGTAGTCGCAACGACTGTCGTCGTTGTAGGCGACCACAACGTTGTTGCTGTCCCGGAGGTAGAAACGATTGTCCACGTGATCGGAACCACAGGAGGAGATGTACCAGTTGCAGCAGTCCTCGGTCAATTCGATCGTGGCCAGGGCGATGACGTTGGTGGGCAGGCCGGACACGGTCAGGCAATCCGCAACGCGCTCGGTGCTGTTCAGCTGCAGGCGGCTGACGATCGGGGCGTTGGGGTCGTCGAACTTGTCGGCACTGGCGGTTCCAGCCACAAGGCCGCAGAGCATCAAGGCAGTCAGGGCAGTCTTCATGGGTTGTTCCTCTTTTCCTGTTTGTGAAGATTTCAGGGTTGATCGCGTTTCAGCGCACCTGACCTTCGCGGCCCGGACGGTTTGTCCGGGCCTTGTGCAGCGACTATGTTCAGGTTCAGGGCGAAAGAACCTTCGCAAGCCCTGTGCCAGAAATGTCTCGCGACTCCAAGTGGTGAAAATGCAGACATTTATGGCATTGACACTGTGGACCGCTGCGGGATTGATGCAAATATTTGCCCGATTTGGCACAGAGCGAGTCTGGAATCGGTCACCTTCGCGGCCCTTTTGACGGCTGAATGCTCTGGTGCGGCGGTTATCGCCAACACCCAGTCGGTATTCAGCTGCGCCTGCTCAATGCGTGACCCGATGGAACAAGCAAAACCCCCGGCCGCTGATGCGACCGGGGGTATTGAAAATCAGGGTCTGATGGTGGCTTACTTGGCCAGGACCATCTTGCGGGTCTGGACCGTACCGGCGACTTCCAGAGCGTAGAAGTACACGCCGCTAGTCAGGTTGCTGGCGTCAAAGACCACGCTCTGGGCACCCGCGCCGACCAGGCCGTTGACCAGGGTCGCCACTTCGGCGCCGGCCACGTTGTAGACCTTCAGGCTGGCGTTGGCCGTCTCGGCCATGGTGAACTCAATCGTGGTGCTGGGGTTGAAGGGATTCGGGAAGGCATTGCCCAGCTCGAAATTCACCGGCATGTCCTGGGTGCTGGCGACGCCACCGCAGAAGTCATAGCAGATGTCAAAGTCGAACGGGGTGGAGGTAGTACTGCAGTTGGCATCACGATAGCTGTACACATAGATCTCGAGGGTGTACACACCAGCGGGCAAGCAAAGGCCCACATAGGAGGACCCGATGGCTGCCGGGCCGAAATTGCAGGGGAAACTGCAGTTGCTGTCGTCATCGTCAGTGATGTAGTTGCCGTCGAAATCCATCAAGTAGAAGTAGTTGTCCACGTGGGATGCACCGCAGGAGGAAATGTACCAGTCGCAGCACTCCTCGGTGAGTTCGAAGGTCGCATAAGCTGATGTGCCCACAGGCAAGCCGGATACGGTCAAGCAATCCGCAACGCGGTCTGAACTCATCAGCGGAAAGCGGTTGACCACGGGGGCATTCGGATCGCGGAATTTCTCGGCACTGGCGGTTCCAGCCACAAGGCCGCAGAGCAACAAGGCAGTCAGGGCAGTCTTCATCTTGGATCTCCATTCTTCTTTCGAAGCCGTCCGGTGGACCGCTCCGGTTCTTCAAAGGCTCATTGCAGGACAGGTCGGGCACCAGAATTCGGAACCGCAACGGAACGCCCATCAGTTTTGAGTCGCTCCGCCGTCCAGTCGGTTCCGGACCATGGACTTGACAAGATCTGCAAGCATTGTGCCATGATTTTCGCTGAGCCAAACTTCTTGTTTTCATTGCGTCAGAAGCTGCAAACATCGAACAGCAGGTTTCCCGATGAAAATCCCGTGTTCAACGGTGCCCAATAACGAACACTTGCCATGCCATGGTAACAGCGCTATCAAGTCTGAGGGCCGGGATCATCAGCAAAGAACCCCCGGCCGCCAGATGGCAACCGGGGGTTCGCGGAAAACCGAAACCCAGCTCACTTCACGAGCATCATCTTGCGTGTTGCACTGTGGCCTGCCGCTTCTGCCCTGTAGATGTATATACCCGAGGGCAATCCCGCGCCATCGAAGATGATGCCATGCAGGCCGCGCGACAGGATGCCGTCGTGCAGCACGGCCACCAGGCGTCCGGTCATGTCGTGCACGGTCACCCGGGCGGGGCCGGTCTCGGGCATGGCCAGACGGATGGTCGTGGTCGGGTTGAAGGGGTTGGGGTAGTTCTGCTCCAGGGCGAATGCCACGGGCAGATCCTCGCCACCGGATGCGGATTGCGGCGTCACGATCACCAGCAGGTCCTCGCTCACGCTCGAACGGGAATCATCGGCCACGGTCGCTCCCTTGCCAACCGCTTTCTGGCGCGAAGGCCGCAGGATGCCGCTCTTCCAGCTGGCCGTGCGGCCCTGCCCGTCTTCCGCCGTGAAGACCAGCAGTTCTTCACCGGTGAAGGCACTCGAGGATTCGATGTGCACCTGGCCGGAGCCGCTGATCTCCACCATCAGGTTGACGTTGCCGGACACGGAGAACGCCAACAGGTCGCCATCCAGGTCGGTGAAGATCTGGTTCAGGTCAATCGACTCGTCAAATCCGCCTTCCTGGATCGTCAGAGTATCCAGTATCGCGGCCACCGTGGGATCGTCGTTGACCGGCAGCACCGTCACACACAGCGTGTCGCTGGCGATGGCGCGGCCCTCGAAGTCATCCACGAAGAACACGATGCACTCGCTGCCGTTCCAGTTGGCGGGAGGTGCGATGCTCACGGTCATGCCCACCACGGCCACCGCCAATTCGCTGGCGCCGCTGGCGCTGAGCCCCAGACTGCCAGAATCCACGTCGCTGATCCAGGTGCTGAAGTCCTGCTGCCAGATCGTGTCCTCGTCGAATGCGATTGTCGGCGGCAGATCAATCACGGGGGCGTCATTCACGGGACTGACCATGATCACCAGAGTGCCGCTCGCGCTCAGGCGCTCGTCCAGCAGAGGAGTTCCCTGCACGCGCGCCGACTCGAATCCGGGCCCACTGCCCGCACCACGGATCGCCTGCTTGCTGGCCCCCCCCTTGCCGGGAGTCACACGACTCATGGCCAGGGACTGCTTGCCGCTGAACTGCGTGCTGGCGAAACCGAACCCACCATTACCCTCCGTGCGGGCCGCATCATCGGCCGTGATCAGCAGGGACTCGCTGCCGAACCAGTCGGGAGCGGGAGTCAGTGACAGGGTATTGCCGTCCACGGAAACCAGCAGATTGGCGGCACCTTCCACGAGGTAGCTCAGCGGGTCGCCGTCGACATCACTGAAGTACTGGTTCAGGTCCACCTGGCTCAGGCCCGAGTCCTCATTGATGTACAGGGTATCCGGCAGGCCACTGGCCAGCGGCGCATCGTTCACCGGATTGACCACCACCAGGGTCGTGTCACTGGCGATGGTGCGCGCACCGTCGTCCACCCGGAAGATCACGGACTCGCTGCCGTTCCAGTCGGCCGGAGCGCTCAGGGTCACCATCAGGTCGTTGATCACCACCTGGATGTGGGTGGTCGGCAGCACACTCAGGGTCAGCAGCGCATTGTCCTCGTCGGAGACGAAGGGCAGGAAGTCCACCAGCATGCTCTGGTCCTCGTCGAAGACCAGCTCCTCGGGCAGGGTGATCACGGGAGCGTCGTTCTGCGGCAGCACGGTCACCAGCAGATCCTCACCGGTCACGTCACGCAGGCCTCCGGGCCGATTCACCTTGCCACCACCGGCGCGAGCCGCGGCGAAGGTCGCCTGGCTGCGGGGGGTGTCCTGAACCCGGCTGGCCACCAGCGAGAGGCGCTTGCCTCCGGTGGGCTGCACGGCCGTGCGGGCCACACCGTCGTCGGCGAAGAAGGTCAGGGTTTCATTGCCCGACCAACCCGGAGCCGGGGTGATGCAGACTGCGCTGCCCGTGATCTCGACGCCAAGATTCACGGCACCTTCAACGGTATAGCTCAGGTCATCGCCATCCACATCGCCGAAGATCGTGGACAGGTCCAGGCTGCAGTCGCTGGCGTCCTCGAGAATCACCAGCTCGTCCAGCGGCATCAGCACGGCGGGAGGATCGTTGACCGGCTGCACGATGATCATCACGAAGTCGCTGACGATCTCGCGGGCGCCGTCGCTGACCACGAAGTTCACCAGTTCGCTGCCGTTCCAGTCGGGTCCGGCGCTGATCAACACATCCAGTCCGTTGATCTCCACCGTCAGCTCGGCCGTTGGATCCACGCTCACCACCAGACCTCCGACACCACCGGACACATAGTCGTTCATGTCCAGGGTCAGCAGCTCGTCCTCGAGCAGAGTCAGTTCGTCGGGCATGTCCAGCGCCAGCGGAATGCCGTTGGGGCTCACGAAGACGCTGGCCTCGGCGGCGTGTTTCATCGCCTCGGTATTGCCCACGTTGTCGCGGGCGATGGTGAAGAAGTTGTAGGTGTTGCCATAACTGCCCACGAAGACCGTCGCCGTATCACGCAGCTCCACCTGGTAGAGCTCGAAGTTGGTGCTGGCGTTGACCGAACGGTACACATCCCAACTGGCCACTCCGGAACCACCCTCATCGTCCTGGCCTTCCCAGCTGATGGTGAAGGCCACGGAATCGGTCACGGCCGGATACCCGGTGACCATGCTGGTGCCACCCGCCGCATCCACCGTGTGGAAGATTTCCGGGGTGTCGATGGGTTCGTTCTCGTCGAAGATGATCCGGGCTTCGCTGACGATCGTCTCACCGGTCAGCGAGCCGCTCTTCGGGCGAACCGAATAGGTCACGAACCCTTCGCCCGCGCCGGTGGAGTCATTGACGGCCAGGAAACCGGCCTGCGGATCCTCGGGTGCCAGGCCCGTGTTGGGGTCGATGGAACTGAGCACCCAGAACGCACGGTGATTCACCACATCCAGTCCGGCGGTGAAGTCCACCAGAATGCCCAGCGAGTCCGACACATCCAGCCGCTGCTGATAGAAGGCGCGGTTGTTGGGTACGTCAAAACTGAAGGGGCCGAAACTGAAGTCGCCCAGGCGGAAACTGCTGAGATCCAGCGTCGAGTCGAAGTCCTGGGAAATGGTCACCACCTGAGCCGGAGCCGTGGCTTCTTCGGGATCGTTCTCGAAGCGGATCATGAAGGGCATGGTCTGGTTCTTCGAGATGAAGTGCTCGTCGCCGAAGCCGATGGGTCCGATGATGTCGTTGGGGTCCCGCGAGGCGACCACCGGGGTTTCGTCGCAGAAGATGCGCGCCAGCAGGCCGGGGTTGCCGGTCAGCAGGGCGCCAATGTTCATGCCCAGGCCCAGACCACTCAACACGGCCAGGATCGCTCCCACGCCCAGGGTCACGGGGGCCAGCAGCGCACCGGTGATCAGGCCGATGGCGATGATGCCCAGTCGTCCCAGCAGCTCGAGCCAGCTCAACACGGTCTGGCACGTGGTCAGGTCGCGCAGTCCCAGGTCCATCAGGTTGCTGGGCAGCTCGGCCACCCGCACCATGGCGGCGCTCACGTCGGCCGCACTGACCGTGTCCACTTCATCCTGACTCAGCAGGCCCAGCGCCACATAGGCCGCCAGCAACTGCTCGCTGAAGTCGTCGGGATAGTTCGCCAGTTCCACCAGATCGTCGGGCAGGTTGCTGGCCTCGCCAGCCAGAATCGCCTGGCGCAGCAGTTCGATGTAGGTCAACTGGCCATCAAGGAACTCGGCACGCGTGTAGCCGTCCACCACGAACTTGAGCGGGAAGGCATCGCCGTCCACGCGCTGGGCCACCAGGCGAATGTTGATCACTTCGCCCACGGCCATGTCACGCGCGTTCAGCGGAATCAGGCGCCACCCCTGCTCGTCCACATGGTCGGGCACATTGGAGAACAGCGCACGCAGACTGTCGGGGAAGAGCTGCGAGTTGGTCAGCATGCGGTCGGACTCGATGGTGTAATCGGTTCCCGCGGGAATCGCCAGGATCGCGCTCAGCACGGGGATGTCGTTGTTGGCGTTGTTGATCACCGAAATCTGGTAGACGCCATTGCCGAAACGACGCAGCGAACCGGGTCGGCTGTAACCGAAGGACACGTCAGCCCCGGTGGCCTGCTCGACCTGGAAGCCGCCCACGAGCCGTGTTTCTTCACGAGCCGGGTTGTTCACGACCAGATCGTAGGCACCGAAGGGCAGGTTCCGGTCCAGGTCGAAGGTGGCCCGGATGTGCGAGGGATCCAGCACGGTGGCCGACACCAGACTGGCGCTGTTGCCCTGGCCATCTTCCAGAGCCACGCTGCAGTCGGACTGGAAGCGCGCGCCTTCGATCATCACGGTCACCCGCCCACCGGCACCACCGTGGTCCGGGGTCACCGCGGTGACACTGAACTGCACGGTCTGCGCCAGAATCGTGGCACTGGAACTGACGTTGGCTGCGCCATTTCCGTAAACCAATACATAATAGGTGGTGGCATCCGCCTCGGGAACCAGCGCCACCTGATCGATCTCATACGGCTGCGCACCAACCTCATCGTAATTGCTGCGGGTGGGCACGGCTCCCGCGCTCAGGTAGAGCTCGCTGTACACGGCACCTTCGTCACCGTTCACGCTCACACGCAGGGCCTCGCCCAAAGGCACGTTCACGCGATAGTAGCTGGACTTTCCATCCTGGATCTGCAGGTCCTCGGGAACCCCCAGCACCAGCTCGGGCATGTCCACATCCACCAGGCTGGCGGAGGCGCTGCGATTGTTGCTGACATCCGACTCGCGAATGTTGTTCAGCAGGTCGGTGCGCACGATCACGTAGTAGTCGCCGGGAGCCAGACCGGGAAGATTCTCTTCCAGGCTGCCGTCCTCGTTGGTGCGCATGCTTTCGCTGATGTCCAGCTCCATGCTGCAGACCATGCGGCCACCGGGGGCGATGCTGATCGTGCGACAATCCACTCCGATCAGGGCATCGTTGATGTCCCAGGTCTGATCCAGTGAGAAGTACACTCCGTCACACATGCTGCCGTTGGCTTCATTGTTTCCCTGGTTCTCGAGCACCCAGCTCACGGTCACGGGCGATCCGGTTTCCGCGCTGGCCGGCACCGCGATGGAACTCACCACCAGATCGGAGGGCTCGGGCTGGGTGATGGTCAGCAACTGGGCCACACGATTGTTGCTCTTGTCGGGCTCGTACTCGCGGTCGTCGCTGTCGCTCTTGAAGATCAGGTAGTAGTTGCCCGAGAGGTACACGGGAATCGAAACCGAACGATTCTGGGTGTAGGAGTCTCCGGGAGCCACCACGCCGCTCTTCTCCTGCAGGAGGATGCGTACGTCCGCGGCATCCAGGGTGCTGTTCTGGGAGATGTACACCGCGTCGTAGATCGCGGCACTGCGGGTGGATCCTTCGCCCTGGTTCTGGATCGTCCAGTTCAATGCCAGAGGCTGACCCGAGATTGCATTGGGAGCGGCATCGAAGGCCGTCACACCCAGATCGGGGGCCGGAGTCAGGCTGACCTGGATCGCGGCACCCTGCGAATTGTTGGTTGTGTTGCTTTCGCCCAGCACACTGAATCGGTCCGCCAACACGAAGATGTGCCAATCACCCTGGATGGCGTCGGGCACCCGCACATCCTGCAGGATCGAGTAGCTCTGCCCGTTGGCCAGATTTCCACTGTGAAACACACTGCCGACAAGCTGATCATCCACGGGCGAGAACACGGCATCCTGGGAGAACCAGATGCCATCGGCCCACGAGTAGGCGGTCGTGGCCCCACCCTGGTTGGTGACGGTCGCGTTTACCGTGATCATCTCGCCGGATCCGGCCATGGCCGGCACCTGCACATTGCTCAGGGCAAGATCCGAGGGCGGGCGGCTGGCAATGGGCAGAGCCACACTGCTGAGCACATTGTCCGATTCGTTGGTGTGCTCATAGACGGTGTTGTTCAGGTCCGTCACCAGATGCAGGTAATAGTTCCCCGCTGTCAGGTTGGGCAGAGGGAAGGAGGAATACTGCGAGTAATCGCCGCCCGCATCCAGTGGGCCCGTGCGATTGATCGTCCCCAGCGGATTGGCAAGTGCGGCATTGAACACAGGGCTGTTGCTGACGTACAGGCGGTCGTTCCAGGAGGTTTCCTGGGGAATGCCACCCGCGCCCACATTGTCCACCCGATAGAGAATCTCGATGGGCGTCACGGCCGCCAGGCTGTTCAGGTTGAGTACGCTGATCTGGGCCGGCTGCAGGTTGGGCCAGGCGCTGAGCGTGATTGACACCACGGCTTCGTTCAGCATCTGGTTGTTGGCATCACCAAGATCCTCGAAGATCCGGTTGGTGGCGTCGGTCACCAGATGGAGGTAATAGGTGCCGACATAGCCATTGGGAATGGCGACATCCGCCGAGATCGAGTAGCTCGCCCCGGCGGCCAGGGAGGGCTGGCGCACGAAAGGAGTGCCCAGCGCCACGGCCTCGCCCAGATTGACGATCTGCTGCTGCGAGATGTAGACCGCATCCGTCCACCAGTCGCCAAAAGCGCCACCCGCGCCCTGGTTCTCGATGGTCCACTCCAGATGCAGGGGCGCGCCGGACATACCGCCCGCATCCGCGCTCAGTGCAATCGGCACCAGATCGGGCAGCAGGGTCATGACCGGGTCGATGTGGGTCACGTTGTTGGTCTCGAAGATGTGCTCGAAGACCGCGTCGTTGGCATCGGTCTTCACGATCAGCGTGCGCTCACCGCTGATGTTGTCCGGCCAGGTCACGGTCGCCTGGGAATTGTAGGACTGACCCGGCTCCAGGACTCCCGAATGCTGGACGCTGGCCAGCACCGGATCACTCTCATCCAGGATGTTGTCGCTGCTGAGATACACCCGGTCGATCCAGCTGCCGGTCTCCGTGTTGGCGAAACCGTCGTTGCTCACGGTCCAGCTCAGCTGGATCTGCTGCAGCGGCGCGGCGCCTCCAGGATGGCTCAGGCCGCTGATCGCCAGATCGGCGGGCGGCGAAAGGGTGACATTGATCGGGGCCGAGATGTTGCTGTTGTTGCTCTCGAAGGCGTGCTCGAACACGGAATTCTGATAGTCCGTGAGCACGATGAAGTTCTGGCTGCCGAAATTCTCCAGCGGCATGGTGACCGTGGCCGAGGAGTTGTAGCTGGCTCCGGGAAGCATGGCCCCATTGTGCAGGGTGCGCCCCAGGTAGGTCGCCTGGGCCGGGTCGCTGATTCCCTCGGGCGCCACGTAGACGGCGTCGTACCAGGAACTGGCCGAGGTGATTCCAGCGCCGTCGTTGTTCACAGTCCAGTTCACGGTGAAGGACTGACCGGAGAAACCATTGGTCGGCGCGGTCACGACCGACACCACCAGATCCGGCGGAGGCGTCAGCACGAATATCATTGCCTGGGTCGAAGAACCGGTGTTGTTCTGCTCGCCGCTTTCCTGCAGCTGGTTGAACACATCGGTGAGCACATGCACATGGAAGTCGCCCGTCACCCCCTGCGGGGCCAGGAAACTGGCGCTGTTGAGGTAGCTCTCACCCGACCCGAGATAGGATGCATTGGCGAACTGCCCCAGGTAGGTGGCGGTGGCATAGTCGAAGACGGCCTCGGAGGAAAGGTAGACGCGGTCGGTCCACGACGGTACCGTGGTGGCTCCCGCGCCCGTGTTGCTCACGATCCAGCTGACTTCGTATTCCTGCTCGGTGAAGACCTGATTGGGCACGTTCACCTGGCTCACCACCAGGTCCGGCTGGGTGCGCACGGTAAAGGTCCAGATCGGGCCTTCCACCAATCCATACAGGTTGCCGGAAACAACCTTCCAGTTGTAAGCCGTGCCGAACAGCAGATTCGAGGGAACCTGCCACGAGATGTTGGCGGTGGTCACCGTGGGCACGGCAGGAACCGGCTGATCGGCGGGCCACAGATACAGCTGGTAATACTCCGCATTGCTCGCGGGCAGCCAGGACAGGATGGGCCGCTCGTTGACCTGCAGTTCGTTGTGTGCCGGTACCGGGTTGCCGGCCTGGCCGGGGAGCAGGCTGTAATCACCCACCACGGTGAAGCTGACGGGAATGGTCTCGTCGGGATTCAGCGGATCATTGCCCTGGATGTGCAGTTCGGCTGAGTCGCTGTAATCCAGATAACCCACCGCATTGAAGCTCACATCAATGGTCGTGCTCTGTCCGGCGGGTACGATGCCATTGCTGGGCAGAATCGTCATCCAGGGCGGCGCCTGACCATACTCGACGGCCAGGCCATTGTGGGTGTAGTTGCTGTTGAAGGCCGTGGTCAGACCATCGGTGCCGCTGGCATTCTCGATGCCGGTGGTGGCACTGTTGAGGGTGCCGGTCATGCTGGCGAACATCAGCTGGATCCGGCCGGAGCCGAAGAGGATGATCTGGAAGGTGTAGTTCCCGGATCCCGAATAGCGCTGGATGTCCGTGTACTGAATGATGAACTTCTCGGCCTCGGGCACATACTGAGTGTACACCCTGCCCGTGGCGCGGAAATGCAGGTCGTCCCAGAAGGCCGCGATCAGATCATTTGGTGCAACCGTGCTGGGCAGGAGCTGGTTGCCGTAGGAGGTGGCGCTGCCCGTGAAGGCGATGTACCCGTTGGTGCTCACCAGCGCGCTGGTCCGCGGCTCTCCGTAGAAGCTGAAGGTGAAGGGCAGGGTGACACCCGCCTGGGCGTCATCGCCGGTCAGGTTGAGCCAGGTTCCCGTGTTGCGGATGTCCACGAAGTCGTAGGCGGGGCCCCCGGGCTGATCACTGTCGATCCACCTGTACCCGTGCATGTCGGGACCGCCTTCGCCACGCTGGCCATTGTTCACCGCGGGGCGCGTGTCGCGCTCGTCCTTGCCGGGCAGCCGGTCGAAGAGAGGATCATGCACGCGTGTGTCGCCCGCAGGGCGCAGGGCGCGCATGCTGCTGAGCCCCTCCACTCGGAACTCCAGATCGCCGGCACCGGCCGTGTTGTCAATGGTCAGGGCCTGGGTCTCACTCTCGCCCGAATTGAGTACCGAAGCAAAACTGGAGGGCGCAATCTGCATCACGGGAACCAGGGTTCCGGTGCCACTGACTGCATAGCTCAGATCCCCGCTGTCGGGGTCGTTGGCCACCACATTGAAGGAACTGGACAGCTGTCCCGCGACGGAAGGCGTGAAGGTCACGGTCACCGGCGTGGACTCGCCGGGCTGCAGGCTGAAGAGCTGCGGTGTCGCGCTGAAGGCATCATCGGCGCTCAGGATCGCCTGCACACTCAACAGGGCGCTGCCGATGTTGCTGACCTGAATCTCCTGCTGGGCCGAATAGCCCACGAACACCTCGCCGAAATCAATCGATGCGGGGGCATAGGCGATGGCCGGCACACCCTGGACGGTCACGTCCACGGGCACCGTCACGACCGGAGTCACGGGGTCGTTGCTGAGCACACGGATCTGGCCCAGATACTGCCCGGCGTAATCCAGGGGTGCTTCAATGGTCATGGTCAGCGACTGGCTCTGGCCGGGGGCCACGGAACCAGCCAGGGGCTCGACCGTCAACCAGGTCGCGTCCCGTTCGGCGGTGGTCTGTCCCTTGCGCTGGGCGGACCGTCCTTCCCGGACAAGCAGGAAGCGATTCCCTCCCAGGTCATCCACTTCAATGGTCCAGTCCAGACTGGTGGCGCCCATGGAATTGTCCACGAGCAGGTCCAGTTCGATAGTCTCGCCGGCGGCGATGGTTTCAGTCACGCTGGCAGGACTGACGGCCACCACCGGGGGCGCCTCGGCGTTGCCGGCCAGAACCACTTCAACCAGGGGTGTGTCCTCGTCGTCACTTTCGATACTGAGCGTTCCCGACACCGGGCCGATCTGATCGGGTGCGAAGCTGACCATCACCTGTCGCGAGAACCCCGGAGCGATCACGATGGGCGCGGCTTCGACCGAGAAGCCTTCACCCGTGGTACTCAGAGCGGAGAGGGTGAGGTGCCCCGTGCCCACGTTCTGCACCGTGACCGGCAATTGGTTGGTGCTGCCGGTGAAGACCGTGCCGAAGTCGATGCTCTGCTGTGCCACCACGATGTCGGCGAATCCGGCCACCGTCAGATGGAAGGGCACCGTGGCCTGGGGACGCAGGGGATCGTTGCTGTAGACCACGATGTTCGCGTCATAGGCGCCATCAAGCAGTGACTGGGCATTCACGTGCAGCGCCAGATTCTCACTGCTGCCCGGGGCGACGGTGCCCGCCAGAGGCGTGACATCCAGCCAACCGGGAGTCGCGGAGATCCGGATTGCCATGTCGTTGTGCAGCCAGGCCGCATTGTAGACAACCTGCAGGCCATCGTCGCCATCGATGTTCTCGATGCCCACGGAGCAGCTGGTGAGTGTGCCGTTGAGAGTATTGTAGTAGTAGTCGATCGTGCCATTGGAGTACAGCACGGCCTGCATCAGGTAGGTGCCTGACCCGTTGAGATGGGCCACGTTGTTGTACTGGATCACCACACGGTTCTGGACCGTATCGTGCCAGTACCAGTAGTTGTTGGCGCCGTTGAGGTCATCCCAGAAGGGAGCGATGAACAGGTTGGGCTGATTGGTGCTGGGAATCGGGTCGTTGGAATAATCGTAGGGATTGGGACCGAAGGTGAGATAGCCATTCGTGCTCACCCACATGGTGGTGTAGTCGTTTCCGTAGAAGGGGAAGGCGAAGGGCAGAGTCACGGACACGGCACTGTCATCGCCGGAGAGGAACAGATTGACGCCCTCGCCGCTGCTCACGATGTCGTGCCACTGGTATGCCGGTCCATTGGGCTCGTCGCTGTCACGCCAGGTGTAGCCGTAGGAGTCGGGACCACCGGCTCCACGTGCGGGGGCCTGGCCCGGTCGGGGGTCCCGCTCGTTCTTGGCCAGATTCAGTTCGGGATCGGGCGCCCGCGGAGTGCGGGTTTCCAGGCTTCGCGCATACTGGGTGAAGCCAACCGTATACTCCAGATCCCCGGGTCCTTCGTTGGACACGGTCAGTGTGTAGTCCCCTTCGGTACCGGAGGCAAGCCACTCGGTGAAGACCTCGGGATCAACCACCAGTTCGGGGGCCTGTAGTCCGGTTCCAGAAAGAGTCAGGTCGTGGATTGGCTGCTGCGGGTCGTTGCTGATCAGACTCAACAGCGTCCCACGGTCGCCACTCTGCGCAGGCGAGAACACGATCTCGAGGTCAGAGAACAGCCCGGGTTCGAGTGTCACGCTGGTGAAGGAGGGTGTGTAGTCAGGCAGGCCGGCAATGATGTTGCTGATCTGCAGGGTCTCGCTGCCCAGATTGCGCACGCGCACCACACGCGAAGTGCTGCCGCCCACATACTGACTGCCGAAGTCCAGATCGACCAGATCGGTGCCCAGAATCGGGCGGCCATTCACGGTCAGCGACAGGGGCACGATCAGTTCGGGCTGGACCGGGTCGTTGGACTGCAACACCAGGTCGGCGCTCACCGTTCCACCGAAATTGCCCGGGCTGTTGAACAGCATGTGCGCGACCACGCCCGACGATGGCTCCACGGATCCGGACACGGGATCCAGGGCAAAGAAATCGACTTCTTCCTGACCATCGTCCACCTCCCACATTTCGCCCCAGTTGTTGGCGACCAGGAGGTTCGTTCCATTGTGAGCCATCGCGCGTGTCCAGCCCACATCCAGAAAGTCGATGCGGGTCACTTCCTCGGGATTCTGGAGCGTGTTGCTGAGTTGCACCAGATCGTTGTAGTCGCTGTCGAAGACCCAGAGATGCCCGGAAAAATGTCCCGGCACCCACGCAACCGCGTTGACGTATCCGATGGAGTCAGAATACTGGCCCACTTCCAGTTCGGCACCGGTGTAGTCCACCCGCTGGATCTGGTACTGGTCCGGATACACCACCAGGAAATCCTGCCCGTCAAACACAAGCTGGTAGGAATACCAGGCGAAGTTGGGCAGCGAGAAATCGCCAACCGGGTTGCCGTTCAGGTCGTACCCATACACCGTTCCGTCATCGGCACCCACCCAGAGGAACTGGCCATCCCAGGCAAGCGAATAGGTCCAGGGCTCCACGGGGAAACTGAAGACCTCGTATCCCAGATCCGTGTCGAACAGATACAGCGTATTCTCGTTGCCGACGGAACCCTCTCCGTCGCGTTCGCCCCCGGAGTTCTCGCCCAGTACCCACAGTCCGTCGCCCGTGTGGACCATGGCGGCCGCATAGTAGATGAAGTTGTCCCAGTAGTTCAGCACGTCACCCTGATCGGTCAGGGCGCCCGCCGGGTTGCCCGGGTCGGCCGGGTGGGGCTGACGGGGGTGAGGTCGCTCGGTGGCAGGGTTCGCATGGAAGCCGATGTTCGCCGACCGCGCGGAATTGACCTGCAGGTTGCGGATCTGGCGCTGCCAGTCGAGACTGGACCCTCCCAGATTGTCGATCACCAGATCTTCGCTGAGCATGGTTCCTGCATCCAGTGTCACATCAAAGGACCCGGGTGTGGCGGCTATTTCCGGTGCGGGAATCGCGTTGGCCAGCAGGGTCACCAGCACGGTTCCCTGCTGAGGGTCGTTGCTGGCCAGAGTCAGCAGGCCATTGTACTGGCCCGCGCTTGCGGTCAGGAAGTCCAGTTGCAGGGCCAGGCTGCCGAAGGGCGGGATCAGCTGGGTTCCGTTGGTGACCGAAAATCCATTGCCGTCGGTCTGGGCGTCCAGCAGCAGGTCGGCGGTACCCGGGTTGTGCAGCAGCAGCCAGCGGCTCTGGCCATGATCGATGTAGACATCGCCCCAGTTGATTTCCTGCTGGTCCACGACCAGCTGCGGCGCACCGGTGACGGTCAGGGTCACGGGAACCTGCAGTTCGGGGGTCACGGGATCATTGCTGGCCACGACTACCGTTGCCTCGTAGACACCACTGAGCATGTTCTGCAGTAGGGTGGCCGACAACTCCAGCACAGAGGTGCCACTGCTTCCTGTGGTGCCCGAGGAAGGCAGCACGCTGAGCCAGTGCCCTGCGGATGAGCTGCTCAAGCGAACCGCGAGTCCAGCTTGCGCATAGCTGGAGTAATAGGAGATCGTCAGACCATCGAAACCGTTCTGGTCTTCGATGCCGATCGCGAATTCGTCGGTCGCATCCTCGATGACATCGTAGTTGAACAGGATGTCTCCGGATTCCTCCAGCACGATCTGGAAGGTGTAGAAGCCGGAAAAGTACGTGCCGTAGTAGTCATTGAACTGGATGATGAAGCGGGCGTTGTCCTCGTCGTACCAGGTGTATGTGGAGCCCTCGTAGTTGGCCAGGTCGCCCCAGAGGGGAGCGATCACGCCGTTGGGCTCGACCGGGTCGGGAAAGGGATCACCCAGCGGCTCGAAGGCGTCGTCGCCGAAGGTGATGTAACCATTGGTGCTCACATTGAGGGTCGACTCCATCGATCCGTAGTAGGGGAAGGCGAAGGGCAGGGTCACCGTGGCGTATTCGTCGTCCCCGTACAGTCCCAGGGACTCGCCGATGCCGCTGATGTCCTCCCAGACGAACTCGGGCCCACCGGGGGTATTCGAGTCCATCCAGCTGTAGCCGAAGGCGTCGGGGCCACCGAACTGCCGGGATGCGGAAAGGGGTGCACGGGTTTCGACTTCGCCCTTGCCCGTGTCACGGTGGCGGGCCTGGTTCTCGCGGGCCGCCGCGGTGGGAGACGTGACGCGTGCGCCACTCCCGTAGACCACTCCCGTCACCCAGTCGAGGTCGCTGCCGCCCAGGTTGTCCAGGCTCAGCGAGGTGGTCAGCGTATCGCCGGTCAGGCCATCCAGCTCCACGGACTCGGGGGCGATGGCCGCGATCGGGGCGTCCAGGGCTTCGGCCAGAATGCTGAGCTGCAGATCTCCCTGCAGGGGATCGTCGCTGAGAATGTGCAGTGTGGTGTTGTTCACGGCAGGCGACAGTGGCGAATGGCTGACGTCGACCATCGCTGTCTCGAGAGGTTGGATCACCAGATCGGCAGGCAGAACCTGGAATGCGGTGTTGTCGGTCGTGATCGCGGTGATGTTCAGCGGCGCCGTCCCCTGGTTTCCGATCTCGAGCACCAGCGTGCTGGTCTGCCCGACGAAGGTGCTGCCGAAGTCCAGCTGAGGCGGATTCACGGCAATGGCGGGATCGCCGTCCACATGCACGATCACGGGCACATCGATGAAACCATTGGTGAACTGGGCACTGACGACATGCAGGGTGGCGATGTAGTCGCCTTCGAGCAGACCTTCAGCCGAAATGCGCAGATCAATGTCGGCCACGGTGTTCGCCAGCACGGTGCCCGAGAGCGGGCTGGCCGTGAGCCAGTTGGTACCAGCCACCCAGTCGATGGCATTGGCCAGGACCATGCGCAGTTCCGTTCCCGGACCGAAGGGGCTGTACCCGGAATAGTTTCCGGCCACCCCGAACTGCACCACGCGTCCACCGTTGCTCTCATCGGCGGCAACCGCCACACCCATGTCGGGAGAGGAAATCACCGACTCCCCGGACAGCAGGTAGGTGCTGCTGTAACCACTGGTCACATAGAAACTGGAAGGAACGCCCGAGACCAGCGGATGGGCGGGAAGGTCAACCTGACAATAGGTCTGGCCCGTGCCGCCACCGCTTCGCCGCATGGGAAGCACTGTGGCCAGTGTCGTGAGACGGCCACTTTCGATTTCGTAGCTGACCCATTCCGTGGTGATCAGACCGCCGCCGCTCAGCACATAGTCCCGCAGTGCGGTCTGGCCGGACGTGGGCATGTTGCTGCCGTAGTTGATGCCGTCGGGATAGATCACCAGATCGAACTCGACAGGCGAAGGATTCGTGCCATTGTAGATGCCGTCGTCAGAGACGATCACGCTGCTGTATCCGGCTTCCAGAAGCACATCCTGAATGACGTCGCTGGTTGCCTCGTTGCCGATGATCAGCGCGCTGCGTGTGCGCTCGCCATCGCGGGACATGTCCTGCCAGTCCGGGGAGCTGCTGAAATCGGGATGGGTCGTGTTGAGGGGCGGAATCCCCGAGTCGCCGCGGGGCGCGGGCCGGACGGTTCCCGCCTGGAACAGAGCCGTCTCGGGAAACTGGATCTGCAGTTCCCAGCTCAGGTCTTCGGGCTGGTCATCGTGTGTGTTTTCAAGGGCCAGGTTCACATGGGTCGTGTCCCCGGAAACCATGCTGACTTCCACGGTGGACGGGGAGAAGACCACGTCCACATCGGTCAGTGGTCGATGTGCGTCCGCGGACGGGGCAATGCCCGCGAGGCCGGTTTCCGCGCGCGCGTCCGGGGCGGGCAGCAGGGAAATGGTGGTGATGGCGATGCTGGAAAGCAGGACACCAGCCAGACGACGAATTGAGCTACTCATGTCATCCACCCTTGAGATGCCCCTCCCGGGTGGATACGACCCGCTCTTCCCGAGTCTGGGGAAAGAACCGGAAACGGTGAAGCCCGACAGGAGACGCCGGTAGGCAGCCGGAGTCGTGTCGGTTCAGACACCATGATGTCGCATCAGCAAGGAGGGTATTCTGATTTTGCTGATGACAGTTTTAGCAAGTGCCGTGCCAATAAGAGGAAATGATTCCAAAGCTGTGTTTGCAATAAAGAGCAGGGAATCACTGCAGGCGCGTCGGCTTTGAAACAGGCAATGGCGGATAGTGGACAAAGGCATGGATATACGGAGAAAGTTGACACGGACAATGAGTGGCCATTGGGGACAGAACTGTCGCGAATGCCCTACCAGGCGCCCACGACGCCTCCCGCCTCGGCGCTGACATAGGTGTTTCCGCAGAGGCACCCGGAAGAGGCGAATACCTGTTCGCCGTCCTCGACGATCTGGATCCAGAGCGTCGCGGAAGGATTGGGCGCACTGGCGTACACATGCACCGATTCACCCGCCTCGGCCACGAACTGGATGACGATCGGCAAGGGCTGGTCCTCCAGCACCCGAATGCCGGAGTTGTTCTCGTATTGCACGGTTGCCCGTCCGGACGTACCGGCGACTTCCAGGCTGATGCTGTGCAGGTCCTTGTCCTTCTCGCAGGCCAGCAGCATGGTCGAGGCCAGCGCGAGAGCCAGCGTGGGTTTCAGGCTCATGGATCATTCTCCGGTACCGGTTTCTGAAGGTCGTCAATGAAACCCGACCGGCGCACGCGGGTTCCGGAGCCGATCATTCTGCCAGCCATTGGTCCAGAATCCGACGGTCGCTGGCGGAAACCCCGAGCCCATCCAGGCCCGGCGGGCTTGCCCAGCGCCAGTCTTCAGCGCCCGGCATTCCGTCGAGAAGAGCCGCCCTTGGATGAAGTTCCACCGAAAAGTGACTGTAGTGGTGCCGGAATACCGCCAGAGACCGGTATGCCCCCCGGGCGCTGAAGCCCGATTCATGCAGCTGCCGTTCCAGCCCGTCGAACAGACTCGCCAGCGACTCCACATCGGCGGGCTCGCGCCCCAGTTCCTGTTCTCCGCGCAGATTGGGCAATTCCCAGAGTCCCGCCAGCATGCCCTTGTCGGGCCTTCGGTGCAGCAGAATCCGCCCATCCCCGGCAATGCCGACAAGCACCACGACCGGGTGAGTCCTGCGGTTTCCGCGCCGCGAGCGCTGCGGAATGTCCGCCGTCCGCTTCTGGGCGTACGCCCGGCAGACCGACGCCAGTGGACACAGCTCACAGGATGGCTGGGGTCTGCAGACCGTGGCGCCCAGTTCCATCAGGGCTTCGTTGTAGGCCCCTGCACGACCCGCGGGCAGGCCGGCCGTTGCAATCGCCTGCAGGCGCCGGCGCGTGGGCCCGGCCATGATGTCTTCTTCCACCAGAAAGACACGCGCCAGCACGCGCATCACATTGCCGTCCAGGACCGCCAGATTCTGGCCCTGGCTCAGGCTGAGAACCGCCGCCGTGGTGTACTCGCCGAATCCGGGCAGAGCCCGGACCACTTCGGGGTCACTGGGAAAACAGCCTCCGTGCTCTCGCACCAGTGTGCGAGCGGCTTTCTGCAGGTTTCGTGCCCTGGAGTAATAACCCAGGCCAGCCCAGTGAGCCATCAGCGTGTCTTCTTCGGCGGCGGCCAGACTTTCCACCGTCGGGAAAGCCTTGAGGAAGCGCAGGTAGAAGGGTATCACGGTGTCCACCTGGGTCTGCTGGAGCATGATCTCGCTGACCCAGACCCGATAGGGTGTGCGACGTTCTCGCCAGGGAAGCTCGCGGGCCACCCGCTGAAACCACTGCAGCAGTGATTCCACCGATTCGTGAGACAGTCCGGTTTCCAATGTCGGCTGCTTGCGGCTCATTCGCCCTCAACAAAAGCGCCGCCCTGGGGGCGGCGCTGTGGGAATCTGGTGGCGGAAGACTTACTTGTCTCCACCTTCCTTCTCCATCTTTTCCTTCAGCTTCTGAAGGTCGGCCTCTGCCTTGCGGCGCTCGGCGCGAATCTTCTCGAGTTCCAGATCGATGAAGTCGGCGGACTGTGCATCACTGCCCAGCCAGTCGATCACTTCCTTCTGGGTCAGGCCGGTCTGCTTGCGCATTTCCCAGTCACGCTGGCTGCCCGAGCGCACCGATCCGAAGGTATCGAAGCGCGAGAAGGGTGTGGACGCCTCGACCTGCAGGTTGAAGTTCAGGCGCCAGGGCGGATAGAACTCGGGGAAATCAGAATTGATGCGGACTTCGGCCTTCTCGCGACCGGGAGGCACCGGGCCCTCGCTCTGGATGAACAGGCTGGGGCCCGACTCGAAGATCCGCAGATCCAGACCCGCACCCAGCGTGACACCCTGGAACAGCCGGTAACGCGCCGTGGGTTTCAGGAACAGGGCGTCGCCGCGGCTGTACATGATCGGGGCCGGTTCGCTGAGGAAGATGTTTCCGAAAAGCTCACCCGCGAAGACCCATTTCTGGGTCGGGTAGCGAGCCGCGAATGAATATTCCAGCTCGTGGGTCACACCGGAAAAGATGCTGACCGCCGACTCGCTGTTGCCGTCGTTGTGATTGATGTAACCCAGGTTGAAGTGGGCGCTGAGGCCTTCCTGGGGATAGAGCTGGTTCTTGTACCACGAGAACATGGACCCGAACATCAGCTCGTTGGCGCCGCCGTTGTAAGGCTCAAGGTAGATGTTGGAGAAACGCGAGGAATTGACGCGCACTCCCGTGTGCAGACCCCACTTGAGGGGCTGATTGAACAGGTTCATGCGGTACCCACCGAACTTCACACGCATGTAGAAGTCGTCAGGCACATTGTACACCGCATTGACCAGATTCAGGTCCTGGTACAGAATCGGGATCAGTTCCAGTTCCGTGTGTCGCGAGAAGCCGAAGTTGATCGCGACCGCCTGGGACACATTGGAGTAGTTGAACCCTGCAATGCTCTTGGCCCAGGCGCGGGAATGCACCGAGAATACCAACCGACCCGGATCCAGGATCTCGGCCGAGTGGGTATTGGCAAGTGAATTTCCGCCCAGAAACTGGTTGGAGGCTTGCAGCGTGGGACCGACCAGCAGCACCGAGCCGAACGCAAGTGCAAGAGCGGACCTCATCTGACTCTCCTTTCAACGGACATCAATTGATTCTCTGGTAGAGGTAAATGGCGTTCAGGAAGATTGCCGCCTGACCCACCACGTTCACCACTTTCGTCAGCAGATTGAACACGCTTCCGCTTACAAGGATCGTGTCTCCCGGGTTCAACTCGGGAATCAGGCTGACATCACCGGTCTTCAGATAGCGACGAACATCGACTTCCAGGATCTCTTCGCGCTGATTGAAGCGCCGCACGACCCGGACGTTGTCCAGTCGGGAGTTCTCCGTGGGACCACCCGCGGCGGATACCAAGGTCAGCAGGTCGGTCCCGCTGGGAATATGGTATTGTCCCGGCAAGCGCACCTGACCCCAGACATTCACCGTGATATGGATCGCATTCCGCTCGCCCAGATAGTACTGGGCGGCCCGATCCGTGTCGGGCATTGCGGACATCACGTCCTGAGCCATCAGATGCACGGGCATCATCAGTGCGGCGAACAGGATCAGAAAACGTGCAATATGATCAATGAATCGGGTCCGCATGCGGATTCGTTCCTTATCGACTAAGGCTGAAGCTCAATCCAGCCCGACTCCGAGCCGGCCAGGGGACAGTTGTCAGGATTGGAGCGGATGTCTTCGCTTGCCGGAGGGCGCTCGTAGAGTGTATCCACGCGCAACCTGAAACTCCTGCCGGCGACCGTTCCCAGAGATGCCACGTTCCAACTGAGGTCGAAATTCTGCAGGTCGAAATTCTCCTGCATATCGGCAGACCAGACCATTTCATCATTTTCATCCAGCATCATCAGCTGGTAACCCGCCAGTCGGGGACCCGGACGGCCGTAGCTCCAGCGCACACGCAGGCTGTCCGCCCAGAGGGTGGCTTCCTGGACCAGGGGCGCATCGTAGAGGGTGTAGTGCACCGTATCCGAGGCCGCGCTCAAGTTACCTGAAGTGTCCAGAGCCCGCACGAAGTAATGCCAGGTGTGCAAGTTGCCATGAATGTCCGGGCTGGTGAACAGGTTCAAGTTCTGCCCCGTGTCAATGAAGCTGAAGTATTCGGGGGCTCCCACCAGAAACTGCGCCGGATCCCCGGTGATGTCAAAAAAGACCCCCACCGTGTCGGCATTTTCCTGATGACCGCGAAAGACCACGAATCCGGCCAGATCTTCGGGGCGTGGCCAGAGCTGCCATTCGACCCGGATGCCCGTGCTGCCCGGCTCGGCGTCCACACCGCTTTCGGGCCAGACCGGCCCTTCGAAACTGCAGGCGGTCAGACGCATCACGGGGGCGTCCGGTGCGGTCTGGTCCTCGTCGCCCCGGTTCTCGCCGCAGGAAACCAGCAGCAGCGCCAGCCCAAGAATGGCGGCGCAATTCAGCAATGCACGCCCGTTCACAGGTGGTACACCAGACTCAGTCGGTGCACGCGGCCCAGGTCATGGTCGAATCCGGCATAATCCACGCTCAGGTCCCTGAACATGAAGCCCGCTCCGTAGGTCCAGCGATCCTGACGCCCCAGGGTGCCCGTGCGCACACGGACCCTGCTCTTCCAGTCCAGTTCAAGCCCCGTGCGATGCACGGTCTCGTAACGGTGGTCAATGTCCTGGCTGAGCACCACACCAAGATTCTCGAAACGCCGTTTCCAGGCGAAACCGTAGACATGGTTGTAGTTGATGGCGTCTTCGCCCACGTCCCATTCGAGGCCCGTGTTGGTGAAGTTCTCGAAACGAGCGGCAAGACACAGATCGCCCAGGCCGCTGAGCGTGATCAGGTCATCCAGGCTGAACTGCACCTGAATGCCCGCGTCCGCGCCGATGCCCTGGGCCTTGTGGCCGTCCAGCTCGTTCTGGATCACCTTGAAGTTGGCCCCCACCGGAATCCGCATCGGAATCTCGCGGTACAGCCAACCGAAGTTGAGTGTCAGTTCATTCAGCTTGGCGAAGCTGAAGAACAGAGCCTGTTCCACATCCTCGAAACTGCCCAGCGGTTCTCCGCCGTTCTCTTCGATCAGGCGCCGCCGTTCGGCGAAGCTGTAGGCGGCATCGGGGTAGGACGGATATCGCGGAATGTCGGTCACCGAGAAGCGCAGATAATTCAGCGCCAGATTGGCCAGGCCCACCGGCATTGTGAAACCGACCTGCATGGTGCTGGCCAGTGGGTCACTCAGTTCTCCAAAGCTGCTGGCCGCCATGCCGGAGACAGAGCGTCGGTTCACCAGCGCCAGGCCGGCGGGATTCCAGTAGAAGGAATAGGCGTCGTCCGTCACGGCGGTCATGGCCTGGCCCATGCCCAGGCCCCGGGCACCCACGCCCAGCTCGAGAAACTCCCCGGCATACTTGCCCGCTCTTGCCGGAAAAGCCGTCGCGCAAAGCAGCAAACCGCTTAGCAGGATGCGGTGGCAGGAGGAGCGGGAGCTGAGTCGGGCCTGATGCATCGGCCGGGGTCCGTCCGAACTGGGTCTGTCTGGATTCTCGTTCTGGCTGGCGTCGCCGGCTGGCCGGGTCCGAAGACTATCGACGCCCGTATGGCCCTGCTTTACCCCTCAAGGGCAGTGGCGGGCCAATATGGCACTGTATGGCTTTGTTTGCGTTGGTTTCCGCCTGCATCGGGCCTGGACGGAAGCCAGCGGATTCTCATTCCTCGCCGTCGGGATTCGAATCCAGTCCGGAATCAGGCTCGTCCTCGCAGACCGGGCAGCCCTTGTCAAAGATCACGCGCCACTCACCATCGCTTTCGAGTCGCCAGATGGAGTTGAACACGCCAACTCGCTTGCCCCCGGGGTCCAGCACGGGACCGCTGCTCAATGCCAGGTTGCCCGATTCCAGCACTTCCACCAGCTCGGGATGCCAACTGAACGGGGCCTCCGGCTCGGTGAAGAAAACGGACCAGCCTTCTGCAATCGCTTTCCGTCCACGCAGGCTGCTGTTTCCCACGAAGACAGCTTCCTCGGACAGGAAACTCGCGAAGCCCTCGAGGTCGCGCTCTGTCATGGTCCGGGCGAATGCGGTCTCGGCCGCGCGCACGGCCTCGTTCAGCGCGGAATTGGCCGGCTGGCCCATGGCACTGCCAAGTGCCAGCAGGGCCAGGAAAAGAATGGTTCCGTGTCTCATGACCGTCCTCCAGTTCGTGTTGCAAGAAAAGGAACGGATGCTGGTCGGTTGCCGTTTGTTCAGCGCTTGATTCGGGCCATCTTGCCCAGGCGACTGATTTCTCCCTGATCTCCCCGGGCGATGAAACGATAGAAGTAGACGCCATTGGCCACCAGGTCGCCCTCTTCGTCCCGACCGTCCCAGAAGATTTCGTCGTAGTTGATCACCGGGCCGCCGCGACGCAGGGTGCGCACCTTGCGGCCGGAAACGGTGTAGATGCGTACTTCCACCGCATCGGCGACACCACTCAGACTGTAGATGAAGCGGGTATCACGGTCGAAGGGGTTGGGATAGTTGCCCAGATAGGCCAGCCCGAAATCTCCGGCCACCCGGAAACTGGTGGTCTTCTGCAGCAGATTGCCCGCGGCGTCAGCCACTTCCAGCACGAACTGGTGCGAGGACGCGGGCTGATCCCTGAAATCGGGTGAGACCTGCACCAGCAAGCCGCCGTTGTCTCCGGTGGATTGCAGTGTGATCGCATCGCTGTCCAGCTCCACCTGATCCAGACTCAGTGTCAGGCTGGCGGAGGCGATGCCGTTGCGATCGGAAATCAGCCACCCGAACACGGGCTGGGCCGGCACATGGTCTCCGTCGGCGAAGAGCTGATCCTGCACGGACACTTCGGCAATTGGCGGCTCGCCATCGCTCAGCCGGCCCAGAATGGCTCCGGCACCCGCAGCCGCAAAACCGATGCGCAGTCCACCGCTCAGCGAGCTCACGGTCAGGTTGCCAGCTCCTTCGCGCACGGCCACGCCGGTCAGTGGGTCGAGGACGAACGCATTGAGTTCGCGGGCACCCAGCGTATCGGAGCCAGACACGCTGTACTCCAGATTCCAGGTGGGCAGGCTTCCCTGGCCCAGTCTGCGGAAAGCCAGCAAGGGAGTGGCCTCGACCAGGTCCGGCTGGGGACCGGTGGACGAAGTCAGACCCGCCTTGTGTGCCAAACTTATTTCGGTGCAGCCGGGTGCGGGCTCGTGGGCGAACTGCAGCACCAGACCGGGGGCAACTTCCCGCACAACGGCCACGTCCGGCCCGTGGTCAAAAACGAACAGCGGGTCGGCCAGCAGCTCCCAGGACTGGGCAAGATCGCTGTCGCTCACCAGGCCTTCGGGATCCACCACCAGATTCAACCTTGCGCCCAGCAGGCCGTGATCCAGGGCCAGGTCTTCGTCCCGGCTCTCGCCAGCAGCCAGCCCCGGGACCCACCAACTCTGTAGCGCGTCGCCCTGTGCATCACGCAGTTCGATGCGCAGCGAGTCGGCGGCACCACGCCCCCGGTTGTTGAGGCGCAGGCGGGCCTTTCCTCCCAGGTCTTCGCCATAGCCGAGCCAGTCGCTGGACACCAGCGCCAGCCGGGGCGCCACCTCGAAGAAGGTGGGATTGGATGTGACGCTCTCGCCTGCGCTGTGTACCACATACAGCACACGCAACCGGGTGCCATTCTCGAAGGGCCCGATGTCCTGCTGGCTGGCAAAACGTGTGGGCGCACCATCCTGAGGCAACATCCGTCGGCTCACATCACTGGAGTCGCCCCCGGGTGCCCAGCTGCGCACCTCAGCGATCAGGCTGTCGATGGGGTCGGGCGATGCTGCTGTGATCCAGAGTGCGATCGGCTCACCCTCGTGGGGAAACTCGGGCTCGAGGAGTGCATCACTCAGCCAGACCTGCTGCAGGCTGTCGGCATAGAAGAAGCGCACGCCCGCATGCCGGGTCCGATCATTCCCCACCAACAGGCGTGCGCTGCCCCAGAGCCCCGATTGATACAGATCGCCCGGCGCGGGCACCTGCAGTTGCCAGTTGCCCGCGGCATCCGTGCTGAAGTCGTGATGCACGACTCCCTCCACGAAATCCTGCCCCGTCAGCTGGGGGTGGTCGGTGGCGGAATAGAACTCCAGCCGCCCGGGCTGGTCGGGCAGATCGCTGACTCCCGAGAAGGCAAGCGTCTCGCCCGCCTGGATGCTGGCTCCGCCCTGCAGGCTGACATCCAGCGTTCGGGGCAGTCGCAGCATCTGGGCCGGGTCGCCAAGATACTGGGTCAGCGTGATCACGGTCTGGGCGATCTCGGCATTCAGCGAATCGCTGCTGTTGTAGAGGCGGTCAATTCTGAACTGGTCTTCGGCCAGGCGCAATGCGCGGCTGACCTCGTAGTCGGGATTGCTCAACTGGTAGTCGTAGTACAGCTTGAGCAGCTCCATGCTGGCCTGGAAGAAACTCAGTCCCGAGGAGCCCAGGACGCCGATCGCCCCCATCGGGCCACTGTTGAGCAAGGCCTTGCCGAGAGCGTCTTCCAGTTCGATGGAGGCGATGTGGCAGGTGGTGTTGGTCACCAGTGGCAGGGTCGCCGCGTTGTCGAATGTGATCACATCCTCGCTGCGCAGCAGGTTGAAGTCGTACCACACGGCTCCGCCGCCATGACCGAAATAATTGGCCATGACCACGCCCTGATCGAAGATCCGCCGCAGTTCACTGGTCAGGCCGTTGTAGCGGCTGTCGTTGAAGCCCACATCCAGGCGGCGCAGGAAGTAGTCGGCGGGGACATTCTGTCGAATCAGTTCTTCTCGCTGGCGGATGAAGATGTCTCCTTCGCTCTGGCGGTCCGCCGAGATCAGGAAAATCGTGTTGTTCCAGGCGCCGGCTTCGGCTTCGTCGTAGGACAGACACTTGTCCACCATGTTGGCGAGCTGCTCCAGGCTGTTCACCGGCCAGCGGGTCAGCAGAGCTCCGTCGCTGATGCCGTTCTCGGCGGCCACATACCAGTCGTCCGTGGAGGCGGCACCCCAACGATAGACCTGCTGGAAGCGCACGGGCAGCAGCGGACGACCCAGGCGGCCCGCATCACGCTGCGTGAGGGCGCCGTCACCCAACAGCAAAACATGACTGGGCGGAGCGGAGGAGGCCAGCTCCAGATACGTCAGGAAGTCGCGGATGGCGAAGGGACTGAAACGCCCATCGCCGAACTCGTCGTAGATCCAGGCATCCGAGATCACGCGCACGGCTCCGATGCGGCTCCACTGGGGCAACAGCGGGTCCAGCATGGACTCCCCGCCCGAGCGATGCAGGCTGTCGGCCATGATCACCAGATAGTCCGACGCAATGGCCGTGTTGGCCAGATCGTGATACTCCACCAGCTCCAGCGACAGGGGAGTATCCATGGCGTCTTCGGCAATGGCCAGATAGCGGTCGCCCGGCGCAGGCACATCCTGGAAGGCCACCCGCCACCCACCGGTATCCGGGCGGATCAGCAGGTTGTTCACGCGGCTCTGGCCAAGTTTGTAGACCTGGATCCGGTCGCTGCTGAACCCGGTCAGGTTGAAGTAGATCAACTGATTGTTGTACTCGCTGTCCACCGAGAACTCCAGGCAATCGTTCTCGGCCTGGTAGTAGCGCTGGTAGGTGACATCAAACCAGTTGAGCATGGCGTTGGAGAATTCGCCGGCAGGGGGAAGATCGACTCCCGCGATCGTCAGCACGTTGTCCTCGCGGAAATCCGTGTGTGACGGAAAGGCTTCCTCGCCGAACTCCAGCACCTTCAGCTCCTGGTTGATCCAGTCGCCCTCGCCCCCGATGTCCAGGACCTGGGACCCCGAGCCGTTCACGTAGGCCTGCACGCGCTGGTAGTAGGGCTGATCGCCCGTGGAGGGAGCCGAGCCGCCACGCAGACAGAGCACCAGGCTGACCGGCTGGGTCGAGCGTGTGTTGAGCCCGGGGGCATGAAAGTCGACGCTGCGCAACTGACCGGCCCGCAGATTGGTTTCCCAGAAGAAGTGGTCCGGCTGGCTCTCGTTGTCCACATAACCGAGCTGGCTGTGGAACAGATCCTGCTCGTAGTGTTCCGTATGGTAGAAACTGAGCGGCGTGCGGTAGAGCGCAGGGTCGGTCTCCACCACTTCCCCGCTTTCCTGACCCATCCGGTAACCGGGTTGGCCGTTGGACACGAGAAAGTAAACTTCGGTGTCCGAATAGGGGTTCAGGCGGCTGTCCGGCCCCAGACCGGGGTCCTGCTGAAGGGAGACCTGGGCGTGGAACTCGATTCGGTCCCCGGGGTCCCAGCGTCCATCGTCTTCGCCCGTGATCCGGATCGGCTGGGGCACTCCGTCGTGCACCAGACTGCAGAGGCGTGGATCGGGCAAGTCGGCCAGGCCCGCGCTGCCGAGCTGGTCCCGCAGGTCCTGCCAGCCAATGGCATGGAATCCATCGTGATCCACGCGTATCCGCACCAGATGATGGGGCGCCCAATCGGTTTCGCCCTGGCTGTCCCGGGCCACCGGGCGCGCCAGCACCTCGCCGCTTTCCTGCAACACAAGCCCCTGGCGGAGCCAGTCGGCCTGCAGGTGAATCGCCACGCGACGCCCCGTCCGGGTGCGTGCGATCTCGTGCATCTCAAGCGGCAGCTCACGTCCCGTCCGGTCCCGCAGGCTGAGTCGGCTCAGCCGGGTCTCCACCAGGATGACAGGGTCCGCCGGGAGCGCGGGGGCCGCGGCAGTATCGCGCCCCTGCTGCGCCAGGTGCAGCTGGACCGAGGTGCCCGCGGGTTCCACGCGCAACCAGCTGCGGGAAGCCACTTCGAGGGCGCTGACACCGGGACAGGATGCGCCAAGCGCGATCAATGACGCGAGAATGAGAGTGCGTGGGGAATGGAGCATGCTGGCCGATTCATTGGTGGAATGTCGTCCGGACGGGCCCTCAGGTGCTGACCGGATACCGGACAGCGCGAGAGGACTGCGTGCGAGCCCTGATCGGGCGACTGGCAAAATGACAATTCGTGCCAGAAGGGACCACAGGAGTGCTCACCCGGCAACAGATGGGCGCACTCCCCGGAAGAGCACGCAGGATCCGGGAAGGCCTATTCGAAGTTGCGGATCTCGTAGCGGTAGCCCTGTTCCGTCAGGAACAGCTGGCGGTTCATCGCGAATTCCTGGTCGATGGTATCCCGGGTCACCAGGGTGTAGAACCAGGCCTGGTTGTTGCCGGACTTGGGTCGCAGCACGCGCCCCAGGCGCTGGGCTTCTTCCTGTCGGCTGCCGAAGGTACCGGAGACCTGAATCGCCACGCTGGCCTCGGGCAGGTCGATTGCGAAGTTGGCCACCTTGCTGACCACCAGGATGCGCAACTCGTTGCGGCGAAAGCGGTTGTACAGCTCGTCGCGCTGGGTGTTGCGCACGCTGCCCGTGATGAGCGGGGCGTCCAGCACCTTGGCGATGGTCTTGAGCTGGTCGATGAACTGCCCGATGATCAGCACCTGATCGTCCGGGTGGTGCTCCAGAATCGCGTCAATCACTTCCAGCTTGACCGGGTTGGTCGAGGCCACTGTGTACTTGCGGCGGGTCTCGGCCAGGGCGTACTCCAGACGAAGATCGGCGCTCATGCCCAGGCGATACTCGACGCAGTTGGCGGTGGCGATCCAGCCCTGGCGCTCCAGTTCCTTCCAGGGCACATCGATCTTCTTGGGGCCGATCAGGCTGAAGACGTCGTCTTCCTTGTTGTCCTCGCGCACCAGTGTTGCCGTCAGGCCCAGGCGCCGACGACTCTGGATTTCGGCCACCGCGCGGAAGATGGGCGCGGGCAGCAGATGCACCTCGTCATAGACGATCAGGCCCCAGTTGTGCTTGTTGAACAGGTCGAAGTGCAGAAAGGGACTCTTCTTGCTGCGCCGATAGGTCAGAATCTGGTAGGTGGCAATGGTGACCGGCGCGATCTCCTTGCGGTCGCCACTGTACTCGGCGATCTGCTCTTCGGTCAGCTCGGTCTTGTCCAGGATCTCGTTCTTCCACTGACGCAGGGCGGTGACATTGGTGGTTAGGATCAGGGTGTGCATGCCGATCCTGCTCATGGCACCGATGCCGATGACCGTCTTGCCCGCCCCGCAGGGCAGCACCAGCACACCGCTGCCTCCGCCCTTGCCGCCACCTGCCCAGAACACGGACACGGCATCCTGCTGGTAACTGCGCAGCCCGAAGGCCATGCCACTGAGACTGCGCTCGCGAATCACGATGTCCAGTTTCTCGCCGTCGGTGTAGCCGGCCAGATCTTCCACCGGGAAGCCGATCTTGATCAGGGCCTGTTTCAGGTGGCCACGATTGCCGGGACGGATCCGGGCCCGCTTGTCGTCCAGCAGCTCCTCAAGCAGCGGCATGATCGTCTTGTGGCGGGAGAGCTCGATCATCAGGGTGCGGTCGTCGCACTCCAGCACCAGCGAGTTCTCGTCCAGCCGATCCAGCTTGACCCGGCCGTAGCGCGTGATGTATTCCCGGATGTCCTGGACCACATTGGTGGGCACCACATACTTCGAGTAGCGGTTGAGGGTGCTGATGATCTCGGCACTGCCCAGACCGCTGGAGGCCGCATTCCAGAGTGACAGCGGCGAGAGTCGGTAGGTGTGAAGGTGCTCGGGGCTCTTTTCCAGTTCTGCAAAGCGCGCCAGCTCGTCGCGGGCGTCCTCGAAGAGCTGGTTGGCCGTTTCAAGGAAAATGGTCTTGTCGGACTGGACGATCAGCGGATTGTTGGGGTTGTACACGGGGTCGATTTCCTTGTCGTGACACGCGGATTCCGCCAACTGGGCGGGGGTTCCGGCGACCGGCCTCTGCCTGTCGCTTGCTTCACGTCCGGATGCGATGGGTCGGGGTGAAGGGAATGAATGTGGCAATGGCCAGTCTAAGGTCGAAGCGGGATTCCCTCCGTCCTCGCTGGCGGCAACAGGATGGCCGGACTATATTCGACCCATGAAACACACACTGGACTCCATGGATGACTGGCTGGCTTCCAGGATGGCCCTGGCCGGACTGCCCGCTCTGCGCCTGTCATTGGCGATCATCTTCATCTGGTTCGGGGCACTCAAGCCCATGGGACATTCCTCGGCAACGGCTCTGGTCATGGCCACCGTGGACTGGATGCCTTTCTTCACCCCTGCGGGATGGGTGGCCATCATCGGCTGGTGGGAGGTGGCCATCGGGGTCTGTTTCCTGTTCCAGTCCACCTTGCGGCTGGCAATCCTGCTGCTGCTGCTTCAGATGGTGGGCACCTTCATGCCGCTGGTGATTCTTCCCGGCGTCACGTTCCAGCCGGGCATGGTCCCCTGGGCTCCCACCCTGGAAGGCCAGTACATCATCAAGAACCTGCTGATCCTGAGTGCGGCGCTGGTGGTGGGCGGCACCGTGAGAACGCCGCGCACTCCTTCCGGTCCGGCCGACTCCGGGAGCTGAAAACCCCTTCCGGAGAAGGGGTTCACAAGGCTGTCGCTGCGGATCGGTCCGTCTCAGCGCGTCAGCACCATTTTTCTGGCCTGCGTGGTTCCTCCCGACCGCAGCAGGTAGATGTAGACACCGGACGGCAGGGCTCCACTGTCGAAGCGCACCCGATGACTGCCCCGGGTCAGCATGCCATTCACCAACCGACCAACGGTTTCTCCCACCAGATTGTGTACGGTCAACTCGACGAAACCTGTGTCTTCCGTGGAGAACTGGATCTCGGTACTCGGGTTGAAGGGATTGGGGTAGTTCTGCTGCAGACTGACCGTGCTTGGCTGATCCTCCGCATCGGCACTGCCGGTTCCACGGAAGCTGAACTCCACGTCGTACTCGCCCCGTTCCTGCTGGTAGCCGCCAACGATGGCGTAGTAGGTGCCCGCGGGCAACTCCACCAGCAGGCCCGAGTTGAAGCGGTCATCACAGCCATTGTCGTCATCGTCGTCATCGTCGTCATCATCATGGCCGTCACGCCCGGCCCCGCCCCGGGCTTCGGATGTGTCACACTCGGACCAGTCGTCGTTCATCGAGACCACCGTGTACTGCTGGTCCAGAATGGCGATGGCCGTATCGAAGTGGTTTTCACCCCCCTGCACGCAGGTGCTCATCCAGACCGTGGTGGGGCCATCCAGGGTAAAGGTATACCAGTCTTCGCTGCGCTTGAACCACTGGTTGCTCAGTTGTGTGCCATTTTCCGGAAACAGGCTGCTGGCGGACAGCATGTTGGGCGCCCAGGGCAGACAGTTGCAGCCTCCCAGGCTGAAGTAGTTCCCGGAGCTGTTGTTGCTGTTGCCCTCGTATCGCGAGGTATCCGCCAATACGGGTACCTCGATCGCGCTCCAGGGGTCATCCCCTCCGCTGCGTGACATGTCCGCGGGATCCATGCGGCCGAACAGATCGTAACGGAGCCACTCCGGCACTTCTTCGCCCGAATTCTTGACCGAGCGGTACACGCTCGGGGAATCATCGTCGGCCTGCTGGGCGTTGGCCGCCTGAACCAGCAGCAGCCCGCCTCCGGTGCAGAGCATGACAATGCTCTGGCGCAGTATCGTCTTCATGGTGTGTGCCCTCCTGCTTTGGGAAGACACATCGCCAGATTCATGCCAATTCTGCCGGGCCAATTCAAAGCTGGGGCGGGGAAATTCTCAGGGCCTTTGGTGGGATTGCTGGTCGACATGCACCAGCCAACACCCTCTTCGGTTCTGTTCAACCGGGAATCAGGTCAGCTCCGGACTGACGACCCCGATTTCCATATCGTGCACCTTGACCAGCACAAGCCCCTGGTGGAGTGCCGTGGAAAAGCAGACGGCCATTTCAGAAGGGGGCGGGCCGGGGTCAACCGGAAGAACGGCCCTGGCCCGGAGATGGGCCTGGCCCGTTTCGTGGGTGTCCATCACCGAATTGCGCAGCACGCAAAGCGGACAGGCTTCCTGCTCGCCGCACCCTCCCGGGAGGCTTGCGTTGTGACACCCCATCACCGCGCCTCCGCGCTGGCCGACAATCTCCTCGAGCGTGCGATGCAGGACATCCTGAGCCGGTTGATTGGCCCCCTGGATCAGGCCCTGCGTGTCCACGAACAGAACCGGGGCTTCCGTGTCGGCAAAGACCAGCTTCATGTTGTTCCGTGCTCCCCTGTTGGACCAGATGTTGCCATCACGATTCCAGAACCTTCAGGCTCAGCAAGGCATTCTGGCACAGATACCGTGCCCGGATCTCGACGGACTTTATCGAACAGGCTCCGGCGATCTTCAGCGGTCGTATCACCGAGCGCAGACCCGTCGTGCCTGAGCGGATGGTAGCGGAAATGAGGGCACACAGGCCACAGCACGACCTGGAGGCTTTCTTGACTTGACGCATGGATGGATATCGTCTGGATCTGCAGCCAAGCAGGGCGGGCAGATACTTGCCCTTCGGGGGTGAGTCCTGAAGCTGCAGCAATTCCACGGCTGCGGCATTCAGGTCCAGAACAAGGCCCTCTTCATCCACCAACATGACCGGCTCCGCCAGCACATGGATCTGGGAATGCAGCTGATCCAACGCCTCACTCAGAATGCGCTGACTGCATGCGGGACATATTCCGTGGGAGACTTCGGCATGGCCGTCCGAGTCACTTATTGAGTCAATTACCTTGTTGCACCAAGCGCAGATTCTCTGCATCGCGTTGCCTTGTTTTGCCCCGGAAACAAGCATGGGGGCGGTTCCGCACGAATTGGATCGGCAGGACAACCACAGAGATTAACGAGATTCCAGCTGGATTGGTAATCGAATGATGTCTTCCAGCGGCCACCATTTGAACTGCCGATGGGCAAAGCAGTACTTTCGGCCCATGGAAAATCAGTCCCCGGACACCCTTCCGGAAACCCATCTCGACTGGACCTGGCACCCCCTGGCGCGCAAACCCGTCCAGGGAGTTCTGGTCGTTCTGATGATCCTGGTGATCTCGGGACTGGTGCTGTACTGGCTGGGAGCGTCCGCCGTGAGCGCGGCGCTGATCGTGATCTTCATCTTCTCGCTGCGGGACTACCTCTTTCCCGCCAGCTGCCGTGTCGACGAACACGCGCTGGTACTGTCCTCGCCCCTGACCGGCACGCGCCAGGTGGGCTGGGACCAGGTCCGCTCACGGTTTCAGGGGCCACGGCAGATGAAGCTGACGCTCACCGATGGCCGGCGCGTTCTGCTGCCCCCACTGCCCGATCCTGATCTGCGCGCGGCCCTGAACACCCTCATCGAGCGCAAGCTCGCACGTGATGCATCCAATGATTGAGCCGTCATGCCCTCCGGGAATCAGCGAGGATCAACAGCGCGCGATCCAGAAATTCGCCCGGGACATCGTGCGCCGGCGCCTTTCGGCCGCGGCGATCTTCATGCTGGAGTCGACCACCCCGATGAACTTCGTCATCAGCCAGGGCATGGTCTTTCTCTCCCCGCTGGTGAAGATTGTCTTCGAGGGGGGAACTTTCGACAGCGTTCGCGAGATGTTGGAGAAGCGGGAAACCATCCCCTATATTGTCGACCTGATCGAATTCTTCGAATATCAGCAGCGGGAAGGGGCCTAGGCCCTGTCCTGTTGCGCGCCCCCTGATTCCGCCCACCGGCGCAATCGGATCTGAGAAGCAGGCTGGGGCTTTTGATTCCACCTTCCGCAAGGAGCCGCCCGGACTGTTCTCGATGCGATTGACAGCAGAATTCCCGCGATGCCTTCCTGTTCTCCACTCGGCGGACAAAGGAAAAACGGTAACGCACATCCAGCTCACGGCCCACAGCAAGCACCACTCCGCCCGGAGCGCGAGGCACCGGTCCGTCCATTCACGGAACCGGATTTCATGAAGCTGATTCGTTCGATTCTGGCTACCGACTGCGGCAGTACCACCACCAAATGCATCCTGATCGAGCGAATCGGCGACGGTTATCGCCAGACGATCCGTGGCGAAGCTCCCACCACCGTCGAAGCTCCGTTCGAAGATGTCACCATGGGCGTGATCAACGGCGCCATGGAAGTGGAAGAACTCTCCCACACCGACCTGCTGCTGTCCGATGGCACCGAGCGCAAGGCCACGCCCAACCGGCGGCTGCTGCGCAAGGTCACCCAGGAAGATGGCAGCCAGGGCTGGGAGATCATCGTGCCCCAGGAGGGCGACGATGGCGTGGATGCCTACATCTCCACCAGCTCCGCCGGCGGTGGCCTGCAGATGATCGTCGCCGGGCTCGTTCAGGGCATGAGCGGCGAATCGGCCCAGCGTGCCGCCCTGGGCGCCGGGGCCATCGTGCTGGACGTGCTGGCCGCCAATGATGGCCGACTCCCGCACCAGAAAATCGACCAGATCCGTCACCTTCGCCCGGACATGATCCTGCAGGCCGGCGGCACCGATGGCGGCAATGCCGCCCTGCCCCTGGAAATGGCCGAAATGATCTCGGCCGCCAAGCCCCAGCCCCGCCTCGGCATGGGCTTCAAGTTGCCCATCATCTACGCGGGCAACAACGACATCGCCGCCGAAGTCCAGGAAGCTCTGGGCTCGGTCAGCGAGCTGACCGTGGTCGAGAATCTGCGCCCCACCCTGGAACGCGAGAACCTGAACCCTGCCCGCGACCGGATCCATGACCTGTTCATGGAGCACGTCATGAAGCAGGCACCTGGCTACGACAAACTGATGGACATGTGCCGCGCGGGTGACGAGAACGGCCAGGTTCACCAGGTTCCCATCATGCCCACACCGGGCGCCGTGGGCCGCATCATCGAAACCATCGCGCGCATCAACGGAATCAACGTGGTGGGTGTGGACATCGGCGGCGCCACCACCGACGTCTTCAGCGTGTTCGGCGGTGTCTTCAACCGCACCGTCTCGGCCAATCTGGGCATGAGCTACAGCGTGTCCAATGTGCTCGTCGAGGCAGGCATCGCCAACGTGAAGCGCTGGGTCAGTCACGACATCGACGAGAACGACCTGCGCAATCGCATCGGCAACAAGATGATTCGCCCCACGACCATTCCCCAGACAATGGAGGAACTGGAAGTGGAGCAGGCCATCGCGCGCGAGGCGCTGCGCCTTTCCTTCATCCAGCACAAGAATTTCGCGGTGGAGCTGAAGGGTGTGCAACAGGAGCGCACCATTTCAGATGCCTTCGCCCAGGACGGCAGCCGTTCCCTGGTCAAGATGATGGCCCTGGACCTGCTGGTCGGCAGTGGCGGAGTGCTGTCACACGCACCCGAACGCGTGCAGACCGCCTGGATGCTCGTGGACTCATTCCTGCCGGAAGGCATCACGCGTCTGGCCGTGGACAGCATCTTCATGATGCCCCATCTGGGCGTGTTGTCAAGCCTGGACGAAGAGGCCGCGACCCAGGTTTTCGACAAGGACTGCATGATCTATCTGGGGACCTGCATCGCACCGGTGGGCAAGCTGCCCCGGCGCCCGGGCTCCTGCCTGAAGATCAGTGGCCAGTTGCCCAACGGCAGCCGGCTGGGCGAAGACATCGCCACCGATGAGCTACGGCTCTTCCCCCTGGCCCTTGGTGAAAGCTGCGAACTGCTGCTGCAGCCGGCCCGCGGCTTCGATCTTGGTGCGGGACCGGGCAAGAGCCTGACTCGCACGATCCACGGCGGAGTCGTGGGTCTGGTGGTGGACACGAGGGGCCGTCCCTTCACCTTCGGGGCCAATTCCCCCGGACGGCTGGAGCGACTGTCCCGCTGGAACCTGGTCAAGCAGGCGCATCAACTCGGGATGAGTGGGCGTCACTGAGATTTTTGATACCGAAGTCGTTGCTGGCCCGCATGAAATCGGTCCCGGCGGAGGTTGTTCTGGTTAAGAGGAAAGACGGAAGACATGAACATCTATGTGGGCAACCTGCCCTACGGAATCTCCGAGGACGAGCTGCGTGATGCATTCAGTGAGTACGGTGCGGTCACCCGCGCGTCCATCGTGATGGATCGCGAGACTGGCCGCTCCAAGGGCTTCGGCTTCGTGGAGATGAGCAACAAGGCCGAAGGCGAAGCCGCCATCAATGGCCTGAACGAAGCCTCCCTCAAGGGCCGCAACATCAAGGTGAACGAGGCTCGTCCCCGCACCGATCGTGGCCCCCGCGGCGGCGGCTACTGAGAATTGTCCTTTCGGTCATGAAGGCAGTCTCCCGTGTCACTCCGGTGATGCGGGAGCTGCTCTTCGACCGGAGGCACTGACTGGACGGATTGAATCTGACGTCGATTTGCCCGTGACCGGGATCGGGCCGGCGCCAGTGCTTTTGGTACATGAGGAAAGACACACGGATGAACATCTATGTGGGCAACCTGCCCTACGGAATCTCCGAAGACGAGCTGCGCGACGCGTTCGCCGAGTACGGTGAAGTGACCCGCGCCTCCATCATCATGGATCGCGAAACCGGCCGCTCCAAGGGCTTCGGCTTCGTGGAGATGAGCAACAAGGCTGAAGCGGACGCCGCGATCAACGCCCTGAATGAAACCGCCCTCAAGGGGCGCAACATCCGGGTCAACGAGGCCAAGCCCCGCACCGATCGCGGACCCCGCGGCGGTTACTGATCCCGAATCTGCATCCGTGTGGACGGACGCCAGGCGGCGTCCGTCCCGCGGTTTCAGGCGCATCGTACGGAGACCCTTGAGATGGCTACTTCCTTCACTCCAGGCCTGAGGGTCGCGGAGAGCGTGACGATTGTCAAAGAACGGAAACTGCCGCTGCGGGGAAACCTGGTGGTCAAGATCGGCGAGCGCGTGCGCTTTGACCAGATCGTGGCCCGCACCGAACTGCCGGGTGCCGTCTACCCTGTCCAGGTGGCGCACACCCTCGGCATCGAGGCCTCCGAACTGTCCACGGCCATGTCCAAGAAGGAAAAGGACCGGGTCAAGCAGGGCGAGATCATCGCTGGCACCAGCAGCTTCTTCGGCATCTTCAAGAACGAATGCCACAGCCCCATCGAGGGTTTCGTGGAGTCCGTGTCCTTCCGCACCGGACAGGTGAATCTCCAGAAAGACCCCGTTCCCGTTGAAATCAACGCCTTCATGGACGGGGAAGTCATCGCTCTGCACGAGGGTGAGGGTGTCACGGTCAGTACCCGTGGGGCCTACATCCAGGGCATCTTCGGCATTGGCGGCGAAGCCTTCGGCCCCCTGTGTGTCGTCAGCCCGGATGCGAATCACGAGCTGGGCGCCGGAGACATCACGCCCGAGCTGGCCGGCAAGATCATCGTGGGCGGATCCGGTATCACGCGGGAAGCCTTCTTCAAGGCACGCGACCTGGGCGTACGCGCCGTGATCGTGGGTGCCTTTGACAACGGACACATCCGTGAAATCCTGGGATATGAACTGGGGGTTGCCATCACGGGCAGTGAGTCGATCGGCATTTCCCTGATTCTCACCGAAGGTTTCGGCCGCATTCCCATCACGGCCCGCACCTGGAATCTGCTGAAGAAACTCGAGGGGCAACACGCCTCGGTGAATGGTGCCACCCAGATCCGGGCCGGCGTGATCCGCCCCGAAATCGTGGTCCCCAGCCTCGACGGGGAACTGGTTGAAGAGAAGATCGCCACGGGCGAACTCAGCGTGGGCAGCGAGGTCCGCATCATCCGTGTGCCCTGGTTCGGGGCGACCGGTGTCGTGTCGGCCCTGCCTCCCGAGCCGCGAGTGATCGAGAGCGGGGCCAAGGTGCGTGTGCTGGAAGTGGAACTTCTCAGCGGCGAGCGCGTCACATTACCCCGTGCGAACATCGAACTTATTCAGAAGTAAGCCACAGAGCACCCGCCTGATGGCCGAACCATACACAGGGAGGCCTTGATGATCCACCGTTTTCTCTTCTCCGCCTGCCTTGCGCTGGCCTGCAGTGGGTCGCTGCTGGCCCAGGACATGAAAGAACTTCCGATCAACCGGCTGATCGACAACCCCACCGCCGGCATCCTCGAGAAGGGCACCTTCGATTTCTCGATGACCCTCTACAAGCAGGGCGGTGTGCTCGTGGGCTTCAATGTGGGCCTGCTGGATCGCCTGAACATGGGCGCGTCCTTCGGCGGCACCAAGATCATCTCCGACAGCACGCCCGACTGGAACCAGCGCCCCGAGCTGGCACTCAAGTATCGCCTGGTCGACGAGACCCATGCCTGGCCGGCCATCGCCCTGGGCTACGATGGCCAGGGTCACGGGGTCTGGATTTCCGAGGATGCGGAAACCGGCTACAACACGGACCTGCAAGGTGCCAGCAAGAGCCGCGAGCGTTACCAGATCAAGGCCAAGGGCTTCTACGGTACCGCGGGCAAGAACTACGTGGTGAGCGGCTTCGGCAAGATGGGCGTGCATGTGGGCGCCAACGTCAATCCCATCGAGGACAAGGACGACCGCGGCCTGAACTTCTGGCTGGGGCTGGACAAGGAAATCAATGACGAACTGAGCGCCGTGGCCGAGTACGATTTTGCCCTGGACGACGTGCATACCGGGCTTTCCCGCAGCAAGGGCTTCATGAACCTGGGCGCCCGCTGGACCTTTGCCGAACGCCTCTCGCTGGAAGTGGACTTCAAGGACATCTTCAAGAACCACAAGGGCGTTTATGCCGGCGAGGACAACAGCATCAACCGCGAGATCAAGATCACCTACATGGAATCCTTCTGATCCGCGCCTTCAGGATGATACTTTCAGCCCGCGGCCGATCGGTCGCGGGCTTTTTCTTTGCGATTGGCGGAACACAAACTCAAGGGCAGGGCTAGCAGCACCACAGGAAACCATGGACAAGACCTTGCTCCCATTCCGGGCCATCCGCCCCGTCATCGGGTGGAGAACCCTCAGAAACCTTTGCGCGCTGCTCGGCATCTGCCTGGCTGCCAGTGGCTGCTATACCCTCGTGGCCCATCCGGAAATCAGTGACAACTACCGCCTGCAATCGCCTTCCCGCAACGAGAACTGCCTTGCATGCCATCAGCAGTCCGGATTCCAGGGAAACATCTGGGGCCTGGCCCCGCAGAGCGCCGCCGTACGCGAAGGTGGTTACACCTGGTTCCGGGATTATCCCTGGTGGTGGGCCGAATCCGCCACGATCTCCCGGGTCATCGGGGACAGCAGTTCGGTCGCCGCGCCGGTGGTCATGCCCGACGACAGCCGGATGTCCGGAGTCTTCACCCGATTCCGTCAGGCCATGCAGAACACAACCGCGGACACCACCGGCAGCCCACAGCCCGGCGTCGCGAAGGACGAGAAAAAAGATCCTCCCCCCGAATTCCGGAGACGCCGTCGATGACGCACACCCAATACGGTCTGGTCGCGATTCTGTTGGCCACGGCCGCCATTCCTCAGGCCCGTTCCGCTGCCGAAGTGGACCTGTTCAGCATGACTCCTGTGTATCCCGGCGCCCGGGCGGCCGGAATGGGAGGAGCCTATGAAGCGGTTTCCGAAGACTGGACCGCCTCTTTCTGGAACCCAGCCGGGCTGGCCCGCCTGCGACGGGTCGAGTTCTCGGGCAGCTTCAGCATGGCCAACCGGGAGAACAGCGTGGCCATCAGCAGCGACGGTCGCCCCTCCGATCGGCGCAACAGCTATGCGGCTCTGGATCACATCGGTTACGCCATGCCGGTGCCCACCTATCGGGGCAGCCTGGTCTGGGGTGCCGGATATGCCCGCCTGCAGGACTTCCGCCTGCCCTGGTCCCTGCGGGAAGGAGACACCCGCATCGACGTGGAGGAGAAGGGTCATGCGGGCGCGCTCTCGTTCTCGGTAGCCAGCCAGCTCGGCCAGAAGCTGCTGGGCGGTGCATCGCTGATGCTGGTATCCGGACACGACGAGTACCTCTTCCGTGCGACAACGGGCGGCAGCGAAGAACGAGACTACTCCGAAACGGATCTTTCGGGCTGGGCAATCAAGTTCGGTGGGCTGTATCACCCTCTCCGCCAGCTCTGGCTTGGCGCCAGCCTGCGCACGCCCATGTTGCTGGCCGTGGACAACCAGGGTTACGACTATCGCTTCACCCTGCCTGCGGAAATGTCCCTGAGTGCCGCCTGGCAGGAGTATGGCTGGCTGGTCAATGGTTCGCTTCATCTGAGTGACTGGTCCCAGGCCTCATACGACGACATCGCGAACGGTGGAGATCTGGAACTGAACCGGGAGGTGTCACAGGGCTACCAGCAGACCATGCGACTCGCCCTGGGTGGCGAGTATACGGTGCCCGGCACCGACCTTCGCCTCAGGGCCGGGGCCTGGACCCGCGGCCTGGCCCAGAACGACCAGCGCCTCACGGAACGCCTGGAATCCGGGGACGTGCACTACTGGAACTACAGGGACGAGACGCGTCTCACGGGCATGTCACTGGGGCTGGGCATTCTGTTTGACGAGTTGATTTCCGCCGACCTCGCCTGGCAACAGGAACGGGGCAAACTGTCCTGGCTGGACCAGGCCGCGCCGGACGCCCCCGAGCTTCGCATCTCCGAAGAACAGCGCAGCAACCGGCTGACCCTCTCGCTGACCATCCGGATGTGAGACGCAAACAGAACGGGCCCCGATCCGTCGGGGCCCGTTCCGCATACTCGATCTCATGTGTAGCTGGTCAGTTGATCGATTGGATCTTGCCCGCGCGGTACTCCACCAGGAAGACCTTGTCCATGCCCTGGTTGTCGCCGGGTCCGAAGTTCAGCGTGATGCCCCCCAGATTGAACTCCCTGGTGGCATAGACGCTCTTGAGCAGGGCATCGCGCGTGGGTTCGCCCACAACATTCTGCAGCGCGAGGCAGAACAGCTTGGCGGACATGTATCCTTCAAGGGTGATGAATTCCGCATCGTCCAGCTTGCCCACCTTCTTCATCTCGGTGAGAAACTCCTTCACGATCGGCAAGCGGGCGTCCCACGGGAAGGGAACGACCTGTGAGACGATGACACCTTCCTGCTGCTCGCCCAGTTCTTCCTGCAGGGCCTTGGTTCCCACGAAACTGATGTTGCAGAACGTGGCGGTCTTCAGTCCGGGAGTCTGGAGGGCCGCCTTGATGAAGGTGGCGCAAGGTTTGTAGGTGCCAACCAGGATCACCGCATCGGGGGCTGAACCCGAGATGGCATTCAATCCGCCGGCGATGTCCACCGTATTGCGCTGGTAGGTGCCTTTGGCCACAAGGGTTTTCGACCGAGCCGAGAGCGCGCGTTCGATGCCCGACAGACCCGCCTTGCCATACCCATCGTCCTGATAGAAACAGGCGATCTTGTTGAAGCCCTTCTTGTCCACCAGGTACTCCGCGAGCCGCTCCATTTCCTGTGCATAACTGCCGCGGAAGTTGATCACGAAGTTCTTGTCGCCTTCCCGCAGGAAACCGGCGCCCGTGAACGGGGTGAAGAATGGAACATGGTCCACGGCGGCCAGCGGGACGGCGGCCTGGGAGGTGGGTGTGCCCACTTCGCCGATCAGGGCGAAAACCTGGCGATCGTTGATCAGGGCGCGGGTATTGTCCTCGGCCTTGCCGGGCTCGTAGCCATCATCCAGGCTGACCAGCTTGATCTGGCGGCCATTGACCCCGCCTTCGGCATTGATCTTGTTGAAGTAGGTCTCCAGACCCAGTTTCATTCCCTGACCCAGCGCCGCCGATGGCCCGGTCAGCGCACAGGATTGCCCCAGCAGGACCTTGTCGGCAGTGACTCCCGGTTCGGCCATCACCTGCCCGATCAGGACAAGCACGGCAGGCAGCAGTTTCCAGACATTCATGACAGCGCCCCTCACTTGTTGGACTGGTTCGTCCAGCCCTCTGGAAGCTGCTATCGGCAAGCCGGGTGCGACTTTCACTCCGTCTGCGCCAGCATCAGCAGAAACTGTGATGGCCATCATGCCACCAGCTTGCGCGCGGTCATTCTGCTTCAGTCACGCCAGTTGACGCGGGCCGGGAAGGACTCGCCTTCGCTGGAGGCGATCACGGCAGCACCGCAGGAGTCGGACCAGACATTGACCGCGGTGCGGCACATGTCCAGAACCCGGTCCAGCACGATCACCAGGGCGATGCCCGATTCGGGCAAGCCAACGGCCGCCAGCACGATGGGAATCAGGGCAATGGACGCCATTGGAATGCCGGCGACGGCAATCGATGTCATCAGACAGGTGAACACCAGAATCACCTGCTGTCCCATACCCAGCTCCAGCCCGTAATACTGGGCCACGAACAGGGCCACTCCACATTCATACAGGGCCGTGCCATCCATGTTGATCGTGGCTCCCAGAGGAATCACGAACGAGGAAATCCGGTTGCTGATGCCTGCCCGCTCCTCGGCGCAACTGATGGTCACAGGCAGGGTGGCATTGGAAGAGCTGGTGGAGAATGCCATCAGCAGAGAAGGTCCCATGGCGGTTCCGAACCGCCAGGGACGGATGCCGCCCACCATGCGCAGCAGCAGCGGCAGGACGAAAAGTGAGTGCACACTCATGGCCAGCAGCACCGTGATGAAGTACTTCACCAGACCGGCGAACAGTCCCAGACCCAGGTTGGCCACCGCGCCACCAACCAGACAGAAGATCCCGATCGGGGCCACCAGAATCACCCAGTGGGTGATTCCCAGCATGATGTCCAGCAGGGTGCGGAACAGATCACCGACTCGCTGACGCCCGGCAGCGGGCAACTGGCTGGCCGAGATCCCGAACAGCAGCGCGAAGAAGATCACCGCGAGAGTATCCGTGCGAGCCATGGCGTCCACGATGTTGGTGGGCACCATGCGCAACAGGATCGCGGGCACGGTCGCATCGGTTGCGGGTGTGATCTCGGGCAGCACCGTGCTCGCGGGCGCGGCCCCGATTCCCGGATCCAGCAGATTGAAGACCAGCAGAGCGGCGAGAATGGCCAAGGTGGTGGTCGTCAGATACCAGACCATGGTCTTCAATCCCAGACGCCCCAGACCTCCAGTCTCTCCGGCACCCACGACTCCCACGATCAGCGAGGAGAAGATCAGGGGCACGATGACCATTTTCAGCAGCCGGATGAACAATTGCCCGCCCCATGTGAAGAACGGAAGCAGCGGATCACCCAGCAGGGCTCCCGCCAGCACGGCCAGCAGGATGGCGAGCGCGATGGCCAGTGTCTGGTTGCGGTGTGTCATGCCTTGGTCCTCTCGGTTGACGGCGGGGTGCCGCCCGGCAAGATGAAGCACGGAATCGGGAAGGACAATGCCGGAGAGAGACACGGGACGATCCGGAGGGAACGTCCCGTGTCATGGGTGGATCTTCTGGGATCAGGCGTCGCCGTCTTCGTCGTCAAGGGGCATTCTCAAGGATTCCTTGAGCAGCTTGCCCGGGCGGAAGTGGGTCTTGCGCCGGGGCGGCACGTAGACGATCTCGTTGGTCTTGGGATTGCGCGCCTTGGGTTTCGCCTTGGTACGCTTCACCTCGAACACGCCGAAGTCCCGGACTTCGATGCGGCACTCGGGACCGGCCCCCGACATGATCTCCCGCAAAACTGTAAACAGGGCGTCCACGGTTCGGGCAGTTTCCGGTTGCTTGAGCCCGGTCCTCTCCATCGTCAGTTCGACGATGTCTTTCTTGATGAAAGTTCTCATCACCAAAACCCCTGTTGTCCGATTGCCTGAATATCACTGAGCTTATCGGCAGAAGTCAATGTAAATCAAGGAATTGGTCAGATCAAGCTGAAACTGGGCGCCTCAGCTTCACAGCCGGGAGCCGTTGGATCCAACTGGTACGCAATGGCATGGGAGCCCGGAGGAGCCGTCGCAGGACTGCGCGATGATCGAACCATGACTGACGCATGAGCAACAAAAACAAGCAGGGAACGGCACGGCTAATCGGATATATCCATCGTCGCGCATGAAAGCGTTTTAATCGTGTATAACTTCCGGGTTGGTGTGATCCGGACTGGATTTTTTCCCCTGTTGGGCGGTCTACGAAAAACAAGCCCAAGATCCAATGCTCAAATTGTACTCCAGGTCAGAAAAATTCAGCTTCTTCCCTAGTATCTGTAATCATTGAACTTCGATTGGCAAATGACATTTTCTCGAAACTTGGACGCGTGTCCGGCCAATCCTCCTTGCCTCGGTCAGGGTGCTGCGGTATATTCTCGCCCACTCGCCAGAATGGTGCTGATTACCTCGTTTATAATCTGTGGATAACTCTCGTGCAACCTGTCTTTCAAGAGTCAGACTCTCCCCTTTCGGCAAAAATTGCCTGGGAACGGTTCGTGGAACAGGCCCATCGTCTGGACTCCTCCGGCAAGCTGAAGGAGATCTGGCTGTCCAAGCTGGTGCCCATCGGCCTGGAAGAAGGTCGCTTGATCCTGAGGGCTCCCGCCACCTTTTTCGCCGAGTACTTCATTTCCAAACACCGCACCGTGATCGACCGCGCCCTCTGGGATGTTCTGGGCGAAGGGTCCGTGCTGGACATCGTGCGTGATGTCCCGGAAGCCGAGTCCCGGCCCGAAAAGCTGATCCTGGACAGTGCTCCCCAGTCGCCGCTTCACCCCCAGCAGCGCAACAACCTGAACCCGAAGTATCGCTTCGACAACTACATCGAGGGCGACAGCAACCGCTTTGCCCTGGCCGCGGCCCGGTCGATTGCCGAATCGCCGCTGACCACGCCCTTCAACCCCTACTTCGTCTACGGAGGAAGCGGGTACGGCAAGACCCATCTGATCCAGGCGATCGGGGACTACTGCATTCGTCAGGGCACTCTCAGCCGGGTGATCTACATCACCAGCGAGCAGTTCATCAACCAGTTCATCGAGTCCATCAAGCACAAGCGCACCACGGACTTCGCCCAGAACTTCCGCAATGTGGACATGCTGATTCTGGATGACATCCAGTTCATCATGGGCAAGGAACGCACCCAGACCGAGTTCTTCCACACCTTCAACAGTCTGTATCAGGCAGGCAAGAAGATCATCCTGTCATCCGACCGCCCACCCAAGGACCTGGAAGACCTGGACGAGCGGCTCACGAGCCGTTTCGCCTCGGGTCTGGTCACGGAGCTGACCCTGCCCGACTACGAAACACGCGTGGCCATTCTGACCAAGCGCGCCGACGAGCAGCGTGTGCACCTGGCCGGCGACGTGGTGGATTACATCGCCAGCCACATCACCACCAACGTGCGTGACCTGGAAGGCGCCCTGATCCAGCTCATCGCGCAGAGCAGCCTGCTGAACCACCAGGTCAGCATGGAACTGGTCAAGAAGGTCGTCAGGGGCATCGCACCGCGCCGACGCTACCAGGTAAGCCTGGAGACCATCGCCGAGAAGACGGCCGCGTACTATGGCATGCCGCTGCCCGATCTGAAGGATCGCAGCCGCAAGAAGGAAATCGCCAGCGCCCGCCAGGTGGCGATGTACATCTGCCACAAGCTCACCCGTCACTCGCTGCGCAACATCGCTCTGCACTTCGGTCGACGCGACCACAGCACCGTGATCCATGCGGTGAAGACGGTAGAAGATTCCATGAACCGTGACAACTCATTCCGGGTGGATGTGGAACAGATCCTCCACCAGATCGATCTGACCCAGTAGAAGGTGGTGAGTCTCTCGTGACACGCCCATGCTCCCGGGATTTTCCGGCGTTGCCAGCTCTTTCTGACCCCGATTTCGACTCCAATGGAGACCTGCGCCCGATCAAGTTGTCCACACACGCATGTGGACAACCCGGGCATGGTGGTCGACGCCCGCGCACAACTGGGCGACAAGCTGCCAACACTCACCGGTTCGTTGTGGAAGCGGGCCCTCTTTCGTACTTTTTCGCCTCATCCTTCCACAATGCCCGGCACTCCGGTTTTGCACCTAAAGTGCTGTTCTGAAAGGGTTTGAAAATCGCGGCCGGGAGTTTGTCCACATATCCACGGCTCTACGATTACGACTGAATTGATATTTGAAGAACACCATCCTGCTTAAGGACCTGCCATGAGATTCACCGTCCCCCAAAAGGACTTTCTGGCATGCATTCAGAAGCTCTTCGCCGTGGTCCCCAACAAGACCACCCACCCGATTCTCAACAGCATCCTCTTTCGCCTGTCGGGCAATGAGCTGGAGCTGACCGCCACGGATCTGGAGATCTCGATTTCCTCCACGCTCAGCGTCGGGGGAGAGAAGGACGGTGAACTGGCCATCCCCGCCAAGCGCCTGCTGGACATCGTCCGCGAGCTGGACGACAGCATCCTCAGCCTGGCCTCCGACAAGAACAACCAGGTCGAGCTGCGCAGCGGCGCCAGCCATTTCCACCTGCCTTCCGAAAGCCCCGAGAGCTTCCCGGTGCTGCCCGAGATCGCCGTCCAGTCCGAAATCGAAATGGCTGGCGAGCGCCTCAAGGACCACATCGAGCGCCTGGGCTTCGCGGTCTCCGCCGACGAGCTGCGCCCCGTGCTCACGGGCGTTCTGTTCGAATTCCAGGCCGAGTCGCTGAATCTGGTAGCCACCGACGGGCATCGCCTGGTGCGCATCCGTGACACAACCTATTCCGGCCAGGGAGCCATCGGTTCCGTGGTGGTGCCCGTGAAGGCACTGAATCTGGTGGCCCGCAGCATCACCAGCAACGACGAGGTGCTGCTCTTCGGCATGGCACGCAACCATCTGGCCTTTCGGCTGAAGGACAGCGTGATCTATTCCCGGCTGATCGAGGGCAACTATCCCGCCTACGAAGGCGTGATTCCCCAGGACAATTCCAACATCCTGCAGGCCAACCGCGCCGCCGTGTCACGCATGATCAAGCAGGTGGCCCACTGCGCCAACAGCATCACCCGGCAGATCACCCTGGGCCTCAGCGAGAACCGCCTGGTGGCCAGTGCCGAGGACAACGAAGTCGGCAGCCGCGCCCACACCGAACTGGACGTGGACTACAACGGCGACGCCCTCGAGATCGCCTTCAACGCCACCTACCTGGAACAGCTGCTGAAACACGTGCCCACCGAGGATGTGGTCATCAAGTTCGGCACCCAGGACAAGGCCGCGCTGGTGCTGCCCGAACTGAATCGTGAGAACGAGGATTACCTGATGCTGCTGATGCCGGTCCGGCTGATGCGCTAGCCAGACGGCGGACGGGTGAAACTTCGGCGCATTGCCGTGCGCTGCTTCCGCAACATCGAGGAAGCGGCGCTCGAATTCGAACAGCCGCGCATCGTGATCCTTGGGGCCAACGGGCAGGGCAAGACCAATCTGCTCGAGTCGGTCCATCTGCTTTGCATCACCCGCAGCTTCCGCCGGAACCGCAACGACCAGCTGGTCATGGACGGTCAATCGCAGTTTTCACTCTCAGCAAGTTTCGACAGTGACCTTCGCGGACGTCGTTCCGCCACGGCGAGTGGCGGCCGAGGCGGTCTGGAATTCGGGCTGGATGGCGATCCGGTTCGCGGCCGGGCCCAGCTCTTCGGCCAGTTTCCCCTGGTGCTGCTGTCTCCCGAGAAGGTGGTCATCAGCCAGGGTGGGCCGGAACAGCGCAGACGGTTTCTGGATCAGTTGATCTGCTTTGGCAGCGTGACGTATCTGGACAGCCTGCAACGCTTTCAGCGGGCCCTGCGTCAGCGCAACGCCCTGCTGCTCAATCGGGTCCGGTCCGCGGATGCGGCGGGCCTGGATGCCTGGGAAAACGAGCTGGCCCTGCGCGCCGTGGAGATCACGGACAGGCGCCGCCAGTTTCTGGAAGACTGGGTGCCCCTGTTCCGCAGCATCTACCGCGAGGAATTCGGACAGGGTCTCGAGGTGGACCTGCGCTATCGGTCCGGTCTGGGTGAGCATCAGGATGTAGCGGCCCTGCGCCGCGAATTCCAGAGTCGGCGCGAGCGCGACCGGGCCCGTGGCGGCACCACCCTGGGACCCCACCGGGACGAACTGGACTTCCGGCTGGATGGCCGCAGCCTGCGCGACTTCGGCAGCCAGGGGCAGCACAAACTGTTCATGCTGGGCCTGGTCCTGGCGGAAACGCGCATCCTGGAACAGATCACGGGAGAACGGCCCCTGCTGTTGCTGGATGACCTGTTCGGGGTGCTCGACGACGAGCGTATCGCATTGATCGGAGAAAGGGTGGGAACCCACCTGCAGATGCTGATCACCACCACCAGTACACGTCACCTGGATGTCCTGGGTCGCCGGGACAGCCAGGTTTTCCTGTGTGAACACGGCACGTACAGGGAGTTGGCCAATGGCTGATCAACCTGATGGACGATGGGGCGAAGCGGCACGCCCGCGGCGCCACCGGCGCGATCTGGATCACGTGGAACGCAAACCCCAGGCCCTCGATTCGGTGCTGGGTGGCCTGTTCGACCGCCACACGCGCAAGCGGCTCGAAGATGCCCTGCTGCTCAAGCGCTGGCCCGAATTGGTGGGCGACGACATCGCACGCAATACCGAGGCCCTGCGCATCGAGGGCGGGGTCCTGCTGCTGCGGGTCAGTCACCCGGTGTGGCGCAGCGAACTGGCGGGACTCAAGGCGGAGCTGATCGACAAGCTCAACACGGCCGCCGGGCGCGAGGCCGTGCGGGACATACATTTCAGATAGGACTGCGGATGAGCAAGCAATCGACCTACGGCGCCAGTTCAATCACCGTACTCAAGGGCCTGGAAGCGGTGCGCAAGCGCCCGGCCATGTACATTGGCGACATCACCTCGCGCGGCCTGCATCACCTGGTGCAGGAAGTGGTGGACAACTCCATCGACGAGGCGATGGCCGGTCATTGTGACCAGATCGACATCACCCTGCACATCGACGGCAGTGTGTCCGTGGCGGACAACGGCCGCGGCATTCCCGTGGACATGCACGCCACCGAGGGCAAGAGTGCCCTGGAAGTGGTGATGACCGTGCTGCATGCGGGCGGCAAGTTCGACAAGGACAGCTACAAGGTGTCCGGCGGTCTGCATGGTGTGGGTGTGAGCGTGGTCAACGCCCTGTCCGAATGGCAGCGCGTGACCGTGCACCTCAATGGCAAGATGCACCAGCAGAGTTACCACCGCGGTGTGCCCGATGGACCGGTGACCATGGTGGGCGACACGCGCAAGCGTGGCACCACGGTCACCTTCCTGCCCGACGAGCAGATCTTCCAGGAAACCGTGTTCTCCTTTGACGTGCTGGCCCTGCGCCTGCGCGAACTGGCCTTCCTGAACAAGGGCCTCAAGATCACCATGACCGACGAGCGCGGCGAGGAGAAGCGCAAGGAAGAGTTCCTGGCCAAGGGCGGCCTGGTCAGTTTCGTCGAATTCCTGGACAAGTCGCGCACCAGTCTCTTTCCCCGCCCGATCTACATCGAGGGCGAGAAGGACGGCATCCCGGTGGAAGTGGCGCTGGTGTACAACAGCTCCTACAACGAAACCGTGCTCACCTTCACCAACAACATCAACACCATCGAGGGCGGCACGCACCTCACGGGTCTGCGCAGCGGATTGACCCGCACGCTGAACAAGTACTTCGGCGAGAACCCCAGCTACCGCAAGGAGAAGTTCACCCTCAGCGGCAACGACGTGCGCGAGGGACTGACCTGCGTGGTCAGCGTGAAGGTGCAGGAACCCCAGTTCGAGGGCCAGACCAAGACCAAGCTGGGCAACAGCGAGGTCAAGAGCGCCGTCGAAATCCTGGTCTACGAGAAGCTGTGTGACTACTTCGAGCAGAATCCGCGGCTGATCAAGGCGATTCTGGACAAGTGCGTGTCCACCCATCGCGCCCACGACGCCGCCCGCAAGGCACGCGATCTGGTGCGCCGCAAGAGCGCGCTCGAATCGGGCAGCCTGCCGGGCAAGCTGGCCGACTGCAGCCTCAAGGACCCCAGCCACTGCGAAATCTACCTGGTGGAGGGTGACAGCGCCGGCGGCAGTGCCAAGATGGGGCGCGACCGGCGTTTCCAGGCGATCCTGCCCCTGCGCGGCAAGATCCTCAACGTGGAAAAGGCACGCGTGGACAAGATCCTGGCCAACGAGGAAATCAAGACCATGGTCCAGGCCCTGGGCACGGGCCTGTCCACCGAAGATTTCGAGATGGAACGTCTGCGGTATCACAAGATCATCATCATGACTGACGCGGACGTGGACGGCAGCCACATCAGGACTCTTCTGCTGACATTCTTCTACCGCAACATGAACGAGCTGATCCGGCAGGGTTTCGTCTACATCGCCCAGCCCCCGCTCTACAAGCTGGGCAGCGGCAAGAACGAAACCTATGTGGCCTCCGAGGAGGAGCTGAAGCAACTCCACATGGAAAACAGTTTCAAGAAGGCCCGGGTGCTGATCGGTGGCAAGCCCAGCAGCCGGACCGAGGCCGTGCGCCTGCTGGACCTGAGTCACAAGCTGGAGCAGGCGCTGGACCGCTTCTTCCGTGAGGTGCGCACCTTCCGGATGATCGAGAACTTCCTGCCCTCGCTGTTCGACATGGACCTGGCCCGCGATTACCTGGCCTTCTCGGCCCAGCATGCCCACTCGATGAATCTGAGCGACAGCTTCGGTGAGGATGGTTTCCAGCCCGAGGTGCAGACGGGCGACCACGAGCGGCGCCTCTGCACGCACCTGGGGATCGACCTGGCCGAGCTGCGTTCCTGCAATGTCCACGAGTTCCACGAGCTGGTGCAGATCTGCGACCGCATCAACCAGTTGCTCAAGGGCAAACACCTGGGCATCGGGGTGGGTGACAAGAAGGAAGACTCCGAAGAACTGACCGTCGAGAACCCGCGGGAGTTCTACAACCAGTTCATGGAATACGGACGCAAGGGCAGCAACCTCCAGCGCTACAAGGGTCTGGGCGAGATGAACCCGGAGCAGCTCTGGGCCACCACCATGGATCCGGAGAAGCGCTCGCTGGTGCGGGTGACCCTGGGCGACGCGATGGCCGCCGATGAAATGTTCACCGTCCTGATGGGCGACGAAGTGGAGCCCCGCCGGCGTTTCATCGAGACCAACGCCAAGTATGTGAAGAACCTGGACGTCTAGTTCGTTGGGCCCAACTTGTGGATAACTCGTGGGGCAAGAGCGAACAACCTGCTTGTCAAGTCCCCGGCAGGAAAAATTGCCGCAGACGGGATTGTCAAGCGCAGTAAAACCAGTCTATTGGGAAACGGCATCTGACAGCAGGCTGATTCAGGCCTTGAGTTGGAACGCCATAGCGGTCTGTGGATAAGTCCTTTCTCCCGGACCCAGGAATGAGGAAAGCATGATCGGCGACGGACAGAAGATCTTCGATCGCAGCATCGAAGAGGAGATGAAAACCTCCTACCTGGACTATTCCATGTCGGTAATCGTCCAGCGAGCCTTGCCCGATGTGCGCGACGGCCTGAAGCCCGTGCACCGGCGCATCCTCTTCGGGATGAGCGAACTGGGCATGGCCAGCAACAAGCCCTACAAGAAAAGCGCGCGCATCGTGGGCGAGGTGATGGGCAAGTTCCATCCCCACGGCGACGGGGCGATCTATGACTCGGTGGTGCGCATGGTGCAGGACTTCAGCCTGCGCTATCCGCTGATCGACGGGCAGGGCAACTTCGGGTCGATCGACGGCGACGGCGCCGCCGCCATGCGATACACCGAGGTGCGCTTCCAGAAGACCGCCGAGGAGATCCTTCAGGACATCGACCGGGAAACCGTCGATTTCATTCCCAACTACGACGACAGCCTGCAGGAGCCCACGGTGCTTCCCGCGCGGCTGCCCAATCTGCTGGTCAACGGCAGCACGGGCATCGCGGTGGGCATGGCCACCAACTTTCCGCCCCACAACCTCACCGAGGTCAGTCTGGGCATCAAGGCGCTGCTGGACAACCCGGCGATCACGATTGACGAGCTGATGCAGTACGTCAAGGGTCCCGACTTCCCGACGGGCGCCTACATCTATGGGCGTGACGGCATCCGCAGCGCGTATCACACGGGCCGCGGGCGCGTGCTGGTACGGGCCCGCGCGTCCATCGAGACCGGCCGCGGCAACAAGGACAGCATCATCGTCAGCGAGATTCCCTACCAGGTGAACAAGACACGCCTGATCGAGAAGATCGTGGAACTGGTGCGTGACAAGAAGATCAGCGGCATCTCCGACATCCGCGACGAGAGCGATCGCGACGGCATGCGCCTGGTCATCGAACTCAAGCGTGATGCGGTCGGCAAGGTGGTGCTGAACCAGCTCTACAAACACACCCAGATGCAGACCACCTTTGGCGTGATCATGCTGGCGCTGGTCAAGGGCCAGCCCCGTGTGTTGACTCTGAAGCAGGTGATGGAGCAGTTCATCCTGCACCGCCTGGAAGTGATCGTGCGCCGGACACGCTTCGAGCTGAACAAGGCCGAAGCCCGTGCGCACATTCTGGAAGGCCTGCAGATCGCGCTGGATCACATCGACGAAGTGGTGCGCCTGATCCGGGCCAGCAAGACTCCCGAGGAAGCCCGCAACGGATTGATGGAGCGCTTCGGTCTCAGCGAGATCCAGGCCCGCGCGATTCTGGACATGCGTCTGCAGCGTCTCACGGGGCTCGAACGCGACAAGCTGGTGCAGGAGCTCAAGGCTCTGCGCGAGCTGATCGTGGAGCTGAAGTCGATTCTGGCCGACGAGACCCGTCAGCGCGCCATCATCAAGGAAGAGCTCGACGAGCTGGTGGAGCGTTATGGCGATGCACGCCGCACCGAGATCCTGGCGTCTGCCGAAGAGTTCACCATAGAGGACATGATCGCCGAAGAGGATGTGGTGGTCACCATTTCCAAGGACGGCTTCATCAAGCGCTTCCCGGTGAATGGTTTCCGCAAGCAGAACCGGGGCGGCCGCGGCAGCACGGGCGCCGGTACGCGCGAATTGGACTACATCGAGCACATGTTCATCGCCTCGACCCACAATTACATGCTCTTCTTCACCGAGAACGGGCAGTGTTACTGGCTCAAGGTGCACGAGATTCCCACCGCGGGCAAGGCCAGCAAGGGCCGGGCGATCGTCAACCTGCTGGAGAAGCCCAAGGACGAGCAGATCGCCGCGGTGATCAACGTCAAGAAGTTCGACGAGAACCAGTATGTGATGATGTGCACCGAGAAGGGCATCGTCAAGAAGACCTCGCTCGAGTCCTACAGCCGGCCGCGTCGTGCGGGCATCCGAGCGATCAACATCAACGACGACGACCGCCTGATCGACAGCAAGATCACCTCGGGCGATCACGAAGTGGTGCTGGGCACCAACGAGGGCAAGGCGATCCGCTTCCACGAGAAGGAGATCCGCCCCATGGGCCGCACGGCCGCCGGTGTCAAGGGCGTCAGCCTGGACGAAGGCGTGAAGGTGGTGGACATGGTGGTGACCTCGAACAAGGAAGCCCAGATTCTGGTGGTGACCGAGACCGGCATGGGCAAGCGCAGCGCGCTCTCCGATTACCGGGTGACCAAACGAGGCGGCAAGGGCGTGATGACCCTGAAGGTCTCGACGCGGACCGGGCCGCTGGTGGCGATGAAGGAAGTCACCGACGAGCACGACCTGGTCATCATCAGCGAGCAGGGCGTGCTGATCCGCCAGTCCTGCAGCCAGATCCGCGTGATCGGTCGCGCCACCCAGGGTGTGCGCCTGATCCGTCTGGACGAGGGCGACCGCATCGCCAGTGTCGACCGGGTGATTCCCGAAGACGAGGAACTGGATGTGGACGCTCTCGACGAGAGCGCGGACGGTGCCCCGGATGGCGCGGATGAGTCCCCCGATGAGGGCGACGACGAGTAGATTCCTGAATCAGGGCGACCCACGAGGGTCGCCCTGATTGCTCCTGGGCAGTCAAGCCGTGTCCGCCAGAGTCTTCTCGAGTGTCTGTGCGGTCTCAGACCATCGGAGTATCTGGGCGAAAAGGCCGCCCGCGGCCGGCGTGAGGCCTTCGAGGCGGTACAGACCAAGGTCGCGGAATCCGGGCCCGACCCGGGGCGATGAACGATCCGTGGACGGAGCTCCCTGCCCGGTTTGGCACACGCTGCTTTTGCCCTGTGGACAGAATTCCATACCATTGGGCTTCCCCTGCGAGCGACATCCTGTAACCCGGGATTCCCATGAAAGCCATTGTCATTCCTAGCCATGGCGGCGCCGAGGTCCTCGAACTCCGTGATCTTCCTGTTCCCCAGCCGGGAATCGGCGAGGTACGCCTGCGCATTCGCGCCGCGGCACTCAACCACCTGGATCTCTGGGTGCGTCGGGGCCACCCCGGCCTGAAGATTCCATTGCCCTTCATTCCCGGAAGCGACATGGCTGGCCAGATTCAAACTCTGGGTGCCGGGGTCGAAGGCTGGGCACTGGGTGACGAGGTGGTCGTGTTCCCTGCCACCTTCTGCGGCGCCTGCGAGCCCTGCCGCGCCGGCCGGCAGAACCTCTGTCGCCAGTTCAGGATCTTCGGCGAGAACCGCCCCGGCGGCATGGCCGAGGAGGTGGTCGTGCCCGCGGCCTGCCTCTTTCCCAAGCCCTCCAGTCTGTCCTGGGAAGAGGCGGCGGCCTTTCCGCTTTCCTGGCTCACCAGCTGGCACATGCTGAATGACAAGGTGAGCCACCGACCCGGCGACTGGGTGCTGATTCAGGCCGCCGCATCCGGGACGGGCATCGCGGCTCTGCAGATCGCGCGCCTGCATGGCCTGCGCGTGATCGCCGTTGCCGGTGGAGCCGAGAAGTGCGCACGCCTGCTTGAGATGGGGGCCGACGCGGTCGTGGATCACACACGCGACGACTTGCGCGCCACGGTCAAGTCGCTCACGGGCGGGGCCGGGGTTGCGGTGGTCGTGGACCATGTGGGCGCCGACACCTTTGCCGCATCTCTGGGCGCACTGGCGCGCGGAGGCAGTTACGTGACCTGCGGAGGCAGTTCCGGCCCGATGCTCCAGTTCGATGTGCGCCACCTGTTCATCAAGCACCAGCGCCTCATCGGCAGCACCATGGGCACCCTGGACAATTTCTCGCGGATCATGTTCCACGTGGAGCGCGGCGAACTGCGCCCCGTGATCCATCGGGCCTTTGCACCGGAAGCCATCGCCGACGCTCACCTCGAACTGGAAGAGCGCCGCGTGGTGGGCAAGGTCGTCATCACATTCCAATCCGGGAATCATCCATGAACAAGGCGACACGCTGCATCCACGGCATCAGCAAGCAGACCGGGCGTGGTCTGGTCAATCCGATCCAGCCTTCCACGGCCTACCGCTACCTCGACGACGATCAGTTGATGTACCCGCGCTATTTCAACACGGACGACCAACGCAGCGTGATCGGGCGGCTGGCTGCCCTGGAAGGAGCCGAGGACGGCCTGCTGTTCTCATCGGGCATGGCCGCGATCACCACCTGTCTGCTGGCCCTGCTCGACCCCGGGGATGGTGTGGTGATCCAGGAAGGAGTATACGGCGGCACCAGCGGATTCGGCCAGGGAGAACTGGCGCGTCTCGGGATGCAGGTGCGATTCTGTCCGGGCACGCCCGCGGACGTCGAGCGCGCCCTGGATGTGAACACGCGCGTGTTGATGGTGGAGTCGCCCACAAATCCCCGTCTGGACGTGGTGGACCTGCGCGCCATCGCGACTCTTGCCCGGTCACGGGGCGTCCTGGCGGTCATTGACAATACCTTCGCCACCCCCGTGAACCAGAACCCGCTCGAGCTGGGTTTCGATCTGGTGATCCACAGCGGTACCAAGTATCTGGGTGGACACAGCGACCTGAGTTGCGGGGTGGTATTGGGCGATTCCCAGCTGATCGCTCGTGTCATGGGCAAGGCACGCAACTACGGCGGCAACCTCAATGCGCTGGATTGCCATCTGCTGGAACGCAGTCTGAAGACTCTCTTCGTGCGGGTCGAGGCCCAGAATCGCACGGCCGGAGTACTGGCTGCCTTTCTGGCGGACCATCGGGCCATCAAGGCCGTGCATTATCCGGGTCTTGAGAGTCATCCGGGCCACGCTCTTGCGCGCGGCCAGATGTCGGGATTCGGGGGAATGCTCTCCTTCGAACTGGAGAACAGGCGCGATCCGATGGCTTTCATGCGGTCGCTGCGCCTGATCGTGCCCGCACTCAGTCTGGGCGGGGTGGATACCACCATCTGCCAGCCCGCGGCCACCTCCCACAAGGGACTGGACCCCGCCGAGCGCCGTCGCCTGGGTATCGGTGACGGGCTGTTGCGTCTGTCCGTGGGCCTGGAACACGAAGACGACCTGATCCACGACCTGCTTGAGGCTCTGGGCCAATGAGCAACATCCCCAACCGGGATATCCTTGACGCCGCCGAGCAGACCCTGGCCAACGCACCCCGTCTGAACCCCTTCCGCACCCTGCTGCGTTTTCTGGGCCCGGGATTCCTGGTCACGGTGGGATTCATCGATCCGGGCAACTGGGCCACCAACATCGAGGGCGGCTCGCGCTTCGGGTATTCGCTGCTCTGGGTGATCACGCTCAGCACGGCCATGCTGATCGTGATCCAGCACATGGCGGCCAAGCTGGGCATCGCCACCGGCAAATCGCTGGCGGCCAACATCCGTGAGCACTTTCCCCGGCCCGTGGCGAATTTCCTGGGCGTGACCGTGGTGCTGGCCTGCATGGCCACCGACGTGGCGGAACTGCTGGGCGGCGCGATCGGCTTCTACCTGCTGCTGGGCATGCCGCTCTGGATGGGCGCGCTGCTCACCGTCTTCCTCGAGATCTTTCTGGTGGTCAGCCAGCGCTACCTGCGGCTGGAAGCGATCATCATGGGCTTTCTGGGCATCATCAGCCTGTGTTACCTGATCGAGATCTGGCTGGTGGACCCCAACTGGGCCGAGCTGCTGCCGGCCGTGGTGATTCCGCGTCTCGACAGCGAAAGCATCTACGTGGCCATGGCCATGCTGGGCGCGGTGGTGATGCCACACAACATCTTCCTGCATTCCAACGTGATCCACAGCCGCGCCTGGGGAGTCACCCCGGTGGAGAAGCAGTCGCTGCTGCATTTCGAGAAGCTGGACACCTCCATCGCCATGCTGCTGGGCTGGGTCGTCAACTCAGCGATGATCATCGTGGCCGCGGCGGTCTTCGCCGGCAACGGGGTGGTGGTCAGCAGCATCGAACAGGCTTCCGAGACCCTGCGCCCGCTGGCCGGGCACATGGCCGAACTGCTCTTCGCCATTGCCCTGGTCTTTGCCGGAGTGGGGTCCAGTGTCACATCCTCGCTGGCCGAGGCCAATGTGATCACCGGATTCCTGGGGCGCCCCGAGGATCCGCGCACTCTTCTCTACCGGGTGGCGGTCTTCGTCACGGCGGTGCCGTCCTTCCTGATCATCCTGATGAATGCCGACACCTTCAAGATCCTGATCTTCAGCCAGGTCGTGCTCAGCATGCAGCTTCCCTTCACCCTGATTCCCCTGCTGCTGCTCTGTCGGCGCGAGGGCGTGATGGGCGTGTTCCGCAGCGGAACCGCCGAGTTCACCGCGGCGGTGGTCATCGCCGGCATCGTGATCGCGCTCAATCTGTACCTGTTGTATTCCACCCTGTTCGGAGGAGCCTGAGATGCAGGTCTACACCCGGATCCTGGTCGCCATCGACTGTTCACCCGTGGACGAGGCGATCGTCTCCCATGTCTCGGTTCTGGCTCAACAGAACAAGGCGGAGGTGGTGTTGCTGCATGTGATCCACGCCCACACCCTGGATCAGGATCGCGCCCTGCGCACCAAGGCCCGCAAGACCCTTGCCGGATACAAGGAGCGCCTGCAAGGCGAAAGCGTGAAGACCACGGTGCTGCTGCGCAACGGCGAGCCCGACCGCGAGATCCTCAAGGAGCTGGAAGACCCGCGTTACGACCTGATGGCCATGGCGACCCACGGCCACACCTTCATTGGCGACCTGCTCTTCGGCAGTGTGTCGCGCACGCTCAAGCACCGGATCAACATTCCCCTGCTGCTGCTCAAGCCCGATCGCAAACAACTGCCGGCCAACGAGACCCAGGACCTGCGCGATGCGTGAGTCGGGGGACGCAGCACACGCCACCGACACAAAAGAAAACACCCACGCATTGCGTGGGTGTTCTGTTGTCGTCCGATGTCTCGGGGTGTCCGGCTCAGCGGACCTCCGGGCCCGTGTTCACTTCGTGGGCTGATAGACGATCTCGGCTGCCCGTTCGTTGATGATGGTGGGGTGCGCGGCCTTCGCCCTGGCCAGAAACTCGGCTTCCAGCGCGTCGCGTTTTTCCCGTTCCATGGCATACCGAATCTTTGTCGAGGCTTCGTCCAGGCGCATGCGGCGGCTGGGCAGTTTCTCGAGCAGCTTGATCACGCTCCACTTGTTGCCCAGCGCGATCGGGTCGCTGATCTCGCCCACTTCCATGGTGAAGGCTTTCTCGCCCATGGCGTCGTA